>NZ_JBHSBP010000012.1:0-352809 GCF_042650725.1 Micromonospora sp. GCM10011541
GAAGCCACCGTGCACGTCGCCGCGATCAGCGAGTGGCTGTGACCGACTTCGACACAGGCTCTAGGGGCGGGTGGGGAGCTGCCGGACGGAACCGGCCGGGGCGGCAGGGAGATGGCCGCGGGAGGATCCCGCGGCCATCCGGCGAATCAGGTGGAAATGTGTTCAGCGATTGCGCAGCGGGGCGAGCGCGGTGCTCCAGGCCACGACCTGGTCGAGGGTGGTGCTCAGCGCGTCCTGCTGGAACTGGTTCGGCTTGAAGACGCTGAAGTTCTCGAAGTCCGTGAAGAGCGACAGCGCCACCTGGGACCGCACGTCGGCCATCTGGAGTTCGCCGGCGATCAGGCGCAGGTGCTCGACGGCGCGGGTGCCGCCGACCGAGCCGTAGCTGACGAAACCGACCGCCTTGTTGTTCCACTCCGCGTAGAGGAAGTCGATGGCGTTCTTCAGGGCACCCGAGGTGGAGTGGTTGTACTCCGGGGTGACCATCACGAACCCGTCGAACGACGCGATGGTGTTGGCCCAGCGCAGCGTGTGCGGCTGGGAGTACTGGCCCATCGACGGCGGGTACGCCTCGTCGAGGTGCGGCAGCTGGTAGTCGAGCAGGTCGATCAGCTCGAACTGCGCGTCGGCGCGCTGCTTGGCCACCTCGAGCACCCAGCGGGCGACGGATTCTCCGTTACGCCCCGGGCGGGTGCTGCCGAGGATGATCCCGATCCTGGTCATGTGTCTGGTGCCCTTCCAGTCCGACGGTCCTTGCCTGGCGTCGCCGAAGCTAGCGAGCGATTGCTTGACCAAGCAAATACTCATGGCCGACGTCACATCACCGAGGTGAAGGTTGTCCGGTCAAGCAACTAGGATGAATGGCATGTCCCGGACCTCCCGAGAACCCGAACCGCTCAGCCCCGCCGAGGAGGCGCTGGTCCGCTCCCTCGGCCGGGTCATGTACGTGCTGCCCCGCGCGATCGACGCCGACCTGGTGGGGGAGCGCCAGCTGCCCCTCACCGAATACACGGCCCTGATGCACCTGTCGGAGGCGCCGGGCCGGCAGATGCGGATGAGCGAACTCGCGGGGGCGTGCGAACTCTCGCTCAGCGGGATGACCCGGACCATCACCCGCCTGGAGACGGCGGGGCTGGTCGAGCGGGTCAGGTGCGAGAAGGACGCCCGCGGCTGGAACGCCGTCCTGACCGACGCCGGCTTCGCCCGCCTGGAAGAGTCCTGGCCGAGTCACCTGGCCAGCGTGCGGCGGCGGTTCCTGGATCATTTCGAGGGCTTCGACCTGGTCCAGTTGGCCCGCGCGTTCCAGCAGATCGGGACGGCCGACTGAGCCGGGCCGGGGTGCCTCGGTGGCGCCCTGCCCTCGTCCTGCGGAACAGCCGGCGCAGGGCGCATCCGAAGCGGCCACGGCCGAACGGAACGGCCGACACCAGGGGCGCGGCGGCCGCGAAAGCGACCGTGAGGGCGTACCCGGGCCGGACGCCCTAGGGTGGTCACCGTGGCGACCCTTCTCCTTCTGCGACACGGCCGGACCACCGCGAACGCCGACGGCGGCCTGGCCGGCCGGCAGCCGGTCGAGCTGGACGAGACGGGTCGCGCCCAGGCCACCGCGGTCGGGGAGCGGCTGCGCGGCCTTCCGCTCGCGGCGGTGGTGACCAGCCCGCTGATCCGCTGCCGGCAGACCCTGGACCTGGCTCTGCCCGAGGCGGAGCCGGTGGTGGAGGAGGGGCTGATCGAGTGCGGGTACGGCAGCTGGGAGGGGCAGCCGCTGAAGAAGCTGGCCAAGGAGCCGCTCTGGCCGGTGGTGCAGCAGCATCCGAGCGCCGCCGTCTTCCCGGCGGGGGAGTCGATGGCCGCGATGTCGGCCCGGGCGGTGGCGGCGGTGCGGTCCTGGGACGCCCGGATCAGCGCCGAGCACGGTCCGGAGGCGGTCTGGCTGGCGTGCAGCCACGGCGATGTGATCAAGGCCATCGTGGCCGACGCGCTGGGCGTACACCTGGATCTTTTCCAGCGGATCGTGGCGGACCCGGCGTCGGTGACGGCGATCCGTTACACGCCGTTGCGGCCCTTCCTGGTCCGGCTCAACGACACCGGCGGCGATCTGGCCGGGCTGGTGCCGCCGCCGCGCAAGCGGCGTCGACGGGCCACCCGCGCGGTCGACTCCGACGCCGCGGTGGGCGGTGGCGCGGGGGCGGCCCGGTGAGCCGCGTCGCCACGCCCGGGGCGCCGCGGCGTGGCCGGTGGCGTTTCGCCCTGGGCGGAACCACCGTCGGTGCGGTGCGCGACGCCTCCACGCGCCGGATAGGGTCGTGGGTATGACCCACCAGGTGCACGCCTTCGAGCCGCCGGAGCGGTTCGTCGCCGGGACCGTCGGCCCGCCGGGGGAGCGTACGTTCTTCCTCCAGGCGCGCGGCGGTGGCCGGCTGGTCAGCGTCGCGCTGGAGAAGGTCCAGGTGTCCCTGCTCGCCGAGAAGCTGGAGGAGCTGCTCTCCGAGGCGCAGCGCCGGTTCGGCGTGGACCTGCCGGAGACGACCCCCGCCGCCGGCGACAACGACCCGCTGGACACCCCGGTCGACGAGGAGTTCCGGGTCGGCACCCTGGGCCTGGCCTTCGACGTGGACACCGCCACCGTGGTGATCGAGGCGATCGCCGTCGGTGAGGCGGAGGCCGAGGTCGAGCTGGGCGACGTGGAGGACGACGAGGACGCCGACGAGGAGCCGGACGAGCCGGACGAGGACCTCGACCGGCTGCGGGTGCGGCTCACCCCCGAGGCGACCCGCGCCTTCATCGAGCGGGCCCGCCGCGTGGTCAACGCCGGCCGCCCGCCCTGCCCGCTCTGCGGTCAGCCGCTGGACCCGGCCGGCCATCTCTGTCCGCGGCACAACGGTTATCACCGGTGACCTCGTCGGAACTCCAGCCCCGACAGGACAGCGCCGTCGCTCTCCGCCTGCTGATCGACGGTGAGCTCGACCTCGAGGGGCGGCTGGTCGACGCCTCCAACACCACGCTGCGCGGCATCCTCAGCCTGGACGGGGTGACGGCCCGCTGCGTCTACAAGCCGGTACGCGGCGAGCGCCCGCTCTGGGACTTCCCCGACGGTACGCTCGCCGGCCGCGAGGTGGCCGCCTACCTGGTCTCCCGCGCCACCGGCTGGGACCTGGTGCCCCCGACGGTGCTGCGGGACGGCCCGTTCGGTCCAGGCTCGTGCCAGCTCTGGATCGACGAGCCGGCGGACGCCGAGCCGCTGGTCGGGTTCGTGCCGGCGGACGCCCTGCCGCCGCGCTGGTTCCCGGTCGCCGCGGCCCGCGACGACGACGGCGCCGCGTACGCCCTGGCGCACGCCGACGACCCCCGGCTGGCCCGCCTCGCCGTCCTCGACGCGGTGCTGAACAACGCCGACCGCAAGGGCGGCCACGTGCTGATCGGGCCGGAGGACCGGATCTACGGTGTGGACCACGGGGTGTGCTTCCACATCGAGGAGAAGCTGCGCACGGTGCTCTGGGGCTGGGCCGGCCGGCAATTGCCGCCCGACGCGGTGGAGATGCTCGACGCGCTCGCCCGTCAGGTCGCCGGACCGCTCGGCGAGGAACTGGCCGAGCACCTGACGATCGGCGAGGTCGCTGAGCTGGCCGCCCGCGTCGACCGGCTGCGGGAGAGCGGGCGGTTCCCCCAGCCGCCCGAGGACTGGCCGGCGATGCCCTGGCCGCCGATGTGAGCCGTTGTCGCGTTGATCACGCCCAGGGCGGCATCGGGCGGGTGGGCGGCTCGTTAGGCTGACGGTCATGGAGTCTTGGGTGGGACACGAGGTGCCACGGCTGCCGGGTGAGGGCGTGCCGCTGAGGTTGTACGACTCGGCGCGGCAGGGCGTCCAGTCCAGCGAGCCCGACGGCGCCGCCTCGATGTACGTCTGCGGCATCACCCCGTACGACGCCACCCACCTCGGGCACGCCGCCACGATGATCACGTTCGACCTGGTGCAGCGCATGTGGCGGGACGCCGGCGTGACCGTGCGCTACGTGCAGAACGTCACCGACATCGACGATCCGCTGCTGGAGCGGGCCGAGCGTGACGGCGAGGACTGGAAGGTCCTGGCCATGCGGGAGACCGCGCTGTTCCGGGAGGACATGGAGGCGCTGCGGATCATCCCGCCGGCGCACTACGTCGGCGCGGTCGAGTCGATCCCGGACATCGCCGACAAGGTCCTCGTCCTGCTCAAGGACGGCGCCGCATACCGCCTCGACGACGGCACCGGCGACGTCTACTTCGACATCTCCGCCGCCCCGGCGTTCGGGTACGAGTCGAACCTGACCCGGGAGCAGATGCTGGAGATCTTCCCGGAGCGCGGCGGCGACCCGGACCGGGCCGGCAAGCGGGACCCACTCGACCCGCTGCTGTGGCGCGGCGCCCGGGAGGGCGAGCCGTCCTGGCCCGGCGGCGAGCTGGGCGCCGGCCGCCCCGGCTGGCACATCGAGTGCGCGGTGATCGCGTTGAACCTGCTCGGCGACCGGATCGATGTGCAGGGCGGCGGCAACGACCTGCTCTTCCCGCACCACGAGTGCTCCGCCGCGCACGCCGAACGGCTGACCGGCCAGGCGCCCTTCGCCGACCACTACGTGCACGCCGGCATGATCGGCCTGGACGGCGAGAAGATGTCCAAGTCCAAGGGCAACCTGGTCTTCGTCTCCCGGCTGCGGGCCGACCGGGTCGACCCGATGGCGGTCCGGCTGGCCCTGATCAGCGGCCACTACCGCGCCGACCGGTCCTGGACCGAGGACCTGCTCGTGACCGCGCAGGAGCGCCTGGCGCGCTGGCGCCGGGCCGCCGCGGTCCCCGCCGGGCCGTCCGGGGCCGCGCTGCTGGCCGGGGTACGCGCCCGCCTTGCCGACGACCTGGACACGCCGGGCGCGCTGGCGGTCGCCGACGAGTGGGCCGCGCAGGCCCTCGCCGGCGTCGCCGACGACGCCCAGGGCCCCACCCTCTTCGCCGACACCGTCGACGCCCTCCTCGGCATCCGCCTCTGAGCTCCCCGCCTCGGCGCTCCGCTCGCCGCGGCAGCTGGGCGCCTCGGTGCCGGGTGGCCAAGCGGTTCGCCTTGATCGTCTGCGGTTCAGCGGCGGCACCGACGGCGTGTCACCCCCGTGCACCGCAGACGATCATGGAGGCCGCGGCGCGGGCGGGGCGGGGTCAGCCGAGGACCAGGCCGGGGTCGGGGTCCGGGTCGGGGGTGGGGGCGGGGATCTTGTACTCCTCAGTGAGGGTGGTCATCGGGCCGGGCCAGGTGGCCTGGGCGACCTCGATCGGCTTGCGGTGGCCGTCGTAGGCGACGTGCAGCAGGTGCAGCACCGGGGTGTCGGGGCGGATCTGCAGGATCTCCGCCTCCTCCCGGCTGGGCTGGCGGGCGCTGATGGTGTCCGTCGCCGTGGCGTACCGGCGGCCGGTGGCCTCCTCCGCCTCCTGGTAGAGCGGCCGACCGAACGCCTCGGCCCGCTCCAGCGAGGTACCGGCGGTGTCGGCGGGCAGGAACCAGGACGCGCCGACCTCGACCGGTGACTCGTCGGTGCGGACCAGGTGCCGCCGGCAGAGCAGCTCGGTGCCGTCGGAGACCCCGAACGCGTCGGCGACCTCGGGCGGGGCGGGGGCGCGGCCGACGGAGACGAGCTGCTGCTTGTACCGGGCGGCCAGGTCGGTGTGGTAGCCGCGGAAGCCGCCGTACCGGCCCCGGGCGAGCCGGTTGAGCCGGCGCCGGGTGCCCCGGACGTACGTACCGGAGCCGGGTTTGGTGATCAGGATGCCCTCGACCCGCAGCTGGTCGACGGCGCGTTGCACGGTCTGCTTGGCCACGCCGAACATCTCGGCGATGGCCGGGATGGACGGCAGCCGCTCGCCCGGCGCCCAGTCGCCGCGGCGGACCTGGGCCTTGAGCTGCGCGGCGATCTGCCGGTGCGGGAACTCGGCCGCGCCCGGGTTGATCTGCATGCCCGCCTCCTCATGACAGCTAGGTTCCTAGGATGCCCTAGCGGGTGTGACGGCGCCAGCCCGGACACGCCGAAGAAGCGGGCCCCGGACGACTCGTCCGGGGCCCGCTGAGCGACAGGGGGGAGGGGCCGGCTACCAGGAGCCGGCGGTCGGGCCGGCGGAGCCGCCGCGGCGGCGCAGGTACTTCTCGAACTCCTGGGCGATCTCGTCCCCGGTCAACGGGGTGATGCCGGCGTCGCCGACCCGCTCCTCCAGCTCGCGGACGTACTCGCCCAGCTCGGCGTCCTGCTCGGCGGCGCTGCGCACCCGCTGCTCCCACTCGGCCGCCTCCTCGGCCAGGTCGGCCATCGGCACCGGCAGGTCGAGCACCTCCTCGACCCGATGCAGCAGCGCGAGGGTGGCCTTCGGGCAGGGCGGGTTGTTCGCGTAGTGCGGCACGTGCACCCAGAACGAGACCGCGTCCACCTCGGCGCGGGTGCAGGCGTCGTGCAGCACCCCGACGATGCCGGTCGGCCCGTCGTAGCGGGTGGGGGTGAGCTGGTAGCGCTGGGCGGCCTCGGCGTCGGACGCGCTGCCGCTGATCGGCAGCGGCCGGGTGTACGGCACGTCGGCCAGCAGGGCGCCGAGCAGCACCACCCGCTCGACCTCCAGGCTGTGGCAGATCTCCAGCACCTGCTCGCAGAAGGTGCGCCAGCGCATGCTCGGCTCGATGCCGCGGATCAGCACCACGTCCCGCTCGGTGCCCTGCGGGCTGGCCACCATGAAGCGCGTGGTGGGCCACTCCACCCGGCGGGTCTCGCCCTCGGCCATGGTGATGGTCGGCCGGCTCACCTGGAAGTCGTAGAAGTCCTCCGGGTCCAGCTCGGTCACCTGCCGGGCCTGCCAGACCTGCTCCAGGTGCTCCACGGCGGCGGTGGAGGCGTCCGCGGCGTCGTTCCAGCCCTCGAAGGCCGCGATGGCGACCGGGGACCGCAGCACCGGCAGCCCGTCGAACTCGGTCACGCCGTCACCTCGCACTGCTCGTCGGGAGCGGCGCCGGGCCGTTGCCCCGACGTCCGCCCGCCGGGCACGGTGGTGTCCCTGATGTCCTTCACGTCCGTCAGCCTACGTGCCGGCAGGGGATGCGGCCCGCCGGCCGCGCCGGTCGCGGGTCGGACCAGCCGCGCCAAACAGTCAAACCGGACTCGGTGATCCCGCTGACAGTATGTGGGAAGGCCAGCATGGCTCGACCAGGGCGCGAGACGTCGCACTAACCTGGCCCTGTGCGGACTTCGTTGCTGGATGTGCTCGCGGACCGGATCCTCATCGCCGACGGGGCGATGGGGACGATGCTGCAGGCGGCCGACCTGACCCTCGACGACTTCGAGGGGCTGGAGGGCTGCAACGAGATCCTCAACGTCACCCGGCCGGACGTCGTCCGCGGGGTGCACGACGCCTACCTGGCGGCCGGCGCGGACTGCGTCGAGACCAACACCTTCGGCGCGAACCTCGCCAACCTCGGCGAGTACGACATCCAGCACCGGATCCGGGAGCTCTCCGCGGCGGGCGCGCGGATCGCCCGGGAGGCCGCCGACGCGTACGCCACCCCGGAGCGGCCCCGCTTCGTGCTCGGCTCGATCGGCCCGGGCACCAAGCTGCCCACCCTCGGGCACGCCGCGTACGCCACCCTGCGGGACGCGTACCAGGAGAACGCCGCCGGCCTGATCTCCGGCGGCGCGGACGCGCTGATCGTGGAGACCTGCCAGGACCTGCTCCAGGTGAAGGCCGCGGTGGTCGGCTCGCATCGGGCGATGGCCGAGACCGGGCGGAAGGTCCCGCTGATCTGCCACGTCACCGTGGAGACCACCGGCACCATGCTGTTGGGCAGCGAGATCGGCGCGGCGCTCACCGCGATCGAGCCGCTCGGCGTGGACCTGATCGGCCTGAACTGCGCGACCGGCCCGGCGGAGATGAGCGAGCACCTGCGCTACCTCTCCCAGCACGCCCGGGTGCCGCTGTCGGTGATGCCCAATGCCGGCCTGCCGCAGCTGACCTCCGACGGCGCGGTCTACCCGCTGACCCCGGTGGAGCTGGCCGACGCCCTCGAGCGCTTCGTCACCGAGTACGGCGTCTCGCTGATCGGCGGCTGCTGCGGCAGCACGCCGGAGCACATCCGGGTGGTGGCGGAGCGGCTGCACGGCGCCCGCCCCGGCCCCAGGGAGCCGCGGCAGGACGCCGGCGTCTCCTCGATCTACCACCATGTGCCGTTCGCCCAGGACGCCAGTGTGCTGATGGTGGGGGAGCGGACCAACGCCAACGGCTCGAAGGCGTTCCGCGAGGCGATGCTCGCCGCCGACTGGCAGGCCTGCGTGGAGATCGCCCGTAGCCAGGCCCGGGACGGCTCGCACCTGCTGGACCTGTGCGTCGACTACGTGGGCCGGGACGGCACGCAGGACATGCGTGAGCTGGCCGGCCGGTTCGCTACCGCCTCCACGCTGCCGATCGTGCTGGACTCGACGGAGCCGCCGGTGATCGAGGCCGGGCTGGAGATGCTCGGCGGACGCTGCGTCGTCAACTCGGTGAACTTCGAGGACGGCGACGGCCCGGAGTCCCGCTACGCCCGGGTGATGCCGGTGGTCGCCGAGCACGGCGCCGCCGTGGTCGCCCTCCTGATCGACGAGGAGGGTCAGGCCCGTACGAAGGACTGGAAGGTCCGGGTCGCGAGCCGGCTGATCGAGGACCTGACGACCCGGTGGGGGCTGCGCCGCTCGGACATCCTGATCGACGCGCTGACCTTCCCGATCGCCACCGGCCAGGAGGAGACCCGCCGGGACGGCATCGAGACCATCGAGGCGATCCGGGAGATCGCCGCCCGCTACCCGGGGGTGAACTTCACCCTGGGCATCTCCAACATCTCCTTCGGGCTCAATCCGGCGGCCCGGCAGGTGCTCAACTCGGTCTTCCTGCACGAGTGCGTGCAGGCCGGGCTGACCTCGGCGATCGTGCACGCCAGCAAGATCCTGCCGATGTCGAAGATCCCCGAGGAGCAGCGGGAGGCGGCCCTCGACCTGGTCTACGACCGGCGTCGCGAGGGGCACGACCCGGTGCAGCGGTTCATCGAGATCTTCGAGGGGGTGGACGCCGCGTCGGCGCGGGCCACCCGGGCCGAGGAGCTGGCCGCGCTGCCGCTGGACGAGCGGCTGAAGCGGCGGATCATCGACGGGGAGCGCAACGGCCTGGAGGCCGACCTGGACGCGGCGATGGCCGGCGGCCGGTCGCCGCTGTCCATCATCAACGACCTGCTGCTCGACGGCATGAAGGTGGTCGGCGAGCTGTTCGGCTCCGGCCAGATGCAGCTGCCGTTCGTGCTCCAGTCCGCCGAGGTGATGAAGACGGCGGTGGCCTACCTGGAGCCGCACATGGAGAAGGCCGACGACGGCGGCAAGGGCCGGATCGTGCTCGCCACCGTCAAGGGCGACGTGCACGACATCGGCAAGAACCTGGTCGACATCATCCTGTCCAACAACGGCTACGAGGTCGTCAACATCGGCATCAAGCAGCCGATCAACGCCATCCTCGACGCGGCCGAGCAGCACCGGGCCGACGCGATCGGCATGTCCGGGCTGCTGGTCAAGAGCACCGTCATCATGAAGGAGAACCTGGCGGAGATGGCCACGCGCGGGGTCGCCGAGCGCTGGCCGGTCCTGCTCGGCGGGGCGGCGCTCACCCGGGCGTACGTCGAGGACGACCTCCGGTCGGTCTTCCCCGGCCAGGTGCACTACGCCCGCGACGCGTTCGAGGGGCTGTCCCTGATGGACCGGGTGATGACGGCCAAGCGCGGCGGCGCGCCCGTCGTCGACCCGGAGCGGGAGGCGGCCCTGGCCGCCCGGCGGGCGCGGCGGGAGAAGCAGCGGGCGATGGTCAGCGAGGCGCTGCCGGAGCTGGACGATGCCTCGGTCCGCTCCGATGTGGCCACCGACGTGGCGGTGCCCACCCCGCCGTTCTTCGGCACCCGGGTGGTCAAGGGCGTGCCGCTGGCCGACTACGCGGCGCTGCTCGACGAGCGGGCCACCTTCCTCGGCCAGTGGGGGCTACGCGGCGCCCGGGGCGGCACGGGACCGTCGTACGAGGAGCTGGTGGAGACCGAGGGGCGGCCGCGGCTGCGGTACTGGCTGGACCGGCTGATCGCCGACCAGGTCCTCGAGGCCGCGGTGGTGTACGGCTACTTCCCGGCGTACTCCGAGGGCAACGACCTGGTGGTGCTGGACAAGAACGGCAACGCGGAGCGGGCCCGGTTCTCCTTCCCGCGGCAGCGGCAGGAGCGGCGGCTCTGCCTGGCCGACTTCTTCCGTCCCAAGGGCGACGAGCTGGACGTGGTGGCGTTGCAGCTGGTCACCGTCGGGCAGCCGATCAGCGAGTACACGGCGAAGATGTTCGCCGCCAACTCCTACCGCGACTATTTGGAGGTGCACGGGCTCTCGGTGCAGCTCACCGAGGCCCTGGCGGAGTACTGGCACCGGCGGATCCGCACCGAGCTGACCCTGCCGGGTGGGCGGACGGTGGCCGAGGACGATCCGGCGGACCTGGCCGGCCTGCTGCGCACCGACTACCGGGGCTGCCGGTACGCGTTCGGCTATCCGGCGTGCCCGGATCTGGAGGACCGGGCGAAGATCGTGAAGCTGCTGGGCGCCGAGCGGATCGGCGTGCAGCTGTCCGAGGAGTTCCAGCTGGTGCCGGAGCAGGCCACCGACGCCATCGTGGTGCACCACCCGGAGGCGAACTACTTCAACGCCAAATAGCGGGTGGTGGCCGCGCACGGCGTCTGAGCTGCGCAAACATAGATCAGCCTTCCATCGCGGGGCGCAAGCGGGGCACATCGCGCCGGAACACGTCATCGATCGCCTGCCGCGTCCGGTCGTCGTCCTCCGGCCAGAGGTGCGCGTAGACCCGCAGCGTCATCGCCGGGTCGGCGTGGCCCAGCCGCTCGGCGACCGCCTTCGGGTTGTGGCCGGCACCGATCAGCACGCTGGCGAAGAAGTGCCGCAGGTCGTGGCAGGTCACCTCGGGCAGCCCGGCCGCCGTCCGGGCTGGCCCCCAGACGTCGCGGTTGAACCGGTTGCGGTGCAGCGGCTGCCCGTCGTCGTCGCGGAAGACGTACGCCGCGCCGGCGGCCGGGTACGCCGCCAGGTGCGCGGCGAGCGCGTCGACGACGACCTGGCCGACGGGCAGCGTCCGGTAGCTCGACCGGTTCTTCAGCGGTCCGACCTCCACCCCGCCGCCGGCCGCCGGCTGCAGCTGCCGCTCAACGGTCAGCGTCCGGCGCAGGAAGTCAACGTCGGCCACCTGCAGGCCGAACAGCTCGCCCTGCCGCAGCCCGGACGCCGCGCCGACCACGACCAGCGCCCGGTACCGAGCGGGCACCGCGGCGGCCAGCTGGTCGACCTGGTCGACGGTCAGCGGCGTGATCTGCTGGCGGGGCAGCTCGGGCAGCTTGATCCGGTCCGCCGGGTCGTAGGGGATCAGCCGGTCACGCACCGCCGCCGACAGGATCGCCCGCACGGTGGCCCAGATCGGTCGCACTGAGGACGGGGCGACTGCCAGGCCGGTCACGAATGCCTGTAGCTCGCTGGCGCGCAGCTGTGCCAGCGGCCGGCCGCCGATGGCCGGGTAGACGTGCTTCGTCAGCTGCGACCGGGTACGCGCCGCGGTGTTCGGCCGGTGCGGCTGCATGGCCCGCCACTGCTCGGCGTACACCTCGAAGGTGGTCCGGCCGGCCTTCGGGTCGACGTACTGGCCGGTATTGAGCTTGTGCTCGACCTCGGCGCGGTAGCGGTCTGCGTCGACCTTCCGGGTGAACGACTTCTTGCGCTGCCGGCCGGCCTCGTCGCGCCACCGGCAGACGTAGCCGGGGCGGCCGTCCTTGCGGCGCTCAACGCTCGCCATTGTCGTCCCCGATCAGCGCCTCCACCTCGGCGACCAGACGGCGTAGCCGGGCCCGCAGGCCCGCCGGGGTGCTCGGGTTGGGACCGAACTTGGCAGCCATGCGCGGACTCCGCGCGGCCAGCTCGTCCTCACGTTCGTAGACCTCGGGGTGCTCAGCCCGGTCGAGCATGGCCCGGACGCTGGCGAGCACGTCCTGCGCGGCCCGGGCCGCGGTGTGGTCGTCCCGTAGCCGCTCACTGGCCGGCAGCGCGTGCCGGCGGAAGTCGTCGAGACCCTCGGCGTAGCTGCGCTCTCCGTGCCCGAGCGCGATCTCGCCGGGCAGGAGCTGCTGCTGCCCGCGTGCCCACGGCCACGCCTGCCGGGGGATAGCCGAGACGGCCGGAGTCAGCGCGATCGCTTCACCGCTGTCATCGGCGGGCAGCAGCAGCCGGTTTGGGTTCACGCCGAGCGCGATGGCGAGCGCGACCAGGTCGCCGACGTCCACCCGCCGCGTGCCGTCTTCGATCTTCGTGATGCCGGACGGCAGGATCGGCCGCCCCAGCTGGCCGAGCAGGGCCGACAGCGAGCGCACGGTGTGGCGTCGCTGCTCCCGCAGCTGCCGCACGTTGGCGCGTACCACGTCCTCGGGTGTTTCCATGATGCAAACGGTACCCACCGTTTGACGAACACGCAACCGTGCACGCATACTCACGCCAGCCGGTTCCGAATCACAGTCGTGTGATTCCAGAAGGGAAACGCCGTGAGTAAGCTGCCGTTGGCGACGCCCGAAGAGGTCGCCGAGTACATGCGCAAGCCGGTCCGGACGCTGGAGCAGTGGCGGTACCGCGGCAAGGGCCCGCGCTTCGTGAAGGTCGGCCGAGACGTCCGTTACCGCTGGGAAGACGTCGACGCCTACCTCAACCGGCCCGAGCAGACGGCCGCCTGACTATGCCGCAGACGAAGAACGCCCCCGCCGGGGTGGCATCCGGCGAGGGCATCAAGCAGGTCGGCGAGACCAGCAGCAGCGTACCGCCCGCGTGGCACGAACAGTGCGAGTGGGAGAACGCGGCCAGCTACGCCCTCGGCTACGCCGACGGGTACGCCGCCGCCGAACGCGCCATCGCCGACGAGATCAGCCGCGCCATCGGCGTCAAGCCGTACGACCGGCGCGACGTGATCCGCTGGCTGATCCGCACCGTCGGCCAGCCGGCGCCGCGCCGGCCGGAGCCGTACAGCTCGCCGGAGAACGGCACCACCCTCGGCGTGGCCGAACGCGACGTGATCGGTAGGGCGGCATGACCACCACGGCCGTGCCCGACGAGGGGTACGACTGGTCGGACATCGACCGGCCGCCGCCGGACCTCGAGGTCGACGGCGACCAGCTGGCCGCCGACGTCGACGCGGCGGGCGAGTGCACGCCGTCGACGCCGTGCCACCGCGACGGGTGCGAGTTCTGCGACCCGGCCGGCTGGCTCGACCGCCAACGGCCAGCGACCACGCCCGTCCCCGGCCCGGCCGAGGACCAGGCGGCCGACGGCGACTTCTGGGCGGCCCGGGCCAGCCTCGCCCGCGTCCACCAGTTCGCCCGCGCCCGCCGCGGCGCACCCTGGGCCACCCTCGGCGTCGTCCTGACCCGCGTCGTGACGGCCACCCCGCCGTTCGTGGTGCTGCCCGCGCTGGTGGGTGGGCACGGGTCCCTGAACCTGTTTGTGGCGACCGTAGGGGCGTCTTCAGCGGGCAAGGGCACCGCCGAGCGGATCGGAGAGGAATCGGTCGACGTCGGGCCGATCACGACGGCCAGCGTCGGCTCCGGTGAGGGCATCGCCCACCTGTACGCCCGGCGGGTTCGCGGCGGCGGGATCGAGCGGCACACCGATGCCGTGCTGCTGTCCGTGCCGGAGATCGACACATTGGCCGCGCTCGGGAGTCGGCAGGGTGCCACCCTCCTGCCCGAGCTGCGCCGCGCGTGGTCCGGTGAGGCGCTGGGCTTCTCATACGCCGACCCGGACAAGCGGCTGCCCATCCCCGGGCACTCGTACCGGCTGGCGCTGCTGGTCGGTGTCCAGCCGGCCCGCGCTGGCGGGCTGCTCGCCGACGCCGACGGCGGCACTCCACAGCGTTTCATCTGGCTCCCGGCCACCGACCCGGCGGCGCCCGACGTCGCTCCGGACCTGCCTGCCGGGCTGCTGTGGCAGCGTCCGCCGTGGCCGATGGCGGAGTTCGGGACCAGCCGCGTGGTGCTGCCGGTGTGCCAGGCCGCCCGCGCCGCGGTGGACGCCGCGCGGTTGGCCCGGCTGCGCGGTCAGCCCAGCGACCTTGACGGGCACGCTCTATTCGCCCAGCTGAAGACCGCCGCCGCGCTGGCCCTGCTGGACGGGCGCGCCGAGGTGACCGAAGAGGACTGGCAGCTCGCCGGCGTCGTCGCGACCGTCTCTCGCCGCACCCGCGACGGGATCACCGCGACCCTCAACCAGGTGGAGCGGGAGCGCAACCGCCGCCGCGGTGAAGCGGAAGGCGACCGGGCGGTGCTGGTGGCCGAGCGGGTGGAGGACGCCGCGGCGCAGCGGGTGGCGCGGTGGATCGTGCGGAAGGTCGCCGCCGCCGGCGGCGTGGCCGCCCACACGGAGCTGCGCCGCAGCCTCGCCGGCAGGGACGGTCGGCACTTCGCCGATGCGATCGACCGCCTGGCCGACGCGGGCCAGATCGTGACCGAGGACATTGACGGCGGTGCGCGTACCTACCGGCTGCTCGGCGGCGCGTCGTGACCGCCCGGACCGGTTGGACAGTTGGACGTTGTCCAACCGGCACCCCCGGAAACGCACCATCACTGCTGTCTATATCCGCAGGTCAACAACAAAAGTGTCATCTATATAGGGGCCGGCGGGGTGGGGGTCGGTTGGACATTGTCCAACTGTCCAACCGCTCTGCGTCGGCCCGCCGGAGGGCAGCCGCATGACCGAGCAGGAGCGCGTCGAGTGGGAACAGCGGTTACGGGCCGCCGTCGTCGAGACCATCCGCCGGCGCCAGGCCCGCCGCCGGCAGCGCCAGGAGCTCGACGACGCCCGCAACCACGGCCTACGCCAACGCCACGCCACCAAGCTCAACCGGAGGAACCCGCGGTGACCAAACAACGCGCCTACCTCAACCACGACCCCGCAATCCGGCACGCCATCGCCGCCGTAGCCACCGCCGCACGCCGCGCCGAAGACACCCTCACCGCAGCCCACACACACCAACTCACCGACGTCGAACACGCCGACCTCACCGACGCCATCACCCGACTCACCCGCCTGACCGGCAAACCATGACCGACCAGCAAACCCACCGCACCTACCTCGCCCTGCTCCTGGCCGTCCTCGACGACGACTGCGACCAACGCACACACCAGCTGCTCTGCCACACAGCAGACCCGCACCACGCCGCCGACGTCGCCCACCACGCCGCACACCGCATGGTCGCCAGCATCGACCCCACCGACCACGCCGAGATGCGCGCCGACATCGCCCACGAGCTGCTGCAGCTGGCGGCCGACGATGCGTGACCGCGGCGGCACCACCACCCAACGCGGCTACGGCAGCCACCACCAACGCGTCCGCGCACAATGGGCGCCACACGTCGCCGCCGGCCAGGTCGACTGCTGGCGCTGCGGACAGCGCATCCCACCCGGCGCGCCATGGGACCTCGGGCACGACGACCAGGACCGCAGCATCTACCGAGGCCCCGAACACCGCGGCTGCAACCGAGCCACCAACGGACGACGGCCGGCAGGCGACCCACCCGGGCGCAGCGTGACCAAGTGGTGATGCACAGGGGGGCGTTTTGGCTGGGGGGGCCCGACGAACTGACCCGGAGTCAGGCTCTCTCCCTCCCCGAAGTCCGAAGTTGTCCGCATTGGTCCGGTTCGATCCGGCGCGTTCCGGCCAAATCGCGAAAGCAAAAACGAGACTCCCGGGGTCGGGCGCTCAAGATCACCTATCCAAAACGGGGGGATGCCACCGTGAACGATCTGCTGGCCGCGTTCGCCGCGTCGCTGTCCGACGGTGAGCGGCGGGAGTTGGCGCGGGTGCTGCGGACGGGCCATGCCGCTGAGGCGGCTGAGGCGGCGCGTACGGCCCGCCGTCGGGATGGCCTGCCGGAGTACGGGGGTGGGGTGGTTCGGGCTGTGCTGGCGGCGTTGGGTGGCCAGCATCGGCCACTTTCTGGCCCGGTCGACGACTCTTGGATCAGTCTGGCGGAGGCACTGAACGGAGCCGGTGTATCCGGTCGGAGTCTCCGACGTTGGCGGAGCTCCGGCCGGGTCCGCTGGAAGCCGGCGCAGGTGCACAGAGACGACCTTGAGCGGGAGTTGAAGCGGCGATGACGGATCACATCGGGCAGCTGCGGAGTCTGGCCCTGGCCGCCCTGGCCACCGACGCGAGTGACGCGATCCGGTCCAGCCGGGCGCGGGAGACGGTCGAGCAGGTGCACGACCTGGCCGACTTCGCGCGGTTCGCGGCTGGCGTGATCGGTGGTAGCCGGGCGCAGGATTGGGCGCGGGTGAAGGTGCCGCACCTGGGCGGGCCGGGCGGGCAGGATGTGCGGCCGGCGTTGGAGCGGATCGAGGCGCGGCAGGTCGCCGACCAGCTGCGCGCGATTCAGCTGACCACCGACAATCCTGGCCTGGTCGGGAAGCCGGTGGAGGCTGTTGGTGGGACCGGGATCGGGACCGCGTTGCCGCTGATCCGGCAGTACGCGGCCGGGCGGGACTTCACCGCCGGCGGCACCGCCCCGGTGGTGCCCGGTGTCGCGTCGGGGAACATCAACGGTGCGATGGTCACCGAGGGCACTCCGCTCACCGCGGGGACGGCGGTCACCATCGGCGATGTCGGGTCGGGCCGGGCTCGGCAGTTGGCCGCGTGCTACGCGGTGCTGCCTCGGCAGGTGATCGACTGGGCTGACCCGCTCGCGCAGGCGATGCTCGACCAGCTGCTGCAGGACGTCGCGGACCGGGCGGCGGAGATCTACGTCGGCGGGCAGCTGGTCGCTGCGGCCGGCGGCACGAGGGGTGCCGGGGCTGACGCGATCACGTTGGGTGCGGCGCTCGACCAGGCGGAGGCGCTCGCCGGCGCGGCGATGAACAACCACCTGGCCAACGACCCGGAGGGCGTCGCCGACGGGGCGGTGCCGGGGCTGCTGATCTGCAACCCGGCCAACCTGCCGCGCGTGCGAAGGGCAATTTCCACGAGCTGGCAGCCCGATGTGCCGCACCCGGTGGTGGCGGTCAGCGTCGGCGCGCCGGTCGGTACGGCGATCGTCACCGCCCCGGGGGCGGTGCTGCTGGAGCGTGAGCCGGTCCAGTGGGATCCGCAGCTGTCCCCGGACACGCTGGGTGTGGAGATCGGTGTGAGCCGGCCGCTGTACCTGGCGGTGCGTGCGACCGCCGGCGTGCAGACGGTCACCGGCATCCCGGCCGCCTGATGACGCTCACGCGGGCGTTCGCCGCCCCCACACTGACTGTTGCCCCACCGGCGGCCGGTGGCCTGTTCACCGAGCTGTGGGGGCTGGCCGTCCCGTGGAACACGCCCACCCTGATCGCCCCGGACATCTTCGAGGAGTGGGCGCCCGGCGCGTTCCGTGACTCGCTGGCCATCGAGTCGGCGCTACCGCTGCACCGGTATCACGACGACATGGGTCCGGGCCCCATTTCCGACCCGATCGGTGTCGCGGTGGAGTGGTCCGACCGGCCGGACGGGCTGCACTCCCGGTGGTCGATCGATGAGACTCCGGAGGCGCAGGACGCTGCCGGGCGCGTGAAACGGTCGATGCTCAGATTCATGTCGATCCGGTTCAACCCGGACCCGGCGGGCAATGTCGTCACCGTCCGCCGTGACGGCACGACGTTGATCCGCCGTATCAAGGCGCGGTTGGTGTCGGTGTCGCTGGTGTCGACGCCGGCGTTCGCGACTGCGCGGGTCGGTGGTGTCCGTTCCGTGGATCCGCTCGAGGTGGTGGCCGCGGCTGACGCGGTGTTCGACCTGGCGGTGAAGTTGGGGCAGCCGCTGATCGTGGACGCGATCACCGGCACACCGCAGGAGCAGACCGCCGCGGCCGGTTTGGTGTGCAGCGCGGTCGAGCGGTTCGGCGCGGCCGCCGCGAGCGGCGAGCTCGCGCAGATCGCCGAAGGGCTCAGCCGTGTGCCCGGCCGTGAGCAGCTCGCGGTCAACGTCGAGCGGGCCCGGCAGCTGATCGACCCGGACGCGATGGCGCCCGGGCTGCGCTCCGCCCACCTGGACTACTGGCGGAAGGCGTGCGGGTTGCCGGCCGATGGCACCCCGCCGCTGGCGGGTCCGGCGCCGCGACGGCGGCCCCGCCGCCGCTGACGACAGGAGACATAGATGCGTGGTGACGACCTGGTAACGCTGTTCAGCGCGCCGCCGGCGGCCGGTATCGGCTACCGGCAGGGCGTCGTGGTCGAGTGGAACCCGGACACCGCCGAGAACGTCATCGACATCGCCGGCGCGCAGCTTGAGAACCTGTCGATCCTTAACACCAGCGAGTCCCTGCTGCTCGCCCCGGGCGACGTGGTGGGCGTCCTCACCGCGGGCGCGTCGTGGTGCATCCTCGGCCGGCTCACCATCCCCGGCACGCCGCAAGCCGCGGCCACCATCGGCGCCGGCCTGAAAGCCGCCGCCGTCATCGGGAACACCTCGATCAGCAGCGCCAACTACGCCCTGAACGGCGGGCCGACCGTCACGACGAACATCCTGCGTACCGGCCGCGCCTACGTCAGTTTCGCCTCCGGGATGGACCTCGACGTGGGTGAGGCCGTCGCCCTGGTCGTCGTCGCCACTGGCCCGGGCGGCGTCACCTGGTCGTCGAGCACCGTCCTGTCCGGCTCCAACCTGCTCACCGTGTCGTCCGGCACGCTCGGCGGCACGTTGAGTCTCGGCGGCTCCACCGGTGAGCTGGCCGCAGGGTTGGTGCCCGGCTCGTGGACGTTCGAGCTGCACAGCCGCAAGAACGCCGGCACCGGCAACCCGGCCGTCTACGACCGGAACCTGTCGGTGATGCCGCTGTGAGCCGGCTGCCGGGTCAGCCGCGGCCGGGTGGTCCGCCGGGACCGATCGGACCGTCCGGGCCGCGGCCGAAATCCGTATCCGCGTGACGCATTTGGGGGCCCGGAATCCGTGATTTGCTCACGGATTCCGGGCCCCTCAGATTCGGCACCGCCGTGCCGAATCGCGCAGCTGTCTGCGCGATTGCGCACCCAGGCCTCGAAATGCGAACAGGCCGTTCGGATTTCAGCCCTGCTCACTCGCCAGGCGAGTTGTCGGGGCGGCATCGACTCGGCAGCGGAAGTGGTGTCCGCCGCGACCACTGCGACGTCAACATGCGCACGTCAATGTCCGCCCACGTGCCATCCCGGGCCACCCGCACCACGGTGATGTACAGCGGGACCGGCCAGCGCGGGTGCTCCCAGACCAGCCGGTCCCCGCGCCGGACCGTCACCCGCGGTCCTGCCCGCGCAGCCACGCCTCGATCTCCGGCACCAGCTCGTCCTCGAACCCGGCGTCGGCGAGCGGTGCGACCCCGGCGGCGTCGGCCACGTCGAGCAGGTCGTCACCCGCCCCGGCCTCGCGGCCCAGCTCGTCGAGCGGCCCCGGGTCGCCCTGGTCGGCAGCGTGGATCGCGTCCATCAGTCGACGGATCTGCCGGTCGCGCCGCTGGCTGCGCTGCGCCTCTTCGTCCCGGCCAGCCTGGTAACCGGCGTCGTACAGCTCGGCGGCGTCCTGCACGGTGGCCGGGCGGGTCCGCCGGGTGGCCCGGACCGCCGGGCGGACGTTCCGCCGCGGTGCTGGCCGCCACCAGCGTGGCGCCCGGCTCACCGCCGCCGCCCCTTCGCCCGGTCCGCCAGCCCACGAATCCGGTACGTCAACGCGACGGCCTGGTCCAGCGTCACCAGCTGCGTGGTGCTGCCGCCGGGGTCGTCGGCGATGAACGCGAATTCGATCAGGACCGGCGTCGCGGTGACGGCGATCAGCTGCACCAGCTGCACCGTCGTGGCGGTCAGGTCGTGCGGGGACGGCTTGACGCCCATCACCGCGGACCGGTGCTCGCCCCGGCGCTCGCAGTCCTGCCGGTCGCACCAGCGCGGGTGCTGGTCGCCGGCGGCGAGAGCGCCGGTGGGGTAGACGTACGACTCGCCGCACGTCCGGTCGACGTCCGGGGCACCCGGCACCCGGTACGCGGTCAGGCCGGCCGCCTGGACCGCCGACACGACCTCGATGCCGTGCTCGTCGCACGTGTAGACGGCGCCGTCGAGGGAGCCGTACAGGGTGCCGTTGGCGGCGCTGTACACCTCGATCCGGACGGTGGCCGGCTCGTCGCAGGTGGGCAGGGTGAACGGTAGATTGCTCATGGGTCGACCTCCCAGGGTCGATCAAGGGCCCGGCCGGAGCTGCTATCTCCGTTGTCCGGGCCCGCCTACTTGGCGGGGCGCAAGCGGGGCACATCCGGGGCACATGCCACCGTGAAACACCGCGTGATTGTGTGAGTCAGTGAGTGCCGTCTTGGCTGCTCACAGGCCCCATCGGGGCCGTCACCGCAGGTCAGCGACCTGCCGGGATCTCTTCAACGCCAAGTGACGGCGGTGGCGGGCGGCCCGCCCGAGCCGACCGGCCCGGCCGCGTACGCCATCCGGGGCGGCGCCGGTACGGCCACCTACGGATCCGCCGGATCGACGGCCGAGAGGTGACCTCGGCTCGTAGGCTCCCCAGCCATGGGGTCACTTAAGCCGTCGGTCGTCGCCGTCCTCTGCTTCCTGGTGCCGTTCGCCATCGCGGCCGCAGCGATCTGGTGGGCCACCCGCCGACGCCGAAAGTGAAGGGGCGACCGATGGTCAGCATCGGTCGCCCCTAGATTCGGCACCTGCGTGGCCACCCCACCTCGGCGAGGGCGTCACCGCGACGGTGCCGCCCTCGGTCAGCGGATGCGTGGCCGGGCTTGCTTCGCTACGCCGACTTGCAGGTCTGGTACGCCTTCCGGAAGCCGGGGTCGCTGGCCGCGTCCGGCGCGGCGGTGAACTCGCCGTCGCCGAACCCCCACCCCGCCGGCGCGCCCGTCGAGGCGTCCGCCAGCCACAGGTTGCGGCCGTTGTTGCAGCGGAACGCGCCGAGGACCCGGACATCGCCGGCAGGGTCGAGACATCCACCCTCAGCCTTCGCCTGGTCGATCTTCTGGCCCGGCTTCAGCAGGTCGCTGCATGCAGGCTGCGTGGCCGGTGCCGGCGCGGGCGCGGTGCTGCTGCTGCTGTCTCCACCATCCCCGCATCCGGTCAGGGCGAGCAGCAGGGCAGTGGTGGCGGTGTGTGTGAGCATGCGGACCATGGCGGGCACCATACAGAAATCGGCCGAGGTCTCGCTGCCCCTATCGGCGCGCCTCGCGAGCCGAACGGTGGACTCTGTCCAGGCCAAGGATGCGGACGACCTCGCCCACCCCCATCTGACCTGGACAGAGGGGCCCCGGTCGCGTCCTCGGGTGACCGGGGCCCCTTCGCGTCAGGCGAGGTCGTACCGGTTCAGGTTCATGACCTTGACCCACGCCGCGACGAAGTCCCGGACGAACTTCTCCTGCGCGTCGTCACTGGCGTAGACCTCCGCGATGGCGCGGAGCTGGGAGTTCGAACCGAAGACGAGGTCGACGGCGGTGGCGGTCCACTTGACCTCACCGGTGGCACGGTCCCGAATTTCGAACACGTTCTCGGCCGAGGTGGACGGCTTCCACTCGGCGCTGTTGTCGAGCAGGTTCACGAAGAAGTCGTTCGTCAACGTCTCGGGCCGGTCGGTGAAGACGCCGTGTCGCGCCTGCCCCACGTTGGCGTTCAGGGCCCGCATGCCGCCGATCAGGACCGTCATCTCCGGAGCGGTCAGCGTCAACAGGTTGGCCCGGTCCAGCAGCAGGGTCTCCGGCGACAACTTCTCTCCGGCTCGCAGGTAGTTGCGGAACCCGTCCGCCTTCGGCTCGAGCACGCCGAACGACTCCACGTCGGTCTGCTCCTGGGAGGCGTCCGTGCGCCCCGGCGCGAACGGGACCGTGACGTGGTGCCCGGCGTTCCTGGCCGCCTGCTCGACGGCCGCGCAGCCGCCCAGGACGATCAGGTCGGCGAGCGAGACCTTCTTCCCACCGGACTGTGAGTTGTTGAAATCCTGCTGGATCCGCTCCAGGGTCTGCAGCACCGTGGCGAGTTCGGCCGGGTCGTTGACCGCCCAGTTCTTCTGCGGTTCGAGGCGGATCCGCGCCCCGTTCGCCCCGCCGCGCTTGTCCGTGCCGCGGAAGCTCGCCGCCGACGCCCAAGCGGTCAGGGCCAGCTGCGAGATGGACAGTCCCGATGCGAGCAGCTTGGCCTTGAGGTCGGCGATGTCCTCGTCCGCGATCAGCTCGTGGTCGACCGCTGGGACGGGGTCCTGCCACAGCTGCGGCTCCGGAACCCACGGGCCGAGGTAGCGCGTGGCGGGTCCCATGTCCCGGTGCAACAGCTTGTACCACGCCTTGGCGAACCCCTCCGCGAACTGGTCCGGATTCTCGAGGAAGCGCCGCGAGATCTGCTCGTAGATCGGGTCGACCCGCAGCGCGAGGTCGGTCGTCGCCATCATCGGGGCGTGCCTGACCGAGGGGTCGTGCGCGTCGGGCACGGCGTCCGTCCCCGCACCGTCCTTCGGCTTCCACTGCTTCGCGCCGGCCGGGCTCTGGGTCAGCTCCCACTCGTACCCGAACAGCGTCTCGAAGAAGCTGTTGTCCCAGGTGATCGGGGTGGGCGTCCACGCGCCCTCGAGCCCGCTGGTGATCGTGTCCTTGCCCTTGCCGCTGCCGAGGGAGTTCTTCCAGCCGAGGCCCTGATGGTCGATGGGGCAGCCCTCGGGCTCGGGGCCGACCAGGCTCGGGTCGCCCGCACCGTGGGTCTTGCCGAATGTGTGGCCGCCGGCGATGAGTGCGACGGTCTCCTCGTCGTTCATCGCCATGCGGCGGAAGGTCTCCCGGATGTCCCGGGCGGACGCCAGCGGATCCGGGGTGCCGTTGGGACCCTCCGGATTCACGTAGATGAGGCCCATCTGCACCGCGCCGAGAGGACCGGCGAGTTCCCTGTCACCGGCGTAGCGCTCGTCTCCGAGCCACGTGTCCTCGGGCCCCCAGAAGATCTCCTCGGGCTCCCAGATGTCCTCTCGCCCGAAGCCGAAGCCGAAGGTCTTGAAGCCCATCGACTCCAGCGCGACGTTGCCGGCGAAGACCAGGAGGTCGGCCCAGGAGATCTTGCGGCCGTACTTCTGCTTGACGGGCCAGAGCAAGCGGCGGGCCTTGTCGAGGTTCGCGTTGTCGGGCCAACTGTTCAGGGGGGCGAAGCGCTGGGCGCCGTCGCCGGCGCCGCCACGGCCGTCTTCGATGCGGTACGTGCCGGCGGCGTGCCAGCTCATCCGGATGAAGAGCGGCCCGTAGTGGCCGTAGTCGGCCGGCCACCAGTCCTGCGACGTCGTCATCACGTCGAGGACGTCCTGCTTGAGTTCCTCCACCTTGAGGGTCTTGAACTCCTCGGCGTAGTCGAAGTCGTCGCCCAGCGGAGTGGCTCGCGGCGCATGCTGCTGGAGAACCTGCAGGTTCAGCTGATTCGGCCACCAGTCCTGGTTCGTCCTCGGCCGCCAAGTCGGCTTGGGAGCCGGGGAGGGGATTGCGGGGTTCTCGCTCTCGCTGATGCTCTCAGTCGCGGCCTTCTTGTCAGACACGTCGGTCCTTCTCCTGTCTTGATGTCTCGTCCTGTCAACTGTTTGCTGGTGCCGCGAGACACTCGGGGCACACGCCCCAGTAGGTGACCTCGGCCTCGTCGATCGAGAAGCCCTGGTCTTCGGACGCGGTCAGGCAGGGAGCCTCGCCAATGGCGCAGTCGACGTCGGCAATGGCGCCGCACGACCGGCACACGACGTGGTGGTGGTTGTCCCCGACCCGCAACTCGTAGCCGGCCACCGAGCCGGATGGCTGGATGCGCCGCACCAGCCCCACGGCGGTCACCGCACGCAGCACGTCGTACACGGCCTGGTGGGACACCTCGGGGAGTTCTCTACGCACGGCACCGAAGATCGAGACGGTGTCGGCGTGGGGATGCGCGTGCACCGCGGTCAGCACCGCCAGCCGCGGGCGGGTCACGCGGAGCGCGGCCCCGCGCAGCATGCGCTTTGTCCACTTTCTTGAATGTTTCAAGAATCCGCTGGCGTCCGTGCCGGGACCGTCAGTCCTTGACGTGCGGGACGGGAAGCAGCCGGATCGGGTGCCGGCCGGCCCGTCGTGCGGAGGGGCCGGCCGGACCAGCTGCCAGGTCAATAGGCGTAGGTGACGGAGATGGTGGCGCTGGGGCAGTTGTTCGCCCAACTGGTGAGGGCGCTCTTCTCGCCGCTGTCGACGGTGAGCCGCCAGCGGATCTTCACGGCGACCCATTCGTTGATGTAGCGGCAGCGGGCGGAGGCGTAGGGCGGCATCCAGGTGGCGGGGTCCTGGTCGCCCTTGGCCTGGTTGACGTTGTCGGTCACGGCGGCCAGCGCGCGGGAGTCGCCGAGGTCGTTGGCGTAGGACTGGCGGCGGCTGGTCGTCCAGTTGCGGGCGCCGGAGTCCCAGGCCTCGGCGAGGGGAACCATGTGGTCGATGTCGAGGTCGCCGGTGAGGGTCCAGGAGGCGTTGTCGTAGTAGGAGTACCAGCGTCCGCCGGACAGCGCACAGCCGGAGCCGATGGTGGGCTTGGTGGTCGCTTCGGCGATGAGGACGTCGTTGCGGGTGTTGCAGCCGTCGCCGTCGGCGTCGATCCAGTGGGGGAACAGGTCGCGGCTGTAGCCGGTGCGGACCTCGCTGGCGACGGGGAGGCTGGCGACTGCACTGGTCAGTGAGGCCGAGTAGCTGGCGGCCCAGGCGGGCTGGGTGAGGCCGAGGGTGGCGGCCAGGATCGCGGCGAGGCTGATGGCCGTCGCGCGCAGGATGCGGGTCATGGTGCTCCGTCCGGTGAGAAAAGCCGATTGCTGCACCTATATAGACAGAGCTGGAAGTAACGGTCTAGATCAATTTCTGTGAACGGTGGATGAGTCTTTGCTGTACCGGGCCGTCATCAGGCCGTGGAACGGTCTCCGGCCTCCGGGCCAGGGCCGGACGACGACAAGCGGGCCGGCGCGGCCCGCCACCGGGCCCGCCATTCCGGGGCCTCCCAGCCCTCGGTCGCCTAGATCGTCTCCCGGGCCACCCTGTCGCCACGGAACTCCAGCATGTCCACGGCGTACTGGGGCGGCCCGCCGTCGTAGACGCCGGGGGCGGACCAGCGCCGTGGTTCAGCGCAGCCGGGCGGCCCGCGAATGCAGGTAGCGTTGCTGCGGCAGGTTCATCGAGCGCCGCGCCGCGGCCAGGTAAGCCTGCCGCGCCGCCTCCGGTTCCCCGGCCAGCTCCAGCAGGTGCGCCCGGGCGGCGGGCAGCCGCGCGTCCTGGGCGAGCCGCCGGTCGGCGGCCAGCCCGGCGAGCAGCTCCAGCCCGGCGTGTGGACCGCGCGCCATGGCCACCGCCACGGCGTGGTTGAGCCGGACCACCGGGTTGTCGGCGACCTCCAGCAGCAGCTCGTAGAGGGCGACGATCTGCGGCCAGTCCGTCGCGCCGATGCTCGGTGCCTCGTCGTGCAGGGCGGCGACGGCCGCCTGGAGCTGGTACGGGCCGACCGCCCCGCGGGGCAGCGCGTGGCTGACCAGGGCGACCCCCTCCGCGATCTGCTCACCCCGCCAGCGCCGGCGGTCCTGTTCGGCCATCGGCACCAGCTCCCCGTCCGCGCCGGTCCGGGCGGGGGTACGGGCGTCGGTGAGCAGCATCAGGGCCAGCAGGCCGGCCACCTCCGGGTCGTCGGTCGACTCGTGCAGCATCCGGGCCAGCCGGATCGCCTCGGCGCACAGGTCGGCGCGGTCCAGCCGCGGCCCGGAGGTGCTGGCGTACCCCTCGTTGAAGATCAGGTAGAGCACGTGCAGGACGGCGTCCAGGCGGACGGCCCGCTCCGCCCCGGCCGGTGGCGCGAACGGCAGGCCGCTGTCACGGATGCGCTGCTTGGCCCGGGTGATCCGGCGGGTCATGGTCGCCTCCGGCACCAGGAACGCCCGGGCCACCTCCGCCGTGCTCAGGCCGCCGATCGCGCGCAGCGTCAGCGCGATCTGCCCCGCCGGGAGCAGCGACGGGTGGCAGCAGAGGAAGAGCAGGATCAGGGTGTCGTCGGCGTCGGCCGGCGCGGTGTCCGCGGCCGGGGCGAGCCACCGGTCGGGCGGTAGCCGACGGGCCACGGTGTCCTCGCGGCGGCGGCGGGCCTGCTCGGCGCGGAGCAGGTCGGTCAGCCGGCGGGAGGCGACCGTGATCAGCCACGCCTTCGGGTCGTCGGGGCGGCCGTCTGCGGGCCACCGGGTGGCGGCGGCGAGCAGCGCCTCCTGGGTGGCGTCCTCGGCGGTGTCGAAGTGTCCGTACCGGCGCACGAGCGCGCCGAGGACCTGCGGCGCCAGCCGGCGCAGCAGGTCATCGACGGGGTCAGCGGGCACGACGACGGCTCACCCCGTCGAGATCCTCGATGCCCTCGGCGACCGGCCGGACGTCCACGTACTCGCCGTCGGCGTCCGGGTTGACGAAGCGGGCGGCGAGCTGGGTGGCCCGGTCGAAGCTGGCGCATTCGACCACCGTGAACCCGGCCAGCACCTCCTGAGTTTCCGGGTACGGCCCGTCGGTCACCACCGGGGCGCCGTGCCGCAACTGCACCCGCCGAGCGTGCACGGGAGCCGTCAGCCCCCGGCCGTCGACGAGTTCGCCGGACTCGGCGAGCTCCTTGTGGACGGACTCCATGTGCGCGTGCATGGCCGCGACCTGCTCGGCCGACATCGGCGGCTTCCCGCCCGGGTGGCCGGCCATCGCGTCGTAGTCCTGCTGCGACCCGTACAGCATGATCATGTATTTCACGGTCTCTCCTCTCGGCCGGCGTCCGGTCGGCGCCGTCACTGAGACGTCGGGGCCGAGGAGCCGTCCCGGACCCGCCGCCACCGAATCCGAGGGTAGGTGGGGATCAGTCCACCCAGCCGCAGGCGAGCAGCGCGGCGGTCGGCAGGGCGAGCTGCCCGTCGGTGTCGCGGTAGCGGGCGCTGAGCAGGTCGTACTGCTGGCGGATCCGCTCGCGCACCGCCGTGGGCTGTCGTTCCAGCACCAGGCCGATGGTCCCGATGCCGTTTGCGGGGCGGGCCCACCAGGCCTCCGGGTCGGCGCGGTGCTCCCAGGCCAGGGTCACGCACCGCACGTCGGTCAGGCCGGCCGCCGCCAATAGGCCGGTCAGGCCGTCCTCGGTACGGGGGAAGTCGTGCTCCGGCGCCAGGCGGGGCAGGTCCGTCGGTGCCTCGACGCCGGCGGCGGCGACCGCCTCGCCCCAGAGCCGTTGCAGCGGTGGCCGCGGACTCGGCCAGATGGTGACCGCCACCGCTCCGCCGGGTCGCACCACCCGGCGCAGCTCGGCCGCTGCGGCGGCCGGGTCCGCGACGTGGTTGAGCACGAAGTTGGCCACGGCCGCGTCGAAACCGCCGGCCGGGAACGGCAGGACGGGCAGGACGGCTTCGTGGAGCTCCGCGCCCGGCGCGTGGCGCCCGGCCGCGTCCAGCATGTCTGGTTCCGCGTCGACGGCCACCACCTCGGCGCCGCGCCGCAGCGCCCGTGCCGCGACGGTGCCCGGTCCGGTGCCGACGTCGATCACCCGCGGTCCGGCCCGCACCGCTGCGGCGTCCAGCAGCGCCTCCGCCGGGTACGCGCACAGCCGGCCGAAACTGCGCTCGTACGCTGCGGCCCGCCCGACTCAGCGGGATCGTTCGTGGACGTCGAAGTCCGTGGCGATCATGGACGGCAGGGTAGGTATGTCTCGCCTGACCAGCCGCCCCACGACATGCGCGCGGGTCCTACCGTGCAGGGCATGATGACGACTCTGGTGGTGCTCGCGGTGGTGGCCGCGGTCTTCGCGGCCGGGTACGGCTTCGTGGCCTGGCGTGATCGGGCCCGCCAGGCCTCCGGCGAGGAGTCCGCCGCCGCCCGGGACGCCCGCGCCCGGCAGCAGCGGTACGACGCGGAGCGGCACGGGGCGCAGGGCGAGGCGCGGCACCGCGACCGCGGTCAGTCCCCCTTCTGACCCGAGCGCCGGAGCGGCCCGGCCGGCCCCCCATCGGGTGCGCGACCGTCCTACCGTTCGGGCATGAGGAATCTCGTGGTGGTACTCGCGGTCCTGGCCGTGCTCGTGGCGGCGGCCGTCGCGTACGTCAGCTGGCGTGACCGTCGGAGGCTGAGCTCCGACGACGACCCGGAGGTCGTCCGGGCCGCCCGGGGCGAGCGGCACCGTCGCGAGGCCGAGCGGCAGCACGCGCAGAGCGACGGCTGGAACCGCGGTGGCCACGGCTTCACGGGCTGAACGGGCGAGCGGCGGTACCCGTTGGCTCCGGCGGACGTTCTGGGCCCGGACCGGGCACTGCTACGGGTTCGCCGCTGCGACCCGTGAACGATCGCCCGCGGTGGTGCGTGATCACCGGTGGGCATCATCCGCGCGCGGTCGGGGTACTGCGCAGGGAAGCTACGAGGCCGGGGAGGCAAACCGTGGGGGAGAGCGCGGGACGTCGGCGGCCGGGCCCGCTCGCCGGTCTGCTGGTGGCGGTGGTGGTCGCCGCCGGCTGCATGGGGGGCGGGCTGGACCAGGGCGAGCCGCAACAGCCGGGCCCGCGGCACACCCGGCAGCCCGCCTCGCCGGGGGCGCAGACCACCCGGGCGGACGGCACCACCAGCGTCGCCGAGTTCAAGCAGGACTTCAACGACGCCGTGGGCAGCGCCGAGGCCTACTGGACGGCCCGGTTCCAGGCCTCCGGCAAGCGGTTCCAGCCGGTCCGGCGGGTGGTGCCGTACACCCGGGAGGGGGAGGTCTCCTGCGGCGGGCAACGGCTGCCGCGCAACAACGCCGTGTACTGCTCGGCCGGGGACTTCATCGCCTACGACGTGAACTGGTCGGTGGCCGCGTTCCGGCAGATCGGCGACGCGTTCCTGTTCTATCTGCTCGGCCACGAGTACGCCCACGGCATCCAGGTCCGCCTCGGCATCCGCTACAACTTCACCATCCAGCAGGAGTTGCAGGCCGACTGTATGGCCGGGGCGTACCTGGGCGACTCGGTCCGCGACGACCGGTTGACCGTCGAGGAGGGCGACCTGGACGAGTTCCGGGAGGGGCTGCTCGCGGTCGGCGACGACCCGGACCAGCCCTGGTTCGCCGAGGGCTCGCACGGCACCGCCGAGCAGCGCACCGACTCGTTCTTCCGCGGCTACGAGAAGTCCCTGGACGCCTGCGGGCTGGGCTGAGCGCGGTGATGCCGCAGGTCACGCCCGGTCCATCCGGCGGGCGGCGGACCCGGCCCGGCTGAGAGGATCGGCGGGTAGGCCCGCACCCGTCAGGAGGCTCCGCTGAGCAGCAACCATCCCGCCGCCGTGCTCTTCGACATGGACGGCACCCTCGTCGACAGCGAGAAGCTGTGGGACGTCGCGTTGCAGGAACTCGCGGCGGTGTACGGGGGCAGCATGTCCGACGCGGCCCGCAAGTCGATCATCGGCACGAGCATGGCCGACTCCATGCGGATCCTGCACGACGACCTCGGCCAGCCCGAGCGTGACCCGGAGGTCAGCGCCGCCTGGATCAACGCCCGCATCCTGGACCTGTTCCGCACCGGCCTGCGGTGGCGGCCGGGCGCGTTGGCGCTGCTGCGGGCGGTCCGCGCGGCGGGCATCCCCACCGCCCTGGTGACTTCCAGCGGCCGGCCGCTGGTCGAGGTGGCCCTCGACACGCTGGGCCGGGACAGCTTCGACGCGGTGGTCTGCGGCGACGAGGTGGACGCGGCCAAGCCGCACCCGGAGCCGTACCTGACCGCCGCCCGGCTGCTCGACGTGCCGATCGGCCGCTGCGTGGCGATCGAGGATTCGCCGACCGGGGTGGCCAGCGCCCTCGCCGCCGGAGCCGCCGTGCTGGCCGTACCGGCGGAGGTGCCGCTGCCGCCCACGGACGGCGTACACCAGTTGGAGAGCCTGACCGCGGCGGACCTGGAGCTGCTGGCGGCGCTGCTCGGCGAACCGCCGGCCTGACCGCGACACGAAGGGGCCCCGCCGGGTCGGCGGGGCCCCTCATCGTGTGCGGGGTCAGTCGTGGGCGATGGCGCCCAGCACGTTGATCCGCGCGGCGCGCACCGCGGGCAGCACCGCGGCGATCACGCCGATGATCGCGGCCAGGACGAGGAAGACCCCCATCTGGCCCCAGGGCAGGATCAGATCGGTGATGCCCTCGTCCTTGAGCGCCCGGACCACCGCGGCGCCCAGGCCGGTGCCGACGGCCACGCCCAGCAGCGCCCCGAAGATCGAGATCACCACCGCCTCGACGGTGATCATGCGCATGGTCTGCGCCCGGCGCAGCCCGATCGCCCGCAGCAGGCCCAGCTCGCGGGTCCGCTCCAGCACCGACAGGGCCAGGGTGTTGATGATGCCGAGCACCGCGATCACGATGGCCAGCGCCAGCAGGATCTGGATCATCCGCAGCGGGGTGTCCAGCTGGCTGGTCTGCTGCTTGATGAACGCGTCCCGGTCGGCCACCGACACCTCCGGGCTGTCGGCCAGCAGCGTCTCCACCCGCGGCTGCACGTCGGCGACCTTCGCGCCGGGCGCGAGCTGCACGAAGCCCTGGATGGGCTGCGGGATGGCGAAGTCGGCGGCCGCCTGCGGCGGCAGCAGCACCGGGTTGGTCAGCTCGGAACTCTCGTAGATGCCGCTGACCGTGTACGTGCGCGCCTCGCCCCGGGACAGCTGCACCGTGACCTGGGAGCCGACCGACACGTTGCGCGACTTGGCGGTGTCGGAGCTGAACAGCATCTGGTCGGGGCCGAGCCGGCTGATGTCACCGGCGGTGGCCTTCGCGCCGAAGATCCGCTGCAGCGCAGCGACGTTGCTCGACGCCGCCACCCAGGTACGGGTGCCGTTGACCGTGCCCATGTCGCCGTACTCCCCGTCGACCAGCTGGACGCCGGGGATCGCCGCGGCCTGCTCCAGCACCGCGGGGTCGAAGCTCGGCGGGCGCGGCCCGCTCTGCGCCCCGGAGATCACCAGCTCGGCCTTGATGGTGTCCGCGGCCAGCTTGCTGATGCTGCCCTTGGCTGAGTCGAGGATCACCGTCACCCCGGTCACCAGGGCGATGCCGACCATCAGCGCGGCCGCGGTGATCGCGGTGCGGCGCGGGTTGCGGCCCGAGTTGAGCCGGCCCAGCTTGCCCGGCACCGACCAGGAGAAGAGCGCGCCGAGCAGGGAGACCACCGGCCGGCTGATCAGCGGGGTCAGCAGCGCCACCCCGATGAAGGCGAAGAGCACGCCGCCGAGGATGGTGGCCAGGGTGTTGTCGCCGGCGTGACCGTCCAGGCCGAGGAAGAGCAGCACGGCGCCGATCGCGGTGACGATCCCGCCGGCCACCGTGACCTTGGTCAGCGGGCGGTCCGGGGTGGCCACGTCCTGCATCGCGGCGATCGGCGGGATCCGGGACGCCCGCAGCGCGGGCAGCAGCGCCGCCACCACGGTGATCACCAGGCCGACGCCGAAGGCGCCGATCACCGCCGCCGGCGGCACGCCGAGCCCGGCCAGGCTCAGCCCGCCGGCCAGCTTGCCGAACAGGTACGCCAGCAGCGCGCCCACGCCGATGCCGGCGGCCAGGCCCAGTACGGAGGCGATCAGGCCGACCGCGATGGCCTCCAGCACCACCGAGCCGATGATCTGCCGCCCGCTCGCCCCGATGGCCCGCATCAGGGCCAGCTCCCGGGTGCGCTGGGCGACGATGATCGAGAAGGTGTTGAGGATCAGGAAGGTGCCGACCAGCAGCGCCACCGCGGCGAAGCCGAGCAGGATCTTGTTGAAGAAGGAGAGCGCCTCCTTCAGGCTGGCCGCCTGGTCGGCGGCGGCCTGCTCGCCGGTCTTCACCTCGTAGCCGGCGCCCAGGGCGGCGGACACGTCGTCGCGCAGCCGCTCGGCCGACACGCCGTCCGCGGCCTGCACGCTGACGCTGCTGAACGTGTCCGGCTTGCCCAGCATCAGCCGCTGCGCCACCGGGGTGGTGAAGACGACCTCGTTCACCCCGCCCATCGAGTCCCGGCCACCGCTGTAGCCGAAGACGCCGACGATGGTGAACTCCTTCTTCGGCTCCAGGGTCAGCACACCGACCCGGTCACCGACCTTGACCTTCGCCGCGTCCGCGAGGGCCTGGTTGACGACGATCTCGTCGTCGGCCCGGGGCTCCCGGCTGCCGTCGCGGAGCTGGATCAGGTCGTTCTCGCCGACCCAGTTCTCGCCCAGCTGCGGCGGACCGAACGAGGTCACCACCTTGCCGTTGCTGCCGATCAGCCGGGCGCCGTCGGCGTTGACCAGGCCGGTGACGTCCGTCGCGCCCGGCACCTTCGCCTTCACCTGGTCGACCACGGACGCCGGCACCGGGGCGGCGACCTGCTCGCCCTCGGCCTCGCTGAGCTCGACCTTCGGCTTCGCCGAGACGATCACGTCGATGTTCGAGTACCCGTCGGCGAAGACCGCGTCGAACGACCGGCCCAGGGTGTCGGTCAGCACGAACGCGCCGGAGACGAACATGACGCCCAGCACGACGGCCAGGCCGGACAGCAGGAGGCGCACCTTGCGCGCCAGCAGGCTCTTCCACGTGGCGCGGAACATCAGCGCGCCACCTCGGCGGGAGTGTCGAGCTTCTTCATGGTGTCCAGCACCGTGTCGGCGGTCGGCTCCACCAGTTCGGAGACGATCTGCCCGTCGGCCAGGAAGATCACCCGGTCGGCGTACGCGGCGGCGGTCGGGTCGTGGGTGACCATCACGATGGTCTGGCCGTGCTCGCGTACCGAGTTGCGCAGGAAGTTGAGCACCTCCGCGCCGGAACGGGAGTCCAGGTTGCCGGTCGGCTCGTCGGCGAAGATCACCTCGGGGCGGGCGACGAGGGCCCGCGCGCAGGCCACCCGCTGCTGCTGGCCGCCGGAGAGCTGCGCCGGCCGGTGCTTCAGCCGGTCCCGCAGGCCGACCGTGTCGATCACCGTGTCGTACCAGGCCGGGTCCGGCTTGCGGCCGGCGATCGACAGCGGCAGCAGGATGTTCTCCTGGGCGGTGAGCGTGGGCAGCAGATTGAACTGCTGGAAGATGAAGCCGACCTTGTCCCGGCGGAGCTTGGTCAACCCGGAGTCGCCGAGCCCGGTCACCGTCGTCTCGCCGATCGACACCGTGCCCCGGGTCACCGAGTCCAGGCCCGCCAGACAGTGCATCAGCGTCGACTTGCCGGAGCCGGACGGGCCCATGATCGCGGTGAACCGGCCGCGTTCGAACTCCGCGGTCACCCCCCGCAGCGCGGCGACCTGCGCCTCACCGCTGCCGTACAACTTCCACACCTCGTTGGCCCGGGCCGCGGCCTGCACCTGCGGACCCACCGTCGCGGTCACGTCATCTACCTCTTCCCCTGCTTTTTCCGCACCGCCCCCGCTGGCCGGTGCGGCAGTTTCCATCCTCGCCCCGGCGGCTGGAGGATCCGTCCACCCCCGGACGTATCCGGTGCCGGAGATCGCGCTGCGGGTCGGCCCCGATCCCGACTCAGGGTTGCCCCTGACCCGGCCGGAGTCGACCGGTTTCCCGCACCGCCGGGACGTCGTCGTCGACGCCGACGCTATTGCCTGACGTCGCGTCATGGTCAACCCCGCCGCGCCGCCGATGGTCACGGTAGGTGACAAGGGCAACTGCGCGGCCGGTCCGCCGATCACGCCCCCGGACGCACCAGACCCGTCTCGTACGCCAGCACGACCGCCTGCACCCGGTCGCGCAGCCCCAGCTTGGTCAGCACGTGCCCGACGTGGGTCTTGATGGTGGTCTCGCTGACCGACAGCGCCCGGGCGATCTCCGCGTTGGACAGCCCCCGGGCGACCTGCACCAGCACTTCACGTTCGCGCTCGGTCAGCGTCTTGAGCGCCTTCGGCGGGCTCGCCGCCGGGTCGGGCAGCGCGTCGGCGAAGCGGTCCAGCAGCCGCTTGAGGATCCGCGGCGCCACCACCGCCTCCCCGGCGGCCACCGTCCGAATCGCGGTGACCAGGTCCTCCGCCGGCACGTCCTTGGCCAGGAACCCGCTCGCCCCGGCCCGCAGCGCGCCGACCACGTACTCGTCCAGGTCGAAGGTGGTCAGGATCAACACCCGGACCGGCAGCCGGGCGTCGACGATGGCCCGGGTCGCGGCGACCCCGTCCATCCGGGGCATCCGGATGTCCATCAGCACCACGTCCGGCAGCAGCCGCCGGGACAGCTCCACCGCCTCCAGGCCGTCCCCGGCCTCGGCGACGATGTCCAGGTCGTCCTCCGTGCCGAGCACCATCCGGAAGCCGGTACGCAGCAGCGGCTGGTCGTCGGCGAGCAGGATCCGCACCGGCCGCGCCGGCGCAGTGCTGTCGGTCATCGGCTCTCCCCGTCGTGCTGCTCGTGCCGCCCCGGCCCGCCGGGCCGACGTCGTCCGTCGTGCCGGCGTCGCCCGCGTCGGCCGGGTCACGCGAGAACCACCCCGACCGGCTCCAGCGGGATCCGCGCGTACACCCGGAAACCGCCGCCCGGCCGCGGACCGGTCCGCAGGATCCCACCGTAGAGGGCGACCCGCTCGCGCATGCCGACCAGCCCGTGCCCGATCCGGTCGGGTGTCGGACCCGGGCCGCGCCCGGTGTCGGTGACCTCCACCGCCAGGGAACCGTCGGCGAAGGTGAGCCGGACCAGCGCCGTCGCCGTCCCAGCGTGCTTGAGCGCGTTGGTCAGCGCCTCCTCCACGATCCGGTACACGGTCAGCGCCACCCTCTCCTCCATCGGGCCGGGCCTGCCGTCCACCCGCAGCGTCACCGGCAGGCCCGCCTCCCGCACCTGCTCGACCAGCGCCTCGATGCCGGCCAGGCCGGGCTGCGGGGGCGAGGTCGGCGGCCGGCTCCGCGTCGGTACGCAGCACGTCCAGCAGCCGGCGCAGCTCCCGCAGCGTGGCCCGGCTGGTCTCCCTCGATGGTGGCGACCGCCTCGTCCGCCGTGTCCGGGTCCCGGCGCAACACCCGGCGGGCGCCGGTGGCCAGCACCCCCATCACGCTGACGTGGTGGGCGACCACGTCGTGCAGCTCACGGGCGATCCGGCGGCGCTCGTCGGCGACCGCCCGCTCGGCCAGGGAGCGCTGGTTCGCCTCGGCGACCCGGGCCCCGGGCCGGGTCCGTGATACCAGCGCACCGGCACCAACCCCCGCCGGCGACGCGGGAACCGGGCCGACCGGTCACCGTCCTTGCGGCGTTTCGCCGCCGCGAACCACACCTCCCCTCCTCCCTGGGGAGGAGGCTCACTCGTCCGCGCCCGGGGCGACCGGCCCGGACCGGGCATCGCGCAGCGGATCGGTGATGGCGGTGGTCGGGAAGGGCGGCGGGGTGCCGCCGAAGCTCGGGCAGTGCGCCTGGTGGCTGCACCAGTCACAGAGCCGGCTGGGCCGGGGCCGGAAATCCTGCCGCGCGGTGGCCTGCTCGATGGCCTGCCAGAGCGCCACCACCGTGCGCTCGAAGCGCACCAGCTCCTCGGCGTCCGGGGTGTAGTCGCAGATCTCGGCGTCCTTGAGGTAGAGCAGCCGCAGCACCCGCGGCACCACCCCCCGGGTCCGCCACAGCACCAGGGCGTAGAACTTGAGCTGGAACAGCGCCCGTGCCTCGAAGGCCTCCCGCGGCGCGCCTCCGGTCTTGTAGTCGACCACCCGCAGCGCCCCGTCCGGCGCGACGTCGAGCCGGTCCAGGTAGCCCCGGATCAGCAGCTCGTCGTCGACCACCGCGGAGATCAACGCCTCCCGCTCGGCGGGCTCCAACCGGCGCGGATCCTCCACTGCGAAGTAGCCCTGCAGCAGCGCGGCGGCCGAGCGGAGGAACTCGGCGACGCCGGCCGCGTCGCCCTCGGCGAACAGGCCCGTCAGCTCCGGCTCCTCGGTGACCAGCCGGTCCCACTGCGGGGCCACCAGGTCACCCGCGGACTCCGGCGTGCGGGCCGCCGCCGGCAGGTCGAACAGCCGCTCCAGCACGGCGTGCACCAGCGTGCCCCGGGCCTGCTCCACGGTGGGCCGCTCGGGCAGCCGGTCGATGCTGCGGAACCGGTAGAGCAGGGGGCAGGTCTTGAAGTCCGCCGCCCGCGACGGCGACAGCGACGCCCGAACCGTGGGTGGCACCGCCGCCGGGGCGAGGGTGTCCTGTGCGTCGATCACCGGTTCCGCCGTCATGTCCGGAAGGTTAGGGCACCGGTGTGACAGGGCCGCCGTCGCCGCACCGGCGCATGATCCGCCCCCGTAGCATCGGTGCGGTGCAGCAGCCGTCCCTACCACCACGCCGGCGCGGGCGCCGTCCCGGCCTGACCGTGGGCCGGGTGTTCGGGGTGCCGCTGCACCTGGACGCCTCGATGCTCCTGCTCACCCTGGTGGTGACCGTCGCGTACGCGGCGCTCGCCCGCCGCCAGCTCGACCTCGGCCCGGTGGCCGGCTATCTGATCGGCGCCGGCTTCGTCGTCTCCCTGCTCGGCTCCGTGCTGCTGCACGAGCTGGGCCACGCGCTGACCGCCCGGCGCCACGGCATCGGTGTGAGCGGGATCACCCTGGAACTGCTGGGCGGGTACACCGAGCTGGACCGGGATGCGCCCAGCCCCCGGGTCGAGCTGCTGGTCTCCCTCGCCGGCCCGGCGGTCTCCGCGGTGCTCGGCGCCGCCGCCGTCGCGGCCACCCTGGCCCTGCCCGACGGCACCCTGGCCGACCAGCTCGCCTTCCAGGTCGCGGCGAGCAACGTGGTGGTGGCGATCTTCAACAGCCTGCCCGGGCTGCCGCTCGACGGCGGTCGCGCGCTGCGCGCGGCCGTGTGGGCGCTCACCCGGGACCGGCACCGGGGCACCGAGGTGGCCGGCTGGGTGGGCCGCGCGGTCGCCCTCGGCACCCTGGCCCTGGTCGTCCTGGTCACCCTGCGCCGGGCACTGCCCCCGTTGCTGCTGCCGCTGCTGCTGCTGGTGGCGTTCACCCTGTGGCGGGGCGCCGGGCAGTCGATCCGGCTGGCCCGGATCAGCCGTCGATTCCCGCTGATCAACCTGGCCCGGTTGGCCCGACCGGTGCTGCCGGTGCCCAGCGGCACCCCGCTGGCCGAGGCGCAGCGTCGCCGCGCGGAGGGCCCCACCCCGCAGGCCGCGCTCGCGGTCGTCGACTCCGCCGGCCGGCCGGTCGCCCTGGTCGACCCGGCCCGGGCCGACGCCGTACCCCCGGAACGCCGGCCGTGGCTCGCGGTGGACGCGGTGTCCCGCGGCCTGGACATGGTCCCGACGCTGCCGGTCGGCGCGGACGGCGAGCGGGTGATGCAGACCGTGCAGACCCACCCGGGCGCGCAGTACGTCGTGACGGCAGGCGAAGATGTCGTCGGCGTTCTGCACATCGCGGATCTGGCGCAGCTCCTGGAACCCAAACGGAAGATGAACACGTGACCGCACAGCCCTCCACCGTCCCGGCCGACCCCGCCGCCCCGGCGCTGCCCCCCGTGCACCGGGGGCCGTTCCGCCCCGGCGACCGGGTGCAGCTGACCGACCCGAAGGGGCGGATGCACACCGTGACGCTGGAGCCCGGCAAGGAGTTCCACACCCACCGCGGCATCCTCAAGCACGACACCCTGATCGGGCTGCCCGACGGCAGCGTGGTCACCACCACCGGCGGCGGCACGGCCTTCCTGGCGCTGCGCCCGCTGCTGTCGGACTACGTGCTCTCCATGCCGCGCGGCGCCCAGGTGATCTACCCGAAGGACTCCGCGCAGATCGTCGCGATGGGCGACATCTTCCCCGGCGCGAAGGTCCTCGAGGCCGGCGCCGGCTCCGGGGCGCTCTCCTGCTCGCTGCTGCGCGCCGTCGGCACCGAGGGTGAGCTGCACTCCTTCGAGGTGCGCGAGGACTTCGCCCAGATCGCCAAGCGCAACGTCGAGGCGTTCTTCAACGGGCCGCACCCGGCCTGGCGGCTGCACATCGGCGACGTCGCGCAGTGTCAGGAGACCGGATTCGACCGGATCATCCTGGACATGCTCACCCCGTGGGAGACCCTCGACATGGTCGAGCGGGCGCTGGTGCCCGGCGGCGTCTTCATCGGCTACGTGGCCACCACCCCGCAGCTGTCCGAGCTGGTGGAGGCGCTGCGCGAGCGCGGCGGCTGGACCGAGCCGCGCGCCTGGGAGTCGCTGGTCCGCGACTGGCACGCCGAGGGCCTGGCCGTCCGCCCGGACCACCGGATGATCGCGCACACCGCGTTCCTGGTCTCCGCGCGCAAGCTCGCCCCGGGCGTGACCGCGCCGCCGCGCCGCCGCAAACCGAGCAAGGGCACCGAGGCGTACGTCCAGCGGCGGCAGGCGCTGCGCGAGGCGGAGGCGGCCCGGCAGGCGGCCGCCGCCCAGGTCGACGGCGTCGAGACGGTCGTGCCGGCGGAGGAGCCGGACCAGCCGTGACTCCGGTGGGTCGGCCCGGCAGGGGACAGGCGATCATGTGTCCCGGCGCGGACGGGCGCCGGGACGACACCGAGCGGGTGGAGACGGTGGCATGAGCGAGCGGATCGGGGCGGGCGGCGGGATCCGGCCCCGCGCGGGCCTCGGCGGCGGCGACGGTCGGCGCGTCCGGCCGGGCGCCGGGCGGGCGGGTGCGGCGGCATGAGCAGCCCGGGCTTCGGCAACGGTGACCTGCCCGCGGTCTTCCCGGACTGGTCGCCGTACACCGACCTCGAATCGGCGGCGCGGGCCTACCTGCGGGACCCGGACGTGGCCCTGGAGGCGCTCGGCGGGGTGCTGCGCGGCGCCTCCGTGCTCGGCTTCACCCTGGAACGCTTCGTGAACGAGGTCAACGGGGTGTGGCAGGAGGTCGTCGTCTGCGACGGCAGCCGGCTGGTGCTCTGGCACGGCGAGGACGTCCCGCCGGGGGAGGGGCCGCCCGGGTCGATGACCTCGTCGCTGCGGGTGGTGCCGGTCTCCACGGTGACCGAGGTCGGCTGCCGGCGGCGGCTCACCCGGGCCGACACGGGCGAGATCCGGGTCGACAGCATCGACGTCTACCTGCTGCTGACCTCGCTGGACGAGGCGCCGCCCGGGGACGAGATGGCCGCCGGGCCGCGGCACGACGCGCTGCGCTTCGGCAAGACCCTCGACGACGGCGGCGCGGGGCAGATCGCCCGGCTGGAGGAGTTCGCCCGGCTGGTCGCCTTGGTGGTCGGCCGCCCGATGCTGTGAGCCGGTAGCCGCACGCGGCCACCGGCTCGGAAGCCTGCCGCCCCACCCGGGACCGGCAGGCGGGCGGGTCAGTCCTCCTCGGCGTCCGGGCCGGCCACCTCGACGCCGTCGCTGCCGCGCACCACGTGGATGCACTCGCCCGGGCACTCCTTCGCCGAGTCGATCACCTCGAGGCGCAGGTGCTCGGGCACGTCCACCCGGCTGCCCGGGGCCAGCCGCAGCTCACCGTCGGCGCCCTTGACGTACGCCAGGCCGTCGACGTCGAACTCGAAGACCTCCGGCGCGTACTGTACGCAGAGCCCGTCGCCCGTGCAGAGGTCCTGATCCACCCAGACCTGAAGCTGGTCCGTCGCGACCTGCGTCATCGTGCACCCCCCATGTTCTCCCGTCCCACGCTCCGACGGTACCCGAACGCCAGTACCCGCCCGACGACCAGCCCTTGGCGATCAAGCTTCGGTGACGAGCGCGTTGCGCGGGACCGAATCGGGCTCATAGCGGCTAGTGTTAGGTCAGAACGTTCAAGCCCCCCGGGGAGGTGGGACGTGGCACGCAGCGACGACGCGGACTCGCGCGCCGCACGGTGGGAGAAGGAGGCCCACGATCTCTCCACGCAGGTCGCGTTCCTTCAAGAGGAACTCGCTCTGGTGCGGCGCAAGTTGACCGAAAGCCCCCGACACGTCCGGCAGCTCGAAGAGCGGCTGGCGGCCACCCAGGCACAGTTGGCGCGGCTGACCGAGAACAACGAACGGCTCGTGAGCACCCTCAAGGAGGCTCGCGCGCAGATCGTGACGCTCAAGGAGGAGATCGACCGCCTCGCGCAGCCACCCAGTGGCTACGGTGTCTTCCTGGCCAAGCACGACGACGGCACGGTGGACGTGTTCACCGGCGGGCGCAAGCTCCGGGTCGCCGTCTCGCCCTCGCTGGAGGTCGACGAGCTCCGGCGGGGCCAGGAGGTCCTGCTCAACGACGCGCTCAACATCGTCGACGCGTTCGGCTACGAGCGGGTCGGTGAGGTCGTGATGCTCAAGGAGATCCTCGCGGGTCCCGACGGCGCCCCGGGCGACCGGGCGCTGGTGGTCTCGCACTCCGACGAGGAGCGGATCGTGCACCTCGCCGAGACCCTGATCGGCTCGCCGATCCGGGCCGGCGACTCGCTCATGATCGAGCCCCGCTCGGCGTACGCGTACGAGCGGATCCCGAAGAGCGAGGTCGAGGAGCTGGTCCTGGAGGAGGTGCCCGACGTCGACTACACCGACATCGGTGGCCTCCACGCGCAGATCGAGCAGATCCGCGACGCGGTGGAGCTGCCCTTCCTGCACGCCGACCTGTTCCGTGAGCACCAGCTCCGCCCGCCGAAGGGCATCCTGCTCTACGGCCCGCCCGGTTGCGGCAAGACGCTGATCGCCAAGGCGGTGGCCAACTCGCTGGCCAAGAAGATCGCCGAGCGGCGTGGCGAGGAGAAGCACACCAGCTTCTTCCTCAACATCAAGGGTCCCGAGCTGCTCAACAAGTACGTCGGCGAGACCGAGCGGCACATCCGGTTGATCTTCCAGCGCGCCCGGGAGAAGGCCGGCGAGGGCACCCCGGTGATCGTGTTCTTCGACGAGATGGACTCGGTGTTCCGCACCCGCGGCTCCGGCGTCTCCTCGGACGTGGAGAACACCATCGTCCCGCAGCTGCTCAGCGAGATCGACGGCGTGGAGGGCCTGGAGAACGTCATCGTCATCGGCGCCTCCAACCGGGAGGACATGATCGACCCGGCGATCCTGCGCCCCGGCCGGCTCGACGTGAAGATCAAGATCGAGCGGCCGGACGCCGAGGCGGCCAAGGACATCTTCTCCAAGTACATCCTCTCCGGGCTGCCCCTGCACCCGGACGACCTGGCCGAGCACGGCGGCGACCCGCAGGCCACCGTGGCCGCGATGATCGACGCGGTCGTCCTGCGGATGTACTCGGAGACCGAGGAGAACCGCTTCCTCGAGGTCACCTACGCCAACGGCGACAAGGAAGTCCTCTACTTCAAGGACTTCAACTCCGGCGCGATGATCCAGAACATCGTCGACCGGGGCAAGAAGATGGCCATCAAGGAGTTCCTCACCTCCGGGCGCAAGGGACTGCGGCTGCAGCACCTGCTCGACGCCTGCGTCGACGAGTTCCGGGAGAACGAGGACCTGCCCAACACCACCAACCCCGACGACTGGGCCCGCATCTCCGGCAAGAAGGGCGAGCGGATCGTCTACATCCGGACCCTCGTCTCCGGCGGCAAGGGCGCGGAGGCCGGCAGGTCGATAGAGACCGCCAGCAACACCGGCCAGTACCTGTAGCCCGACCAGCACGACGGAGGCCCGTGGCGCGTCGCGCCGCGGGCCTCCGCGCGTCACCGCCCGACCCGGCCGCGCGCCGCCACACGGTACGCCGGGCCGCCGGCAAGCCCCCATCCCGCGTGATCGCGACTACGCTCGACGTGACGGGGGACCGGGACGGGCGAGCGGGAGCGGGCAGTCGATGAGCGTTAGACGGATCATGGGCACCGAGGTCGAGTACGGCATCTCCGTACCCGGCCAGGCCGGGGCCAACCCGATGGTCACCTCCTCCCAGGTGGTGAACGCCTACGGGGCGCGCCCCGAACTCAATCGCGGTGGCCGGGCCCGTTGGGACTACGAGGAGGAGTCGCCGCTGCGCGACGCCCGCGGCTTCACCTACTCCGGCGCGGCCTACGACCCCGCCGAGGCGCTCGCCGACGAGGACCTCGGGCTGGCCAACGTAATACTCACCAACGGCGCCCGGCTCTACGTCGACCACGCGCACCCCGAGTACTCCACCCCCGAGGTGACCAACCCGCTCGACGTGGTGCGCTGGGACAAGGCGGGGGAGCGGGTGATGGCCGAGGCGGCCCGCCGGGCCGCCACCATCCCGGGCACCCAGCGGATCCACCTCTACAAGAACAACACCGACAACAAGGGCGCCAGCTACGGCGCCCACGAGAACTACCTGATGCGGCGGCAGACCCCGTTCGCTGACATCGTGGCGTACCTGACGCCGTTCTTCGTCACCCGGCAGATCATCTGCGGGGCCGGCCGCGTCGGCATCGGCCAGGACGGCGGCCAGAGCGGCTTCCAGATCTCGCAGCGCGCCGACTTCTTCGAGGTCGAGGTCGGGCTGGAGACCACCCTCAAGCGGCCGATCATCAACACCCGCGACGAGCCGCACGCGGACGCCGACAAGTACCGCCGGCTGCACGTCATCATCGGCGACGCCAACCTGTCGGAGATCTCCACCTACCTGAAGGTCGGCACCACCGCGCTCATCCTCACCATGATCGAGGAGAAGGCGCTCAGCCCGGACCTGGGCATCGCCGACCCGGTCAGCGAGCTGCGCGCGGTCAGCCACGACCCGTCGCTGAAGCACCTGATGCGGCTGCGCGACGGCCGCAAGCTGACCGCCCTGGACGTGCAGTGGGCGTACCTGGATCGGGTCCGGTCCTTCGTGGACGACCGGTACGGCAGCGACGTCGACGAGCAGACCGCGGACGTGCTGGACCGCTGGGAGAGCGTGCTGGACCGGCTCGGCCGGGACGCGTTCCTCTGCGCCGACGAGCTGGACTGGGTGGCCAAGCTGCGGCTGCTGGAGGGGTACCGGGAGCGGGAGAAGCTGGCCTGGGGCTCGCACAAGCTCCAGTTGGTCGACCTGCAGTACTCCGACGTCCGGCCGGAGAAGGGGCTCTACCACCGGCTGGTCTCGCGGGGGTCGATGAAGACGCTGCTGACCGACGAGCAGACCCGGACCGCGATGACCCAGCCGCCGGAGGACACCCGGGCCTACTTCCGCGGCCGCTGCCTGGCCCAGTACGCCTCGGAGGTGGTTGCGGCGAGCTGGGACTCGGTGATCTTCGACGTGGGCCGGGAGTCGCTGGTCCGGGTGCCGATGATGGAGCCCGAGCGGGGCACCCGCAAGCACGTCGGCGCCCTCTTCGACCGGTGCGACACCGCCAAGGATCTGCTGGAGACCCTGACCGGCGGCTGAGGCCGTGAAACGGGAGCCCGTCGTGCGTCGGAAGGCGGCGCGCGGCGGGCTTTTCGTCGCTCCAGCGAGGTAAGTTCATCGCAGGCGATCGTGGAGGAGGCACCTGATGGCTACGCAAGAAGGCGGCCAGACCCAGTCCGGCAAGTCGACCCAGGGCGAGGAGATCGAGGACGTCACCGCGCAGGCCAACCCGGAGGTTGCCGAGCGCCACGCCGAGATCACCGAGGACGTCGACGACCTGCTCGACGAGATCGACTCCGTCCTCGAGGAGAACGCAGAGGAGTTCGTCAGGGGCTATGTGCAGAAAGGGGGCCAATAGGGCATAGAGGGGCAATTCGGACATGCCCCTCCCGCTCGATGATCAGGGTGGACTACGTCGCTGCCGCGACTGCGAGGAGTGGAAGCCGCTCGATGAGTTCTGCGCGAGCAGCAAACGCCCCTCGGGTCGAGGTAGCTACTGCAAGACATGCTTCAACGCGCGCTCCCGAGGCAGCTACGCCAAGCGACTGCGCGAGAAGCATGGGCGCGAGGTAAAGCAGCTCCCTCTGGCCCCTGATGGACATCGGCGCTGTCCCGACTGCCGTGACACCAAGCCGCTGGACGACTTTCCCCGTAACCGCTCTGGTCGGGGTGGCTACGGCCGATACTGCAAGCCTTGCCACAACGAGAAGGGCAAGGAGAGCAAGCTCCGCCTGCATGGCGGGTTCCGCGAATATCATCTGCGGCGGCGCTACGGCATAGGGGAGAAGGAGTTTCAGGAGCTTCTCGCCGAGCAGGGCGGCGTCTGCGCAATCTGTGACGGCGAAGATCCGCAACACCTGGACCACGATCATCGCACCGGGTGGGTGCGCGGGATACTCTGCTTCAACTGCAACGGTGGTCTTGGCCAGTTCCGTGACAGTCCCGCGAGGCTGGCCAGGGCGATCACGTACCTGAGAGGAACCACGTGGCAGCGGGTTTTGATCCATCCGGGCGTCTTCCAGATGTGTTCACCAACGCGGGGACGTCCTCCTTCACAACGTTCCTGAGCAAGGTGGCCCCCGAGATGCTGCCCGGCCGTCGGCCGCTGCCGCCCGGCATGGCCGCCGACCTGGCGCCGCACGCGACCACGATCGTGGCGATCGCCGCCGCCGGCGGCGTGGTGATGGCCGGCGACCGGCGCGCCACGATGGGCAACCTGATCGCCCAGCGGGACATCGAGAAGGTGCACCCGGCGGACGCGTACTCGCTGGTCGGCATCGCGGGCACCGCGGGCATCGGCATCGAGCTGATGCGACTGTTCCAGGTGGAGCTGGAGCACTACGAGAAGATCGAGGGCGCGATGCTCTCGCTCGACGGCAAGGCCAACCGGCTGGCCTCGATGATCCGCGGGAACCTGGGCGCGGCGATGCAGGGCCTCGCGGTGATCCCGCTCTTCGCCGGCTTCGACCTGGCCGCCGGCGACCCGGCGCGGGCCGGCCGGATCTTCAGCTTCGACGTGACCGGCGGCCCGTACGAGGAGACCGGCTACGACGCGATCGGCTCCGGCTCGCTGTTCGCCAAGTCGGCGCTGAAGAAGCGCTTCCGGGCCGGCCTGTCGATCGACGACGCGGTGCGGCTGGCGGTCGAGGCGCTCTACGACGCGGCCGACGACGACACGGCGACCGGTGGCCCGGATCTGACCCGCCGGATCTACCCGGTGGTGATGATGGCGACGGCGGAGGGCACCCGCCGGCTCACCGACGCCGAGACGGCGACGATCGCGGAGGGCGTCGTCTCCGGCCGGATGGAGAACCCGGGCGGCTGACCCCGCTCCCCACCTGACCAGTCAGCAGTCCGCAGCACAGCGCCCGAAGGAGAACCGCCGCCGTGGCCATGCAGTTCTACGCCTCGCCCGAGCAGATCATGCGCGACCGCTCCGAGCTGGCCCGCAAGGGCATCGCCCGGGGTCGCAGCGCGTTGGTCCTGAGTTACGAGGGTGGGGTGCTCTTCGTCGCGGAGAACCTCTCCAGCACCCTGCACAAGGTCAGCGAGATCTACGACCGGATCGGCTTCGCCGCGGTGGGCCGGTACAACGAGTTCGAGAACCTGCGCCGCGCCGGGGTGCGGATGGCGGACCTGAACGGCCTGAGCTACGACCGGCGCGACGTCAACGGCCTGGCCCTGGCGAACGCGTACGCGCAGACCCTCGGCGCGATCTTCACCGAGCAGTCGAAGCCGTTCGAGGTGGAGATCTGCGTGGCCGAGGTGGGCGCGACGCCCGAGGACGACGCGCTCTACCGGCTGACCTACGACGGCTCGGTCAACGACGAGCCGGGCCGGATGGCGATGGGTGGCCAGGCCGAGTCGATCTCCGGGGTGCTCAAGTCACAGCACCGGCCGGACATGTCGCTCAGCGAGGCGGTCCGGGCGGCCGTGCAGGCGCTGAGCAGTGTCGGCGGGGAGGGCGGAGCGGCGCGGACGATCGCCGCGAACCAGCTGGAGGTGGCGGTCCTGGACCGGCGCCGGGTGGGGCGGACGTTCCGCCGGATCACCGGGGCGGCGCTGACCGGGCTGTTGGACGGCGACGCCGGCGCGGACAACGCGCCCGCTCCCGGGCGGGCGAAGACGCCGACGGTGCCGACGGAGGAGGCGAACAAGCCGACCACGTCGGCGGGCTCGGCCGACCTGGAGGGCCAGCAGACCGAGCAGCCGGAGGCGTAACGGGCGCGGTGGGCACCGACCCCGACCGGCGTCGGGGTCCGGCGGGGCGTCAGCGGTGCGGCTTGAGCGGCTCCCACCAGGCCCGGTTCCGGCGGTACCAGTCGACGGTGGCGGCGAGCCCCCGGTCCAGGTCGACGGTGGCGGACCAGCCCAGCTCCCGCCGGCTGGTGGTGCTGTCCAGCGAGTAGCGCCGGTCGTGGCCCTTGCGGTCGGCGACCGGCCGCACCCGCTCCCAGCCGACACCGCAGGCGGCGAGCAGCCGGCCGGTGAGCTCCCGGTTGGTCAGCTCGGCCGAGCCACCGAGGTGGTAGACGCCGCCGGCGCGTCCCCGGGTCTGGGCCAGCGCGACGCCATTGCAGTGGTCCTCGACGTGCAGCCACTCCCGGACGTTGCCGCCGTCGCCGTAGAGGGGCACGTCGTGCCCGTTCAGCAGGTTGGTGATGAACAGCGGCACGACCTTCTCGGGGTACTGGTAGGGGCCGTACGTGTTGGCGCCCCGGGTGACCACGACGTCCAGGCCGTGGGTGCGGTGGTAGGCGAGGGCGAGCAGGTCGGCGCCGGCCTTGGAGGCCGAGTACGGCGAGCTGGGGTCCAGCGGCGTCCGCTCGGTCCACGACCCGGTGTCGATGGAGCCGTACACCTCGTCGGTGGAGACCTGCACGAAGCGGCCCACGCCGTGCCGCAACGCGGCGTCGAGCAGGGTCTGGGTGCCCACCACGTTGGTGGTGACGAAGGCCGCGGCGCCGGTGATGGACCGGTCCACGTGCGACTCGGCGGCGAAGTGGACGACGACGTCGTGGCCGGCGACGGTGGCGTCGACCAGCGGCGCGTCGCGGATGTCGCCGCGGACCACCCGCAGCCGGGGGGCGGCGTGCACGGGGGCGAGGCTGCCCTCGGTGGCGGCGTAGGTGAACGCGTCGAGCACGGTGACCGTGTCGACGTCGACGGCCGGCTCGGCGCCGCCGAGCAGTCGCCGCACGTACGCCGATCCGATGAACCCGGCGCCGCCGGTGACGAGGATCCTCACGGCTGGGAACGTACCGGCTCACCGGTCGGGGTGCGGCGGGACCGCCGGTGCCGGCAGGCGCGCGTGACGGCCGCCGATGAGACGGCTGGGTTGAGCGCTGCCCATCGGGGGCCCCGGGCGGCTAATGTCACATCATGGAGCGGCGAATCTTCGGCCTCGAGACCGAGTACGGCGTCACCTGCACCTACCGCGGGCAGCGCCGGTTGTCCCCCGACGAGGTCGCGCGGTACCTGTTCCGGCGGGTGGTGTCGTGGGGCCGGTCGAGCAACGTGTTCCTGCGCAACGGGGCCCGCCTCTACCTGGACGTGGGCTCGCACCCGGAGTACGCGACGCCGGAGTGCGATTCGGTCACCGATCTGGTCGCCCACGACCGGGCCGGTGAGCGGATCCTGGAGGGGCTGCTCGTCGACGCGGAGAAGCGGCTGCACGACGAGGGCATCGCGGGTGAGATCTACCTGTTCAAGAACAACACCGACTCGGCCGGCAACTCGTACGGCTGCCACGAGAACTACCTGGTCTCCCGGCACGGCGAGTTCGGCCGGCTCGCCGACGTGCTGATCCCGTTCCTGGTCACCCGGCAGTTGATCTGCGGGGCGGGGAAGGTGCTGCAGACTCCGCGCGGGGCGGTCTACTGCCTGTCGCAGCGGGCCGAGCACATCTGGGAGGGCGTCTCCTCGGCGACCACCCGGAGCCGACCGATCATCAACACCCGGGATGAGCCGCACGCCGACGCCGAGCGGTACCGGCGGCTGCACGTGATCGTGGGCGACTCGAACATGAACGAGGTGACCACGCTGCTGAAGGTGGGCACCGCCGACCTCGTGCTGCGGATGATCGAGGCCGGGGTGGTGATGCGGGACCTGTCGCTGGAGAACCCGATCCGGGCGATCCGCGAGGTGTCGCACGACATCACCGGCCGGCGCAAGGTGCGGCTGGCCTCCGGCAAGGAGGTCAGCGCCTTGGAGATCCAGCAGGAATACCTGGCCAAGGCGACCGAGTTCGTGGAGCGGCGCGGCGGTGACCAGACCGCGAAGCGGGTGGTGGAACTCTGGGGCCGGGTGCTGCGGGCGGTGGAGACGGGCGACCTGGACCCGGTGGCCCGGGAGATCGACTGGGTGACCAAGCTGCGGCTGATCGAGCGGTACCAGCGCAAGCACGACCTGCCGCTGTCGCATCCGCGGGTGGCGCAGATGGACCTGGCGTACCACGACCTGCGGCGCGGCCGTGGCCTGTACGGGCTGCTGGAGCGGCGCGGCGAGGTGGACCGGGTGGCCACCGACCCGGAGATCTTCGAGGCGAAGGAGACCCCGCCGCAGACCACCAGGGCGCGGCTGCGCGGCGAGTTCATCCGGCACGCGCAGGAGAAGCGGCGGGACTTCACCGTCGACTGGGTGCACCTGAAGCTCAACGACCAGGCGCAGCGGACCGTGCTCTGCAAGGACCCGTTCCGGGCGTACGACGAGCGGGTGGAGCGGCTGATCGCCAGCATGTGACGGCGGGCGGCCGGTGCTGCGGGCGCCGGCCGCCACCGCACCGGTACGCTGGCGACGCGATGAACACTTCCGAACCCTCCGGCCGTGACAGCGGCACCGAGAAGCTGAACTGGATCGACCGCCGCCGGGAGAAGATCCGCGACGAGATCGAGCGCAACCGCCGCGGCGAGTACACGGTGCCGACGTGGGTGTTGGCGGCGGTGCTGGTCCTGATCGTTGGCGCCTGGCTGGCGCTGATCTTCCTCGCCGGCTGACGCTCCTCAGGGTTCCCCGGGGACTGCGTTCGGGCGGGAGCGCGCGCCCGCGCCGACCGGCGGATTCCTTGACAGGTCGCTCCGCGCATGATCGTCTATGTCTTTCGCCGGGCCGATCGTAGGTGGGGACATGCCGGTCGCGGAGCCGCCGTGCGGCGCCTGCTGCTACCTCTTCACCGACACGCCGTGCGGTTCCTGCTACTCCTCCTGCACGGACGGAGGGGCGGATCTCGGTGCCTGGCTGGCGCTGCCGGAGGTGATCGTCCGGGCGGTGCTGAGGCTGGCCGCCGGCGCCTCGTCGCACGGCTCGCCGGCCGCGAGCGCGTCGACCCGGTTGGCCATCAGGCTGATCAAGGGGCGGGACGCCCACGGACACGGGAGAGTGACGTCATCGCACACATCGATCTCGGCTTCGACGAGCGGCAGCACCCCGGCATCCGGGGGCTGACCCGGTTCCGTCCGGAGACGGCCGGGCCGCTCAACGCCCTGGCGGAGACGCTGCTGCGCGCCCCGCACCCCACCCTCGGCCCCGGCGAACGCGAGCTGATCGCCGCGTACGTGTCCGGCCTGAACGACTGCGGATTCTGCCGCGCGTCCCATTCGGCGACGGCGGCGGCCCAGTTGCCGGCGGGGAGGTCCCTGGTCGAGCAGGTGCGCGCCGACCTGGACGCCGCGCCGGTGGGGGAGAAGCTGCGGGCGCTGCTGCGGATCGCCGCCGCCGTCCAGCGCGGCGGCCGGGAGGTGACCGCCGAGCTGGTCGACGCCGCCCGGGCCGCGGGCACCACCGACCTGGAGCTGCACGACACGGTGCTGATCGCGGCGGCGTTCTGCATGTACAACCGGTACGTCGACGGGCTGGCCGCGTTCACCCCGGAGGACCCGCGGGCGTACGAGATGGGGGCCCGGCACCTCGTGGAGCACGGCTACGCGGCGGGCTGACCCCGCCGGTCAGCGGGTGAGCCGGGCGGCGTGCCGGCCGGCCGCGGCGGCGGCCAGGAAGTAGGCGTGGTCGGCGTCCAGGCCGCGGCCCATGGTGGACAGCGTGACCGGCGTGGCGCGCAGCGCGGCGTCGAGGCCGTCGGTGGGCACCCGGACGATCGGGTGCCGCGCCGCGAGGGGGGCGAGGGCCGCGTCCACCTGCGCGGCCAGCGCCGGCGCCAGGTTGTCGGGCACGACCAGGTCCGCCGGGGCGAGCGCCACGCGGCCGTACGCGGTGAGGCTGTGGTGGGAGACGCCGCGGTGCCGGGGGCGGGGGTCCGCGTCGGAGATCCGCAGCGAGCCGACCGGGCGGCCGCCGAGCGTGGCGACGGCGTTGACGGCCTCGCCGACGGCCACGCCGGAGAAGCCCCACCGGGTGCCGGTGCCCAGGTTGCCGGGTCCCTGGGCGACGATGGCGACGTCGGCGCGGAGCACGTGCCGGGCGGCGAGCAGCCCGCTGTGCAGGGTGCTGGCCTCCAGGTCCCCGCCGAACGCCTGGCCGACGCTGACGGTGCCGGCGAGGTGGTCGGCGAGCCCGGCGAGGGTGCGGGAGAACCAGGCGGGCAGCGCCCCGCCGTCGGTGAGCAGGTACGCCACCCGGGCGTCCGGGGCGTCGGCGTGGATCCCGGCGAGGATCGCCGGCAGGGCGGAGTGCAGGTCGGCGGTGACCACCGGCATCCCGTCCAGGCTCTCCGCGGCGGCGAGCAGGTCGTGGTGCGGGGAGGCCTCCTCGTCCACGCCGAGCAGGATGGGTTGCAGCGGGGTGTAGCGGGCCTTCACCAGGTGGCCGGCGTCGCGGGTGTCGAGGGCCTGCGGCGGGTCCGGCGGCAGGCGGTCGGGCAGGGCGACGACCAGGGCGTACCCGCCGGTGCCGAGGCCCATCAGCAGGGCGCCGGCGTTCAGCAGCACCCGGTCACCGGGCTGCGGGTCGCCGACCAGCGCCGGGTAGGCCAGGGCGCGCATCGGAGCGCCGCCGGGCAGGTCGACGTCGAGTTCGGTGGCGCCGGCCCACCGCCGCCGCACCGCCGTGACCGTTCCGGACCGCCATCGCACCATGCCCGGCACGCTATCCGCCGTCCGCCGGGCCGGTCGTGCCCGGGTCAGGCCTGGCCGCCGGGGCCGGGCTCCCGGTCCGCCGGACGATCCCCCTCGTCCTGGGTGCGGCGGGCGCGTCCACCCCCGGAGCCGGGCATCGACCGGGTCGGGTCGAGGAAGACGTACCCGATCTCCGGGTACCGGTCGGTGAGCCGGCGCTCGGCCTCGTCCGCGGCCGCCTCGATGTCGGCGCCGGTGGCGGCGTCGTGGAAGTCGACCTTGGCGGCGACCAGGATTTCCTCCGGGCCGAGCAGCATGGTCATCAGCGTGTCGACCCGGTCGACCGCCGGCAGTCCGGCCAGCTCGCGTTCGATCTGCCGGTGCATGCGTTCCGAGACGGCGCGGCCCACCAGCAGCGAGATGTTGCTCCGGGCCAGGATGGTGGCGACCGCCAGTAGCAGCACGCCGATGAGGATCGAGGCGACGCCGTCGTAGAGCTCGTCGCCGGTCAGGTGGGACAGCCCCAGGCCGGCGCCGGCGATCAGCAGACCGGTCAGGGCGGCGCTGTCCTCCAGGAAGACCGCCTTCACGGTGGTGTCGGCGGTCAGCCGGAGGTAGCGGCGCGGGCTGGCCCGCCAGCGGCGGGACTCCCGGCGGACCTGCCGGACCGCCCGGGCCAGGGAGACGGACTCGATCACGAAGGAGAGCGCCAGCACGATGTACGACGCCAGGTAGTCGCCGGTGTGTTCGTGCACGACGATCGTGGTCACGCCGTGGGTGATGGCGAAGCCGGCGCCGACGACGAAGGTGAACATCGCGGCGAGGAACGCCCAGACGTAGCTCTCCTTGCCGTACCCGAAGGGGTGCCGGGTGTCGGCGGGCCGCGCGCCCCGGCGCAGCGCCAGGTAGAGCAGCACCTCGGTGGTGGTGTCGGCGACGGAGTGGGCGGCCTCGGAGAGCATCGCGGCCGAGCCGGAGATCAGCCCGGCGACCAGCTTGGCGACGGCGATGGCGAGGTTGGCCGCGCCGGCGACGACGACCGTGCCGACGCTCTCGGACTTGGCTTCCGCTTCCGCCATGCGCTCACCCTATGGCCGGTTTCGGCCCCCCGCCCGGCGTGCGGAGCCGCTGCGGGAGGGTGTGGCGTGGCTCGCCCGGACCGCGACGTTCCGCGCGCCGCCCCCGCGTGGGTGCGCGCCCACGCCGCGCGGGCTGCTAGCGTTCAGCACGTGTCGCGGACCCGCACCGAACGCCTGGTCAACCTGGTGATCTGCCTGCTGTCCACGCGACGGTTCCTGACCGCCGCGCAGATCGCCGCGACCGTGCCCGGTTACGAGCACGATCCGGACGACGCCAAGGACCACGAGGCGTTCCAGCGCAAGTTCGAACGGGACAAGGCGGAGCTGCGCGAGCTGGGTGTCCCGCTGGAGACCGGCACGGCGAGCGTCTTCGACGCCGAGCCGGGCTACCGGATCGCCCACCGCGAGTACGCGCTGCCCGACATCCCCCTGGAGCCGGACGAGGCCGCCGCCGTGGGCATCGCCGCCCGGCTGTGGCAGCACGCCGGCCTGGCCGCGGCCGCCTCCTCCGGGCTGGCCAAGCTGCGCGCCGCCGGGGTGGACGTGGACCCGCAGGCCACCCTGGGCATGGAGCCGATGGTGACGGTCGACCCGGCGTTCGCCCCGTTGACCGCCGCCGCCCGGGACCGGCGGGAGGTCAACTTCGACTACCGGGTGCCGGACCGGGACGCGTCGAGCCGTCGCCGGCTCCAGCCGTGGGGCGTCGTCTGCTGGCGCGGCCGGTGGTACGTGGTCGGCCACGACCTGGACCGGGAGGCCACCCGCTGCTTCCGTCTCTCCCGGGTGGTCGGCGCGGTCCGGGTCACCGGCCAGCCGGGGGCGTACGAGCCGCCTGCCGGGGTGGATCTGATCAGCCACGTCGCCCGCTGGTCGGGGCCGGTGGAGCGGACCGGGCGGGCCAGCGTGCTGGTCGTCCCGGGCCGGGCCGCCGGGCTGCGCCGTTGGGCGGTGGACAGCACCAGCGGGCCGGACGGCGACCGGCTGGTCCTGCCGTACGCCGACCCGGACTACCTCGCCGGCCAGCTCGTCGGGTACGGCCCGGACGTGCGGGTGCTGGACCCGCCGGAGGTCCGCGAGGCGGTCATCCAGCGGCTGAAGGAGATCGCCGCCCGGCACGACGAGCTGGCGGTCGCCGGGGGTGCCCGGTGACCCGGCCGGCGGCCCGTGCCGGCCGCGCCTCGGCGGACCGGCTGGCCCGGCTGCTCAACCTGGTGCCCTACCTGCTGGCCCGGCCCGGTATCGAGATCGCCGAGGCGGCCGGTGACCTGGGGGTGACCGAGCGGCAGCTGCGGGAGGACCTGGAGCTGCTCTGGGTGTGCGGGCTGCCCGGCTACGGTCCGGGTGACCTGATCGACATGGCGTTCGACGGTGACCGGGTCACCATCACCTACGACGCGGGGATCGACCGGCCGCTGCGGCTCACCCCGGACGAGGCCCTGGCCCTGGTGGTCGCGCTGCGGATGCTCGCGGAGACCCCGGGGGTGGCCAACCGGGAGGCCGTCGAGCGGGCCCTCGCCAAGATCGAGAACGCGGCGGGCGACCTGGTGGCCGCCCCGGTGGAGGTCCGGCTGCCCGGGGACAGCGCCCGCGTGCGGGAGTTGCGCGCCGCGGTCGAGCGTGGCCGCGCGTTGCGGATCACCTACTACACCGCGGCCCGGGACGAGACCTCCGAGCGGACCATCGACCCGCTGCGGATGTTGATGGTGGGCGGCCGGGCGTACGTCGAGGCGTGGTGCCGGCGGGCCGAGGCGGTTCGGCTGTTCCGGGCCGACCGGATCGACGCGGTCACCGAGCTGGACGAGCGGGCCGTGGTGCCGCCGCAGGCCCGGCCGCACGACCTGTCCGACGGGGTGTTCCGTCCCTCGCCGGACCTGCCGCTGATCACCCTGCGGATCGGCCGGGGCGAGCGGTGGATCACCGAGTACTACCCGTGCGAACGGGTCGAGGCCGACGGCGAGCAGTGGCTGGTGTCGCTGCGGGTCACCGACCTGGGCTGGGCCCGCCGCTTCGTGCTCGGGCTGGGCCCGGACGTCGCGGTGGTCGCCCCGGCGGAGCTGGCCGAGCAGGTCCGCGCCCAGGCGGCGGCCGCGCTCGACGCGTACGCGACGCCGGCCCGGCCCGCCGACCCGGCGGGGGCCACTGTCACCCAGTAGGCTGACCGCCGTGGTGACCTGGATCGTGCTCGCGGTGGTGCTGTTCGCGCTCGTCGTGCTGGGCCTGGCGGTCCGGCCGGTGCTGGCGCGGCTGCCCCGGCTGCGCCGGGCGGCGGTGGCGCTGCAGGGGCGTCAGGCCGAGGCGGACGCGCTGCGGTCCACCGCGGAGGCGCTCCAGCAGCGGGCCGAGGCGCTGCAGGCCCGGGCCGCCACCGCCCAGGAGCGGGTGGCGTTGATCAAGGCCAAGCGGGGAAAGTGATCGATCGGCGTCGGTCCCGGGCGCGGTAGCTGCGCGTTCGGCGGTCGTTGCGCGCAGAAACGCGCCGCCGCAGACGGTTGACGGGACACTCCGGGTTGGCCGAGACTTCACCGACCGGGCCCGCACCGACAGGCCCGGTGGGGTGGCAACCGCTCTCGGCGCACGTACGATGGGCTGCGTCCGCCCCTCAACGACACAGAGCGACTGGAGCTTCCCATGGGTGCCCTCAAGCCGTGGCACATCGCCGTACTCGTGGTCGTGCTGATCCTGCTCTTCGGCGCGAAGCGGCTCCCCGACGCGGCCCGCTCGCTGGGCCGCTCGCTGCGGATCATCAAGGCCGAGACCAAGAGCCTGCACGACGACGACCGTGACCTGGCCGAGAAGGCCGACGCGCAGGCCGGCTACCAGCCGCTCCCGCCGTACGCCGGTCAGCAGCCGCAGCAGGGTTACGCGCCGCAGCAGCCCCCGCAGCAGCAGCAGTACGCCCAGCCGCAGCAGCCGGTCGCCCCGCCGGTCGACCCGGTGCAGCGCGTCCGCGACAACTGACCGAAGGGCCCAGCACCGTGGCCTTCGCGCTCCGTAAGCGCGGCCCGAGCACCTTCGAGCGGGCCGCCGACGGCTCGATGACGCTCATGGAGCACATCCGTGAGCTGCGTAACCGCCTGTTCCGTGCCTCCCTGGCGATCGTGGTCGGCTTCGGCTTCGGCGTCTGGCTCTCCGGTCCGGTGCTGCACCTGCTGCAGAAGCCGTACTGCGACCTGCCGAAGGCGAGGCTCGTCAACGGCACGTGCAACTTCGTCCAGCTCGGGCCGGCCGACCTGTTCCTGCTGCAGATGAAGGTGGCCCTCTGGGTCGGGCTGATCATCGCGGCGCCGATCTGGCTGTACCAGCTCTGGGCGTTCATCGCGCCGGGCCTGCACAGGCACGAGCGGCGGTACGCGTACTTCTTCACCGGCCTGGCGGCGCCGTTGTTCGGCGGCGGCGCGGTGCTGGCCTACTTCGTCACCTCCAAGGGCCTTGAGTTCCTGCTCAACGTCTCCGGTGGCGGTGACATCACCACGACACTGGACATCACCCGGTACATCTCGTTCGTCACGAATCTCATCCTGCTCTTCGGGGTGGCGTTCGAGTTCCCGCTGATCGTGCTCATGCTCAACTTCGTGGGGCTGGCCAGCGCGAAGCGGCTGTTCGGCTGGTGGCGGGTGGCGATCTTCGTCTTCTTCGCCTTCTCCGCGGTGGTCACACCGACGCCCGATCCGTTCGGCATGACCGCGTTGGCCATCTGCCTCTCCGCGCTCTACTTCGGCGCGGTAGCGGTGGCCTTCCTCAACGACCGGCGGCGGGGGCGCGGTCGCGAGATCTACTCGGACCTCGGCGACGACGAGGTGTCGCCGCTGGACCTGACGCCCGAGCCGGTCGAGGCGGGGCAGCGGGTCGACACGGTCGCCCCGGTCGGGGCGCCGGAGCCGGTCGCCGCGCCCGCGCCGATCGAGCGCCGCTACGACGACATGACCTAACCGGGCTTCCCGGAGCACCGACGCGGACGCCGCCCCGGGTGGGCGGCGTCCGGCGTTTCCGGCGACCCGGGGGGTGATCCGCGTCAGACGAGCGCCAGCAGGCGGTCGAGCGCCGGGGGCACCCGGTCGGGGTCGAGGGCGCCAGCGAGCAGACCCGCGTAGTGGCTCTTCCGGCCGGACCGGGTGCCGAGGAAGCGGTGCAGCTGCCGGGGGAGCGGGCGTGCCTGCTGGGCGGGCTGCCGTTGGAAGAGCCGGAGCGACCGGAGGTCCCCCGCCTCCTCGACGACCCGCTCCACCTCGCCCGTGCCGAGCGCGCGGATCAACTCCTCCTCCAGGTCCGCGACGCAGACCTGGAAGCCGAGGTCGGCCATCCGGTCCCGGGACAGGTCCGCGCCGAGGCCGGCCCGCTCCAGACCCCGTCGGATGTACCCCTCCTCGGCGGCGTCGTAGAGGCCGGCGAGCCTGCGGTCGAGGCCGCGCGGGCCGAACAGCTCGAGGAAGTGGCCGACGTTGGTGGCCCCGCCCATCGGGACGATCGCCACCCCGTCGAGGGAGCGGCCGCGACGCTCGGCCACCGCCTGCAGGGCGCACCGGTCGCTGGCGCCCTCCACCAGGACCACCGTCGCGGCGTCCAGGCCCGCGACGAGGTCCAGCGCGGTTCGCAGATCCACCGCCCACCTCCGTGCCCGTCGACGGCGCCACCATGCCGGGTGCCCTCCGGGAAGGCAAGCGAGTATTCGGCGCATCCGCTGCCGGCGCCGGCATCCCGCACGTGCAGGTGATGTGACCGGGTCCCGGCCCGTGTCCGATCCGGACACCGGCCGGGCCGCGCCGTGCTCAGGCCACCCGACGGACGCGGTCCGGCGGCGGCGCCGGCACGGCGTCCGGGTGCAGGATCGCAGCGATCGCCTCGACCCCGTCGACCAGCCGGGGACCGGCCCGCACGATCAGCCCGTCCGCGTCGACGGCCCAAACCTCCGCGTCGGGGAAGTGCGGGGCCACCGCCGCGGCCTGGTCGGCGGCCCCGTCGAGGTGGAAGCCGCACGGGGTGACCAGCACGACCTCCGGCGCCGCGGCCCGCAGCGCGGCCCAGGTGGTGGGCGTCGAGCGGGCGCCGGGGTGGCCGGCCACCGGTTCGCCGCCGGCGGCCCGGACCTGGTCGGGAATCCAATGACCGGCGCCGAACGGCGGGTCCACCCACTCCACGACCGCGACCCGGCGCCGCGGCCGGTCGGCCATCGCGGCGGTGACCCCCGCCAGTCGCGCCCGCAGGCCGTCCACCAGGGCCTCCGCCCGATCCGGTACGCGGGCGGCCGTCCCCACCGCGAGGATGGTGCCGAACACGTCCTCCAGGGTGTACGGGTCGAGCGACAGCACGTCGGCCCGGCAGCCGAGGTGGTCCACGGCGTCGGCCACCCGCCCGGCGGGCAGGGCGCAGACCCGGCACAGGTCCTGGGTGAGGATCAGGTCGGGGTCGAGCCCGGCCAGCGCGCCCGCGTGCAGGGTGTAGAGGTCGGCGCCCGCGGCGAGCTGCCCCTTGACGTACGCGTCGATCTCGCCGGGACTCATGCCGCGGGTGTCCCGGCCGCCCACGACGACCGTCGTGCCGGCCCGGTCCGCCGCCGGCAGCTCGCATTCGAAGGTCACCCCGACCAGGTCCTCAGCGAGGCCGAGGGCGTAGACGATCTCGGTGGCGGACGGCAGCAGGGAGACCAGGCGCATCCCGCCATCCTGCCCGCCCACCGCACGGGCCCCGCACTGCCCCGGCAGTTGCCCGATCCCGACCTTTCGGTCCGGGCCCGGCGATAGGCTGGGTCGGCGCCGGAGAGCACGGACGCATCGGTCGTCGCCGCCGCACGGGTCGCCACTATCCACCTCGGGGCCGCCGGCCCCGACGGCGATCTCGCGGGAGGCGGTGCGGTGTCGGATCCCATCACAGCGTTCTTCGAGCAGCTCGCCGCCGGCGGCTGTGGGCGCCTGCTGCGCAAGACCGGCGGCACCGTCCGGTTCGAGCTGACGGGGGACGACGGGCTCGACCTCTGGCACCTGACCATCTCGGAAGGGCGGGTGGAGGTGTCCCGGGAGGCGCGGGACGCGGACGCGGTGATCCACACCGACCGGGCCTTCTTCCTTCGGATGGTGCGGGGCGAGGCGAAGCCACTGACGGCCTGGCTGCGCAACGACATCATTGCCGAGGGGCAGTTCCGCTTCGTCGTCCTGCTGGAGCGGCTCTTCGCCGCGCCGCCGCCGGTGACCCGGCAACCACGCGCCGTGGCCGGCGACGGCCGGGAGCGGGCATGAAGTCGAACCTGGTCCGGGTGCTGGACGGCAACATCTTCGTGCTCAGCGAGAGCAACGGCGACATCGAGGCGAGCGTCGCCAACCCGTGCGGCTTCTTCGACTTCGACACCCGCTTCCTGTCGCGGTGGCGGCTCCGGCTGAACGGCGACCGGCTGAACCCGCTCTCCATCGCCGAACGGGACTACTTCGCGCTGCGCTTCTTCCTGGTGCCGGGCGAGCCCACCCATTATGTGGACGCGAAGGCCTCGGTGATCCGGGAGCGATCCATCACCGGCGGCGTCTTCGAGGAGCGGCTGACCGTGCTCAACCACGATCGAGATCCGGTGGAGTTCACCGTACGGCTGGACGTGGCGGGCGACTTCATGCCGATCTTCGCGGTCGGCGAGGAGCGGAAGCCGGTGGGACGGTTCGACCGGCGCGTGGAGGGGGGGTGCCTGCGGCTGGGCTACCGGCGGGAGAAGTTCCACCGGGAGACGGTGATCTCCACCAGTGAGCCGGCGGCCGTCGACGAGGACGGGCTGACGTACACGGTGCGGGTGGAAGGGAACGGGGAGTGGACGACGACCCTGCGGGTCCGGGCGTTGGTGCTGCGGCCGGACGGCCGGGACGTTCGGGAGCAGCTGGACCGGCGCCCCCGGCGGACCACTGTGGAGCAGCGGGAGGACCTGGCGGACTGGCTGGCCCGGGCGCCGCAGCTGAGCTGTGACTGGGACGCGGTGACCACCACCTACCAGCGGAGTCTGGTCGACCTGGCCGCGCTGCGGTACTCCCCGCTCACCCTCCCGGACGAGACGATGCCCGCCGCCGGCCTGCCCTGGGTGGCCACCATCACCGGGCGGGACAGCATCCTGACCAGCTTCCAGGCGCTGCCGATCGCATCCGAGCTGGCGGTGGCGACCCTGCGGATGCTCGGCATCGACCAGGGCGCGGTGCTCGACGACTTCCGCGACGAGGAGCCGGGCAAGATCCTGCGCGAGTTCCGCTACGGCGAAATGGTGGCCTTCGAGGAGCGACCCGAATCGCCGTACTACGGCAGCGCCGACGTCACGCCGCTCTACGTGGTGCTGCTCGACGAGTACGAGCGGTGGACCGGCGACGGCGCCCTGGTGCGGGAGCTCGAGGAAGAGGCCCGGGCGGCGCTGAACTGGATCGACGAGTACGGCGACATCCTCGGCGACGGCTACGTCCGCTACCGGCGGCGCAACACGCGAACCGGGCCGGAGAACCAGGGCTGGAAGGACTCGCCGGCGGCGATCTGCTATGCCGACGGCCGGCTCCCGGAACCGCCCCGGGCCACCTGTGAGCTGCAGGGCTACGCGTACGACGCGAAGCTGCGCGGGGCGCGGCTGGCCCGCGAGTTCTGGGGCGACCCGGCGTACGCGGAACGGCTGGAACGGGAGGCGGCGGCCCTGCGGGAGCGCTTCGAGCGGGACTTCTGGATCGCCGACCGGGGCTACTACGCGCTCGCGCTGGACGCCGACGGCCGGCAGGTCGACGCGCTCGCCTCCAACATGGGACACCTGCTGTGGAGCGGCATCGTCGACGAGTCCCGGGCCGCACAGGTCGCCGCGCACCTGCTCGGCCCCCGGCTCTTCTCCGGCTGGGGAGTGCGGACGCTGGCCGAGGGGCAGGCGCGGTACAACCCGCTCGGATCCCACGTCGGGGCGGTCTGGCCGTTCGACAACGCGCTGATCGCCTGGGGGCTGCGCCAGTACGGCTTCGCCGAGGAGGCCGGCCGGATCGCCGAGGGGATCATCGACGCGGCGCGCCACTTCCACGGCCGCATGCCGGAGGCGTTCGCCGGCTATCCCCGAGAGCTGACCCGTTACCCGGTGCGCTATCCGACGGCGAACAGCCCGCAGGCGCTGGCCACCGGTGCGACGTTCCTGCTGCTGCGTGCCCTGCTGGGTCTGGACCCCGCCGGGGAGCACCTGATGATGGTGCCGCGGGTGCCGGCCCGGTTCGGCCGGGTGGAGTTGCTGGACGTCCGCGGGCGGTGGGGTCAGATCGACGTGATCGGCAGCGGGCTGGCCCGCCTGGACGGCGGGTGACCGGGGCCGGGTTGGGCGGTGAGCCGGGCCACCCTCGTGGCCGGGCGGCTTGGCGGCCGCTCGGGGCCGGGTCTAGCGTTCGCCGGGGCGCTCCGCCCGCGCCCGACAGCCCACCACCGCCCACCCGGAGGACATCCCTTCATGCGTGCCACCGTGATCCACGCCCCGAACGACATCCGGGTCGAGGAGGTGCCGGACGCCGCCGTCCGCACCCCGACCGACGCCGTCGTACGCGTCGTGCTCGCCTGCATCTGCGGCAGTGACCTGTGGGCGTACCGGGGGGTGGCCAAGCGCCAGCCCGGGCAGCGGATCGGTCACGAGTTCCTCGGCGTGGTCGAGGCCGTCGGTGCCGGGGTGACCTCGGTCCGGGCGGGCGACCTGGTGGTGGCGCCGTTCGTCTGGTCCGACGGGGTCTGCGACTTCTGCCGGGAGGGCCTGCAGACGTCCTGCCCGCACGGCGGCTTCTGGGGCGAGCCCGGCTCCGACGGCGGCCAGGGCGAGGCCGTCCGTGTCCCGTACGCCGACGGGACCCTGGTCAAGCTCCCCGCCGAGGCGGCCGGCGACGAGCGGCTGCTCACCGCGATGCTGGCCCTGTCCGACGTGATGTCCACCGGCCACCACGCCGCCCTGGCCGCCCAGGTCCGGCCCGGCACCACCGTCGCCGTGGTCGGCGACGGCGCGGTCGGCCTGTGCGGGGTGCTCGCCGCCCGGCGGCTCGGCGCCGAGCAGATCATCGCGCTGGGCCGGCACACCGCCCGCACCGACATCGCCCGCTCCTTCGGCGCCACCGACGTGGTCGCCGAGCGGGGCGACGCCGCGATCGCCGCGGTCAAGGAGCTGACCAAGGGGCTGGGCGCGCACGCCGTGCTGGAGGCCGTCGGCACCGAGGAGTCGATGCGAACCGCGATCTCCATCGCCCGCGACGGCGGCGCGGTGGGCTACGTCGGTGTGCCGCACGGCGGCAGCGCCGGCGTGGACATCGGCCAGATGTTCGGCCGCAACGTCGCGCTCGGCGGCGGCGTCGCGCCGGCCCGGGCGTACATTCCGGAGCTGCTTGCCGACGTGCTGGACGGCGCCATCGACCCGTCGCCGGTCTTCGACCGGTCGGTGACCCTCGACCAGGTCCCGGACGGCTACCGGGCGATGGACGAGCGCACCGCGCTCAAGGTCCGCATCAGCTTCTGACCACGTCGGCACGACGAGGCGCCGGACCCGCGGCAACGCGGGTCGGGCGCCTCCGTCGTGGACAGATCGGGCGGCCGGTGGCCGGAAGACAGTGCGGTGCGGGCGCAGCCACAGGGTTCAGGGGCGTCTCCCCTGGTGGAGGCCGTGGGTCGTACCGTACGGTGCTCGCCGTGACCGCGCACGATCTTGTTCCGCCCGGCCCCGTCGCCGTGCTCGCCAACCCCACCGCCGGCCGGGGCCGGCACCGTGGCCTGCTGCCCCGGCTGCTCGAGCGGCTGAACGCCGGCGGCCGGCCGGTGCGGGTGCTGACGGCGGGAACCCCGGCGGAGGCGGAGGCGGCGTGCCACGCCGCGGTCGCGGACGGCGCCGGTGCGTTGGTCGCGGTGGGTGGCGACGGCACCGTCCACCGGGCGTTGCAGGCGGTCGCCGGTACGGCCGTGCCGTTCGGCCCCGTCCCCGCCGGCACCGGCAACGACTTCGCGGTCGACACCGGCTTCCCGGCCGACCCGCTCGCCGCGGTCGACGTGATCGCCGCCGCGCTGCGCGACGGCCGGACCCGCCCGGTCGACCTGGCCCGGATGACCGCCCCCGACGGCGGGCACCGCTGGTACGGGGCGGTGCTGGCCGCCGGATTCGACGCGATCGTCAACGAGCGGGCCAACCGGATGCGCTGGCCGCGCGGCCCGCGCCGCTACGACCTGGCGATCCTGGTGGAGCTGGCCCGGCTGCGCCCGCGCCGGTACACGCTGCGCCTCGACGGCGAGGAGTTGACGCCCGACGCCGTGCTGGTGGCGGTGGGCAACTGCCCCACCTACGGCGGGGGCATGCGGATCTGCCCGGACGCCGACCCGACCGACGGGCTGCTGGACGTGGTGGTCGGCGGACGGTTCGACCGGCGCACCCTGATGCGGGTGAAGCCGCGCATCTACCAGGGCACGCACGTCGACCACCCGCTGGTGCGCAGCTACCGGGCGCGGACCGTGGAGCTGAACGCCGAGGGCATCACCACGTACGCCGACGGGGAGCGGGCCCTCGACCTGCCGGTGCGGATCAGCGCCGTGCCGCAGGCGGTGCGGCTGCTGGGCTGAGCCGACCCTCGGGCCCCGGGTCGGCGGAGCCGTCCGGGCGCTCGGCTGCCGTCGTGCCGTCGCCGCCCTCGATCGCCGTGGCCGGCGCGCCGGCCCGGACCGCGCCGATGCTGGCGGCGATCACCAGACCGATCGCGAGGACCTCCGTCGCGCGCAGCGCCTGGTCCAGCACCAGCCAGCCGGCGAGGGCGGCGATGGCCGGGCCGAGGCTCATCAGCACGGCGAAGGTCGCGGTGGGCAGCCGGCGCAGCGCCAGCAGTTCCAGGGTGTACGGCAGCACCGAGGCGAGCACGGCGAGCCCGGCGCCCAGCCCGAGCACGGCCGGATGCCCCAGCCGGGCGCCGGCCCCGACCAGCCCGATCGGGAGGGTGACCAGGGCGGCCACCGCCAGCGCCAGGGCCAGCCCGTCCGCGCGCGGGAACCGGCCGCCGACCCGCGCCGAGCAGAGGATGTACGCGGCCCACATCACCCCCGCGCCCAACGCCAGCGCGGCGCCGGCCGGGTCGAGCCGGTCGAAGCCGCCCTGGCCGAGCAGGGCCACCCCGGCCAGGGCCAGCCCGGCCCAGCACCAGGCGGCCAGCCGGCGGGCGGTGCACACCGACAGGGCCAGCGGTCCGAGCACCTCCAGGGTGACGGCCGGGCCGAGCGGGATCCGGTCGATGGCCTGGTAGAAGATCGAGTTCATGCCGGCCAGGGCCAGCCCGAAGGCCACCACCGAGGCCCAGTCGGCGCGGTCGTGGCCGCGCAGCTGCGGCCGGCACACCGCCAGCATCAGCAGCGCGCCGATGGTCAGCCGCAGGGTCACCGCCCCGGCCACCCCCGTGCGCGGGAAGAGCAGGGCGGCGACCGCCGACCCGAACTGCACCGACAGCGCCCCGCCGAGGACCAGCCCGACCGCCCGGAGCCGACCGCCGCGCGGGGCCTGCTTCGTCGACGGGCGCGGCCTGGTGGTCATGCCCGTGACGCTAGACGGGCACCTCGGAACCGGGCTCGCCGGGCCGGCTGCTCCCGAGGCGGGCCACGTCGCGCCCGGCGCTCAGCTCGGCCCGAGGGTGGTCGGCTCCGCACCCGCCCGGTAGTCCCGCGCCGGCATTCCGTACGCCTCCCGGAAGGCGCGGCTGAAGTGGGCGGGGTCCGGGAACCCCCATCGCGCCGCGATGACCCGGATGGGCTGGTCCCGCAGCAACGGGTTGCGCAGATCGCGCCGGCACTGTTCCAGGCGGCGCCGGCGGATGAGGCCGGCGACCGTCTCCTCCTCGGCGGCGAAGAGCCGGTGCAGGGTGCGCAGCGACAGGTGGTGGGCCTGCGCCACGGCGCCGGGGTCGAGGTCCGGCCGGGCCAGGTGCCGCTCGATGAACTCGACCACCTGCAGCCGGGTGACCTGCTGACGCGTCTCCGGCGACAGGGAGTCCTCGCCGTCCGCGTACCGTGCCAGGGTCGCGCACACCAGGTCGAGCGTCACGCCGCCGAGCCCCTGCGCCTCGCTCGGCTCGTACTGCTCGGGGTGCGCCACCAGCTGCCGGAGGAACTGCGCCAGCAGGGCGCCCGTCCCCCGGTCGGCGGGCATGGCCGCGGCGAGCAGCTGGTTCACCCGGCCGGCGGACAGCGGCAGCCGGGCGTGCGGGATGTGCACGCAGATCGTCGAGGTGTACCTCGTCTCGTCCACCCGGTGCTCCGCCTCGTACGGTCGGGAGCCGTCGAAGAAGGTGAACCCGGTCTGGTCGATGGTCGACTCGTTGCGGGCCTGGCTGATGGCGCTGAAGCCGGCGGTCGGCAGGGCCAGCTGGAACATCTCCGAGTCGGCCTGGCGGATCTGCCGGGCGGTCCGCCTGGTGCGCAGCGTCGGGTACCGGAACTCGGTCAGATGCACCCCGCCCAGGTCGATCAGCTGGGCGAAGGCGTTGAACGGCGCCCGCCGGTCGGTCCAGATGCTGGCCGGCGTGCTGCCGACGGCGAAATCCGCCCAGAGGTCGAAGCGGTCGGCTTCCGGCACCAGCTGGGTGTCGAGCACCTGACGTGGCAGGATCGCGTCCTCCCCGAGGGCGTTGATGATCGAGGCAGCATCGTACCGGCAGCTCGCGGAGGTCCATGGGGCAGTGCGGCACCGCGGACGAGCTAACGGAGGCGCTGACCACCTCGGTCAGCGCCGGAACCCGCAGCTCAGGAGCCCAGCGCCAGGTCGAGCACCGCGCCGAGCCCGTTGGCCCGGCCGGCGTCGGCGGCCGGCAGCACCAGCACGGCGCAGCCCGCGCCCACCGCGCCCGCGTCGGCCGGCGTGTCGCCGACCATCAACGCGCGCTCCGAGTCGACGCCGAGCATTCCGCAGGCCCGCAGGAAGATCCCCGGGTCCGGCTTGCAGCGCCCCACCTCGTAGGAGAGCGCGTACGCGTCGACCAGCCCGTCGAGGCCCCAGGCGGCGAAGAGCGGTCGGATGTCGAAGCCGATGTTGCTGACGACGGCCACCTTCACCCCGGCGCGCCGCAGCTCCTTGAGCACCGCCTCGGTGTCCGGGTACGGCACCCAGCCCTCGGGGACCCGTACCCGCTCGTAGAGCGCCTCGGGGAACCCGTCGATGCCCGCGTCCACCGTCTCCGCCAGCCCGGTGTACGCGCCCCGGTGGGCGTGCTCGTAGAGATCCCGGTCGGCCCAGAGCTCGGCCAGCCGGGGCGGCACCCGCGCGGGCACCGGCCCGCCGGCCCGCCCGGCGGTGAGCAGCCGGTCGGCCAGCGAGGTGGCGCGTACCCGGTCCAGCTCCACCCCACACGTCGCGGCGGCCGCCAGCACCCACTCGCGCGGCTCCTCCACCTGGGCGAGGGTGCCGTGGAAGTCGAGGAGCACCGCCTCCACGGGCCGGCGGGACGTGCTCGGGCGGACGGCATCGTCGGCGCCGCTCGAGGCGTGGGGCGGTTGGGCATGGTCCGGCACGTCGTGCACCCTACCGACCGCCTCCGACCGTACTGCCGGACGGCCTTGTCAGGTGGTGGTCGGTCCTAGCGATTAATCTTGGAGGCATGTCGAGTCCCGCCGAGCGGTACGCCGCGGCGCGCCGCCGGGCCGCGCAGGCCTCCACCTTCCCGGCCCTGGACGAGTTCGCCCGAGACCTCGGGTTCGACCTCGACGACTTCCAGCGGGAGGCGTGCCAGTCCCTGGAGCGGGGCAGCGGCGTGCTGGTGTGCGCTCCCACGGGTGCGGGCAAGACGGTGGTCGGCGAGTTCGCCGTACACCTGGCCCTGCGCGGCAAGCCAGGGCAGCCGGCGGCGGCCGACGCGGCCGAGGGGCCGACCACCCGGCGCAAGTGCTTCTACACGACGCCGATCAAGGCGCTGTCCAACCAGAAGTACCACGACCTGGTGGACCGCTACGGCGCCGAGCAGGTCGGCCTGCTCACCGGCGACAACGCGATCAACGGCGACGCCCCGGTGGTGGTGATGACCACCGAGGTGCTGCGCAACATGCTCTACGCCGGCTCCAGCACCCTGGAGGGCCTGGCCTACGTGGTGATGGACGAGGTGCACTACCTCGCCGACCGGTTCCGGGGCGGGGTGTGGGAAGAGGTGATCATCCACCTGCCCGCCTCGGTCACCCTGGTCTCCCTCTCCGCGACGGTCTCCAACGCGGAGGAGTTCGCCGACTGGCTGGTCACCGTGCGCGGCGAGACCGCGGTGGTGGTCAGCGAGCACCGGCCGGTGCCGCTCTGGCAGCACATGCTGGTCGGCAAGCGGATGTTCGACCTGTTCCACGACGCCGACGCGGCCCGCAAGCACGACGTGCACCCCGAGCTGCTGCGCTACACCCGCGACACGGTGCGCCGCCTGGAGCTGGGCGAGGGGCGCAGCGCCGGTCCCGGCGCCGGGCGCCGCGGCCCCCGCTGGCGCGGCCCGATGCGCCCCGACATCGTCAACCGGCTCGACCGGGACGGCCTGCTCCCGGCGATCCTGTTCATCTTCAGCCGGGCCGGCTGCGCCGCGGCCGTGCAGCAGTGCCTCGCCGCCGGGCTCCGGCTGACCTCGCCGGAGGAACGCACCGAGATCCGCCGGGTGGTCGAGTCCCGGGTCACCGCCATCCCCGGCGAGGACCTGTCGGTGCTCGGCTACTGGGAGTGGCTCGACGGGCTGGAGCGCGGCCTGGCCGCCCACCACGCCGGCATGCTTCCGGTATTCAAGGAGGTCGTCGAGGAGCTGTTCGTCCGCGGCCTGGTCAAGGCGGTCTTCGCCACCGAGACCCTGGCGCTGGGCATCAACATGCCCGCCCGCTGCGTCGTCCTCGAACGCCTGGTCAAGTTCAACGGCGAGGCGCACGTCGACCTCACCCCGGGGGAGTACACGCAGCTCACCGGGCGGGCCGGCCGGCGCGGCATCGACGTCGAGGGACACGCCGTGGTGGTCTGGTCGCCGGAGACCGACCCCCGGCACGTGGCCGGGCTCGCCTCCACCCGGACCTACCCGCTGCGGTCCAGCTTCCGGCCGTCGTACAACATGGCCGTCAACCTGGTCGGCACGGTCGGCGCGGACCCGGCCCGGGCGCTGCTGGAGTCGTCCTTCGCGCAGTTCCAGGCGGACCGCTCGGTGGTCGGCCTGGCCCGGCAGGTGCAGCGCAACACCGAGACCATCGAGGCGTACGGCGCCGAGGCGGCCTGCCACCACGGGGACTTCGACGAGTACTTCGCGCTGCGGGTGGCCATCGCCGACCGGGAACGGGCCATCGCCCGGCAGGGCCAGACCCAGCGCAAGGCGGCGGCCGTCGCGTCGCTGGAGCGGCTGCGGGTCGGCGACGTGATCCGGGTGCCGTCCGGGCGGCGGGCCGGGCTGGCCGTCGTCCTCGACCCGGCCACCGGCGGCTTCGGTGAGCCGCGCCCGCTGGTGCTCACCCAGGACCGCTGGGCCGGCCGGGTCAGTCCCGGCGACTTCACCACCCCGGCCGAGGTGCTCGCCCGGATCCGGGTGCCGAAGCACTTCAATCACCGGTCCCCGGCCGCGCGGCGGGACCTGGCCGCCGAGGTCAGCGGCACCGGGCTGGACCGGCACGACGGCCGCCGGGGCGGGCGGTCCCGGCAGGTCGCCGGCGAGGACCACCGGCTCAGCCAGCTCCGCACGGAGCTGCGCCGGCACCCCTGCCACGCCTGCCCGGAGCGGGAGGAGCACGCCCGCTGGGCCGAGCGGCGTCGCCGCCTCGAACGGGACACCGAGGAGCTGCGGCAGCGGGTCTCCGGCCGGACCGGCTCGCTGGCGCGGACCTTCGACCGGATCGTCGCGCTGCTCACCGCCCGCGGCTACCTCTCCGCCGACGGCGGGGTCACCGACGCGGGCCGGATGCTCGGCCGGATCTGGACCGAGGCGGACCTGCTGGTCGCCGAGTGCCTGCGCCGGGGCGTCTGGGACGGGCTCTCCCCGGCCGAGCTCGCCGCGGCCGTCTCCGTGGTGGTCTTCGAGGCCCGCCGCGACGTCGACGAGCGGGCCTCGCTGCCGCGCGGCCCGGTCGCCGACGCGGTCGACGAGACGCTCAAGCTGTGGAGCGACATCGAGGCGGACGAGGCTGCCCGGGGTCTCGCCGTCACCCGCGAGCCGGACCTGGGCTTCGCCTGGCCGATCTACCGGTGGGCCCGCGGGGAGGTGCTCGCCAAGGTGCTCGCCAGCGGCCACCAGATCGACGGCGAGATGCCCGCCGGGGACTTCGTGCGCTGGGCGCGCCAGGTCGTCGACCTGCTCGGCCAGCTCGCCGACTCCGGCGGCGCGTCGGCGGAGCTGCGCTCCACCGCCCGGCAGGCCATCGCGACCGTCAACCGGGGCGTGCTGGCCTACCACGCCGCCGCCTGATCGTCACCGTGCGGTCACCACGTCCGCACGATCAGGAACGGGCGGTGAGCGCGTCCACGAGCCGGCGGCACGAGCCGGCCAGGTTCCACCGCTGCGCCAGCTCCAACAGCCCCTCCGGGTCCGCGGGCGCCGTCGGCAGCGCGGTGGGCAGCTCCGGCAGCGGTACGTCCCGGGCCACCTCCACCACCTTCGGGGCGACCGCCAGGTAGTCCCGGGCCGCCGCCAGCTTGCTCCGCAGCCCCGGCGCGAAACCCGCGTCCCCGTCGTCCAGCGCGGCGAGGATGCCCGGCAGGCCGCCGTACCGCTCGATCAGCCGGGCGGCGGTCTTCTCGCCCACCCCGGGCACCCCGGGCAGCCCGTCGCTCGGGTCGCCGCGCAGCGCCGCGAAGTCCGCGTACCGGTCGGCGGGAACCCCGTACCGGGCGCGGATCGCCGCGTCGTCGCAGTCCTCCAGCTTGGCCACCCCGCGCCCGACGTAGAGCAGCCGGACCTGGCGGGCGTCGTCCACCAGCTGGAACAGGTCCCGGTCGCCGGAGACCACCTCCACCGGACCGGGCTGGGTCACCGAGAGCGTCCCCAGCACGTCGTCGGCCTCGTAGCCGGTGGCGCCGATGAACGGAATGCCGAACGCGGTCAGCACCTCCAGGATCATCGGCACCTGCGGGGAGAGGGTGTCCGGCACCACCTCGCCGCCCTCCGGCGCCACCCGGTGCGCCTTGTACGACGGCAGCAGCTCCACCCGCCACGCCGGCCGCCAGTCGTAGTCCAGCGCGCAGACCATCCGGTCCGGCCGGCGGGTGCGGACGAGCTGGGCGAGCATGTCGAGGAAGCCGCGCACGGCGTTGACCGGCTGGCCGTCCTCGGTCTTCGCGGCCGACTCCGGGATGCCGAAGTAGGCCCGGAAGTAGAGGCTGGGGGAGTCGATCAGCAGGATCGGGGGTCGCTGTGCCACCCGGACAGCCTGGCACAGCCGTACGACGACGTGGGGGAGGGCCGGATCGTGCCGGGGCGGGCGCGGTTGGCCCGTCGGGTGAGTCACGGGCGCGTCCGCCGGGGAGACTGACGGCATGACGTTCGTACCCGGGTTGTCGCTCGCCCGGCGGTTCCACGACGAGGTGGTGGCTCCCCTGCTGGCCCGGCGGCTGCCCGGCCTGCGCTACGCCGCCGGCCTGCTCGACGGCGGGTCGGAGCTGCTCGGCCTGGACACCGAGCGCTCCACCGACCACGACTGGGGTCCGCGGGCCCAGCTCTTCGTCGCCGGCCCGGACGACGTGGGGCCCGCCCGGGCGGTGCTCGACGCCGAACTGCCGGCGGAGTTCCTCGGCTGGCCGACCCGCTTCGTCGGCGGCCCCGACGTCCGCCTCGGCGTCGTCGACGCCGACGGGGACCGGCACGGGGTGAGCGTGGACGAGCTGACCGGCTGGCTGCGCGACAAGCTCGGCTTCGATCCGCGCACCGGCGTGGGGGTGGACGACTGGCTCGCCACGCCCACCCAGCGGCTGGCCGAGCTGACCGGAGGCGCGGTCTTCCACGACGGCCTCGACGGGGCGCTCACCGCCGCCCGGGCCCGGCTGGCCTGGTACCCGGACGACGTGTGGCGGCACGTCCTGGCGGCCGCCTGGAGCCGGATCGGCCAGGCCGAGCACCTGGCCGGGCGGTGTGCCGAGGTCGGCGACGAGCTGGGCAGCCGGGTGGTGACCGCCGGGCTGGCCCGGGACCTGATGCGGCTCGGTCTGCTGGTGCACCGCCGCTGGCCCCCGTACGCGAAATGGCTCGGCACCGTCTTCGCCCGGCTGCCGGCGGCGGCCCCGGTGATCGACGGGCTGACCCGCGCCCTCGGTCCCGACGGCTGGTCCGACCGCCAGGCCGGGCTGGTCGGCGCGCTGGAGACGGTGGCCGGCTGGACCAACGACCTGGGGCTGGCCGCGCCGGTCGACCCGACGGCCCGGCAGTTCCACGGGCGGCCGTTCCTGGTGCTCGACGCCGGCCGGTTCGCCGCCGCGCTGCGCGCCGCGATCGGTGACCCGGCGCTGCGCGCGCGGCCCTCGGTGGGCGCCGTCGACCAGTACCTGGACAACGTCGACGTCCTCGGCCACGCGCAGCGGGCCCGCCGGGTCGCGGCGGCGCTCCGGCCGGACTGACCGGGCGGGTCAGCCGGTCGGAGTGGACCGGTGCGCGGGCGGAGCGGGCCGGGCGCTACCGCGCCGACTGGGGTTTGCCGGCAGCTACCGCGCCGACCGGGGCGGGCCGTCCTCGTGCCAGCGGGCGCGGTACGCGGCCTCGCTGGCCTCGTGCTCGGTCCGCTCCTCGAACACCGCTTGGCGCAGGGCACGCCGGGAGTCGGCCAGCACCACCAGCTCGATCGCGACGAGCGCGACGCAGATGGCGGACAACAGCCCGAGCGCGCCGAGCGCCGGCAGGTGTCGGCCCACGAACAGGCCGGCCCCCAGCGCGAGGAGCACGCCGACCCGGGTCCAGGTGACGGTGCGCAGGGTGCGCAGTTGGAACGCCATGTCGGCGGCCAGGTAGACGATCACCCCGCCGAACAGCATCGGCACGGCCGGGCCGGGCGCCCGCTCGGCCACCCCACCCGCCGGGTCGGTGATCGTCCGCACCAGCTCCTCGGCGCCGATGGCGAACAGCACGACTCCGGCGATCATCGGCAGGTAGAGGTAGGCGTAGGCGTCGCGGGCCATCGCCACCCGGGGGTGGCCCTGCGCGGCGTGCAGCGCGATCCGGGCGGCGGGCCCGATCATGTCGAAGTGCGCCCACCACAGCGCCGCGGTGAACAGGATCCCCAGCAAGGCCGCCGGGACCGCCGGCCAGGTCACCGGTTTGCCGATCAGGTTGCCGCCGACGCCGACCGAGATCACGGACTCACCCAGCGCGATGATGAGGATCAGGTCGTACCGCTCCGTCCAGTGTTCGGCGGACGTGACCTCCCAGCCCCTGGTGCCGGCCGCCAGCCCGCTGCCGTACTGCAGGACGACGACGGCGATCCACAGCCCGTCGCGCAGCCACACCCCGACGTCGGGATCCTCGATGTTCGGCGGCAGCAGCGCCGCGACCAGCAGCAGGACGGTGGTGATCACGATCTCCGGTGCGAACTGGAGCAGCTTGCGGCGGGCGTGCGGCCTGCCGCGCGTCGCGTGCACGTACAGCACCAGGTGCACGGCGCGGACCACCACGTAGCTGACCGTGACGAGCATGGGCCCGGCCGCGCCCTGATGCAGGTCGCCGAAGGTCTGGGGCAGCGCCAGGGCGAAGGCGAACAGCGCCATCATGCCGACCACCATCAGCACCGGGACGAAGCCCTCGCCGAGGCGGAGCTGGCTGGCGACCACGCTGTGCACCACCCAGCACCACCACAGCACGGCCAGCACCAGCATCGCGTGCAGCAGCTGTCGCCCGCTGACGTTGGCGGCGGTGGCCCGGGTGATGATGAAGAACGACACGACGAAGACGAGGTCGAAGAACACCTCGAACTTGTCCACCCGCGCGGCCGGGGCGATCCGGATGGCAGGCCCCAGCCCCCCGGTCCGTCGCTTGCCGCCCACCGGTCGAGTCTGGCAGCGCCCGGCCCGTCGCGGGTCGGAATCGTCCTCGCCGGCCACCGTGCGAACCGCCGACGCCCCCCGGCCGGGCGGCCAGCGTCGCTCGACGACCTGGCCCACCGGCAGGAGCACGGCCGGCCCGCCGCCGGGCCGTGGCGAGCGGCGGCGCCTACTGACATCCGTAGGTATCTTTCCTTGACCCACCGCCTTCATGTAGCTAAGTTTCGATGAGCTGAGCTGCTTGGAGGCACCCGATGGAGCGCAGAACCTTCCTCACCGGCGCCGGAGCGGTCGCCGCCGGCGCCCTCACCACGACCGTGACCGCCGCACCCGGCAGTGCCGACCCGGGCATTCGCCTTGTCGAGACCGGCCTGGACGCGCTGGTGCGCGCCGACTTCGCCGAGCTGCGCGGGCAGCGGGTGGGCGTGATCTCCAACCCGACCGGCGTCGACTCCGCCTACCGGCACCTGGTCGACCTGATGCACGCCTCGGGCCAGGTGAACGTGGTCGCGGCGTTCGGTCCCGAGCACGGCTTCCGGGCTCGGCCCAGGCGGGCGGCAGCGAGGGCACCGGCACGGACGCCCGGACCGGCATCACCGTCTACGACGCGTACGGCGCCTCGCAGGCCAAGTGGGAGGCCATGTTCACGCAGTCCGGAATGGACACCGTGGTCTTCGACATCCAGGACGTGGGGGCGCGTTTCTACACCTACATCTGGACGATGTACACCTCGATGCTCGCCGCCGCCCGGCTCGGCAAGCGGTACGTTGTACTCGATCGGCCGAACCCGGTCGGTGGCCGGGCGTACGGCCCGATGATGACCGCCGGCTACACCTCCGGGGTGGGTCTCAAGGAGATCGTGCAGCAGCACGGCATGACCGTCGGTGAACTCGCGGGCTTCTTCAACGCCGAGTTCCTGCCCGCCGAGGCGGGACGGCCGGTCGAGCTGCACGTGGTGCAGTGCCGGCACTGGAAGCGGGACCGGCTCGCCGCCGACACCGATCTGCCCTGGGTGATGCCCAGCCCGAACATGCCGACCACGGACACCGCGCTGGTCTACCCGGGCACCTGCCTCTTCGAGGGCGTCGCGTCGATCACCGAGGGGCGCGGCACCTGCCGTCCGTTCGAGCTGATCGGCGGCCTGGCGACGGACTTCGACTACCACTGGGGTGACCGGCTCAACGCCCGGAACCTGCCGGGGGTGCGGTTCCGGGAGGCGTACTTCTCGCCGACCTCGGCCGGGCAGAAGCCGGCGCTGCTCAACAAGCCCTGCGCAGGGGTCGAGGTCAAGATCGTGGACCGGGGCGCGTACGACCCGATCCGTACCGGGGTCGCGATGCTGGTGGAGGCGCGGAAGTACCCGGCGTTCGCGTGGCGGCAGGACGCCTGGGACCAACTGCGGCCGTACTGGATCGACACGCTCACCGGATCGCCCCGGCTGCGCACGATGATCGACGCGGGTGCCGACGTGGCCGACGTGGTCGGCGCCTGGGCCGACGAGTTGGCCGCGTTCGACCGGCAGCGCCAGCCCTACCTGCTCTACTGACCGCCGCGGCCGGGCGGCGCGACCATGGGCCCCGTCCGGCCCCGGCCCCGGTCCACCCGCGTTACCCGGGTGACCACCCAGGCCGTTGCCCGGCCGTCCGCATGCCGAGCGGGTCCGGGCGGCTGGGTAGCAGGTCGGGGCGGTCCTGCGGCGGCGGGCCGGCGGCGGGACGGTGTTCCAGCTTCATCCGGTAGAGGCGCTGGTCGGCCACCTGCATCAGGGTTTCGAGGGTGTTGCCGTCCTGCGGCGCGGTGGCCGAGCCGATGCTGACGCGGGCGTCCGGGCGGACCGCCGCGTCGATCCGGGTCAGCACCGTCCGCGCGGTGACGTCGTCGGCGTCCACCAGCACGACCACGAACTCGTCACCGCCTACCCGGGCGATGGCGTCCCCGGCGCGCAGCACCTCCCGGGTCGCGGCCACCGTCCGCTGTAGCAGCCGGTCGCCGGCGGCGTGTCCGAGGCGGTCGTTGACCAGCTTGAAGTCGTCGAGATCCAGACAGAGCAGGGACGGGCCCGGGCGACAGCCGCTCCGGAACAGGTGCTTGGTGAACTCGGCCAGGCCGCGCCGGTTGAGGGCGCCGGTGAGCGGGTCGAGCTCGGCGAGCGAACGGAGCTGGGATCGCTGCCGCGCCAGGATCCGTGCCTGCGCGGAGCACACCGAGATCAGCACCACCATCGCCGCGACGTAGAGGAAGACGTGCCCCGGGGGCGCCGGTCGTCCGGTGGCGGCGACCGCGAGGTAGGCCCCGACGGTGAGCGCCGCGAGCCCCGTCATCAGCGGCAGGCGCGGGGTGTGGCTGGCGACGAACACGGCCGTGGTCACGAAACCCAGGGCGGCCGGTGCGGCGGCCCCACCGTCCCAGTACGCGCCGAGCGTCGCCACGACGAGCGTGATCAGCAGGATGGTGAACGAGACGCGGTACCCGGAGGCCTTCGTGGTCACCTTCTGGGCTGCCCACAGGCCGACGAGGCCGGACGCCATTCCGCAGCCGTAGGCCGCGAGCATGAGGGACCGATGTGGCTGGTGCAACGTCATGAGGCAGTAGCTGACGGCGATTCCGTGCGAGACGACGTGCAACGCCGCGGTGAGCAGCATCCTTCGCCGGCGCTCGTTCACCCGACTGTCCACCGCGCCCACGGCAACCTGACGACGGATCCCGATGATCCGGCCGCGAAATCGATCGCAGCGGCCGTGACCGTGATCCGGGTCGAGGCCGCTCCGACGTGTCCCACCACTCCGACATTCAACGATGTGCGTGAGGTGACGTCAATATTTCGACACGGTTACGTCTGCCCTGCGTACGTCCGTCGTGGCTCAGCGCAACCTCGCCTGCCTCGCCGTGCCCTGCGCGACCGGCGACCTACTTCCCGCGGGCCGGCCGGAGCGCCGGCCGTGCCCTGCCCACTAGTCGAGACCGAGGTGCGCCGGCGACGAGGCGAGCGAACGGAACCGCTCCGCCGGATCGGCCACCAGCCGTCGCGTGTGCAGGTCCAGCATTCCGCCGACCCCGGTCAGCTGGGCGACCGGAGTGCCGTCCACGCGTACGTACTCCTGCTCCAGCCGGAACGTCTTGCCGCCGCGCCAGACGAAGCCGCAACTGACGTCGACCTCGTCGCCCGCCCGCAGTTCGCGCAGGTAGCGGATGGTGCACTCAAGCTGGACCGGCCCGACGCCGGCCGCGCGCAGCGCGTCCGGGTGCAGGCCCGCGGCGCGCAGGCACTCCCACCGGGCGTGCTCGGCGTACTGGAGGTACACGGCCTGGTTGACGTGCCCCTGGACGTCCAGCTCGTACCCTCGGACGGCGATGCGCACACGAAACGGCTGACTCATGGACAGATCTTGACACGGGCGTCCCGGGGGAGCGGGGGCGTGCGGGTCAGAGGCGACCACCGGCAGCGGTGTCGGAGACTCGCTGGGCGAGATAGATCGGCACGATCGAGAGCACGATCAGCACCGCCGCGACGACGTTGATGACGGGCGCCTGGTTGGGCCGGAAGAGGTTGTTGAAGATCCAGATGGGCAGGGTCTGAACGCCCGGCCCGGCCGTGAAGGTCGTCACGATGATCTCGTCGAAGGAGAGCGCGAAGGCGAGCAGCCCACCGGCGAACAGCGCCGAGCGCAGCAGCGGGAACGTCACGTAGCGGAACGTCTGGAAGGTGTCCGCGCCGAGGTCCGCGCTCGCCTCCTCCAGGTTGCCCCCGAGTCGGCGCAGCCGGGCCAGCACGTTGTTGTAGACCACCACGACGCAGAACGTCGCGTGCCCGACGATCACCGAGAACAGCCCCTTGCCCACCCCGAGCGGCTCGATCAGCGAGCGGAAGGCGGTGTCCAGCGCGATGCCCGTGACGATGCCGGGCAGCGCGATCGGCAGCACCACGAGCAGCGACACGGCGTCCCGCCCGAAGAACCGGTAGCGCTGCACCGCGAACGCGACCAGCGTGCCGAGCAGGAGCGCGACGGCCGTCGCGCCGAGGCCGGCCTTCGTCGAGGTCCACAGCGCCTCGCGGGCACCCGCGTTCTCCCACGCCCGCACCCACCAATCGGTGGTCCAGCGCGGCGGCGGCCAGGCGAAGGTACGGTCGGCGTTGAACGAGTTGACCAGCACGATGGCCAGCGGCACGTAGACGAAGGCCAGGCCCACCGCCATGGCCCCGCGCAGCAGCCAGCGCGCTCCGCGCGACAGCGTCACAGCTCCTCCAAGGCGCCGGACCGGCGCACCGCCACCAGATACACGACCATGATGAGTACGGGGATGGTGGCGAGCGCTGCCGAGAACGGCAGGTTGTTCGCCGCGCCGATGTTGGCGTACACCAGATTGCCGATGAGCTGCGTCTTGCCGCCCACGATCTGCACGGTGATGTAGTCGCCGAGGGACAGGGAGAACGTGAAGATCGAGCCGGCGATCACCGACGGCAAGATCATCGGCAGCACCACCGCGCGGACCGTGCGCCCGCCCCGGGCGCCGAGGTCTGCCGAGGCCTCCAGCAGCGAGTCCGGCAGCCGCTCCAGCCCGGCGTAGATCGGCAGGATCATGTACGGCAGCCACAGATAGCTCAGCACGAGCACGGTCGCGAGCAGCCCGTACCCGGGGCCGTTGCCGGCGCCCCCGAAGAGCCAGTCCACCGGCCCGCCGTTGGCGAGCATCACCCGCCAGGCGTACGCCTTGACCAGGTAGCTCGCCCACAACGGGGTGAGGATCGCGATGACCAGCAACCGGCGGCTGCGCGGGGAGGCGACCTTCGCCATGAAGAACGCCATCGGCAGCGCGATGAGCACGTCGACGACGGTCACCGCGGCGGCGACGCCGAGGCTGCGCAGGGTGACGGTGCGGTACACCTCCTCGGTTCCGATGGTGCGGAAGTTCGCGAACGTCGGCTCCCGGACCAGGTCGCCGGTGAAGCTGTTGACCGTCCACAGTGCGGAGACGAAGAGCACGGCCAGCGAGCCGAGGTACGCGACGAGCAGCCAGAGCAGCGGCGCCGAGAGCAGCCCGGCGAGGCGTGCCCCGCGGTGCCGGTGGAGCCAGGAGGAAAACCGGCGGACCGGCCCGCGGGGGGCGATCGTGTCGTCGCCCGCCGGCCGGTCCACCGTGGAGAGAGCCGTCACGTGTCTCAGCCCTTGATCGTGGTCCAGGCCTGGGTCCAGGCCGCGTAGTCCTTGCACTTGACGTCGGTACGGCCGTCGAGGCACTGCTCCACCGGCGTGCTCCAGAACCAGACCTGGTCGAAGTACGCCTCGTCGGCGGCGTGGAACGTGGTGCAGTGGTTCTTGTCGGCCGTCTTGTCGCAGGCGAGCTTGTTCGCCGGGGCCTCGCCGAACCACTCCGCCACCGCGGCGTTCGCCACCGGGTCGATGATGTGGTTCATCCAGAGGTAGCCGCAGTTGGGGTGCTTGGCCTTGGCGGAGATCATCCAGGTGTCGGACCAGCCGGTGGCGCCCTCGGAGGGCAGCACCGCCTCGACGGGGGCGCCGTCGGCCTTGGCCAGATTGACGATGACCTGCCACGCGGTGCCGACCACCGAGTTGCCGGACTTGAAGGCCTGCACCTCCTTGGTGTAGTCCGACCAGTACTCACCGATCAGCTCGTTCTGCTTCTTGAGCAGGTCCACGGCGGCGGCGAACTGCTTGTCGTCCAGCGCGTACGGGTTCTTGATGCCCAGCTCCGGCTGGTGCTTCATCAGGTAGAGCGCCGCGTCGGCGAGGTAGATCGGCGAGTCGTACGCCGTCACCTTCCCCTTGTACGGCGAGTTGGGGTCGAACACCGCGCTCCAGGACGTCGGCGCCGGGGTCACCTTGTCGGTGCGGTACATGAGCACGTTCGCGCCGCGGCCGTGCGGGATGCCGTACGCCACCCCGTCGACCGAGTTCCACTGCTTGAGCTTCAGGCCGTCGAAGACGTCCTTGTAGTTGGCGACCAGGTCGGTGTTGACCGGGGCGACCTCGCCGCCGTAGATCAGGCGCAGTGAGGCGTCCCCGGAGGCCGAGACCACGTCGTAGTCGCCGGTCTTCATCAGCGTCACCATCTCGTCGGAGGTGCCGGCGACCTTCACGTTGACCTTGCAGCCGGTCTCCTTCTCGAAGCCGGTGACCCAGTCGACCTTCGGGTCCGTGGAGCCGTTCTCGACGTACCCGGCCCAGGCGACGACGTTGACCTGGCCCTCCCCGGCGCCGAGCGACGCCAGCTTGTCGATCTTCGGCGGTTTGATGCCGCCGGGGCCGGAGCCGCCGGTGGCGCCGCCGCCGTCGCCGCATCCGGCAAGCGCGAGCAGGCCGGCCGCGGCGAGCGCGGTGAAGACTCGGGTGGTGCGCATCGGCGCTCTCCTTCTGGTTGTCGACGGGGGATCGGGTGGGGTCAACGGGGAATCACGGGGACCGCGACGACGTGCTCGGCCCGCCAGGTCAGCCGGATCGGCTTGCCGCGCAGGGCCGCCACGTCGGCGGAGGAGGTCCGCTGGTTCTGCTGCATCGCGACCACGCGCGCCCCGGCGTCGAGGTCGACCACGAAGCGGGTCGCCGCCCCCGCGTAGATCACCTCGACTACCTGGCCCGCCGCGCTGATCTCCTCGGCGGACGCGGGCGCGCCGCCGAGGCGGATCTTCTCCGGGCGTACGGAGAACACGCCCTCGCGGCCGAGCACGGCGCGGGCGCTCTCCCCCTCGAACAGGTTGGAGGTGCCCACGAAGCCGGCGACGAACGGGGTGGCCGGGCGCTCGTACACCTCGGCGGGCGTGTCGACCTGCTCGATCCGGCCCTGGTTGAACACCGCCACCCGGTCGCTCATCGTCAGCGCCTCCTGCTGGTCGTGCGTGACGAAGACGAAGGTGATGCCGACTTCGCGCTGGATGGCCTTCAACTCGACCTGCATCTCCTCGCGCAGCTTCAGGTCCAGCGCGCCGAACGGTTCGTCGAGCAGCAACACGGCCGGCCGGTTGACCAGGGCGCGGGCCAGCGCGACCCGCTGGCGCTGGCCGCCGGACAGCGCGCTGGGCCGGCGCTCGCCGTACCCGTCGAGGCGGACGGTCCGCAGCGCGGCTGCCGCGCGCTCCCGGCGCTCGGCGCGCGCCACCTTGCGCACCCGCAGGCCGTACTCCACGTTCTGCTGGACGGTCATGTGCGGGAAGAGGGCGTAGTCCTGGAAGACGGTGTTGACGTCCCGGTCGAACGGGGCGAGCCGGGTGACGTCGCGGCCGGCGAGGGTGACGGTGCCGGCGGTCGGCAGTTCGAATCCGGCGATCATCCGCAGCACCGTGGTCTTGCCGGACCCGGACGGCCCGAGCATGGAGAAGAACTCTCCGTCGGCGATGTCCAGGTCGACGCCGGCGACAGCCTCCACGGCGTCGAACGACTTGCGCAGACCGGTCAGGCGGATCGCGGGTTCCGACACGGCGACAGGCTCCAACTCTTCAACGAATCATGAGACCCGAGCAGGCACTGGCTACGGATTCTTCAGCGAAAGAATAGGACCGCAACGGATACCGTAGTCAAGGGTTGTTTTCGGATCGTTCGGTCGCCGCCCGGTCGCCGGGCCGCCGACCAGGGCCGGGACACCCGGTGAGAGTTTCCGCCGGCCCTGCGGCAAGGGCGGCCGCAGCCGCAGGAGGCCGAGCACGGCGCGCGATGGCCGCGTCGCAGCATCCGGCGCGGTGGATCCGATCAGACCAGCGCCCGGGCCGCGTCCGGGCTCAGGTCGTGCCCGGCGGCGACCAGCGTGTCGAACCGCTCCCGCCCGAGCACGGCGACCAGGCGCCCGCCGATCCGGTCCAGTTCGTCCCGCTCGGCGGGCGCCGCGGCGAACTCGGCGGCCCGCCGGGCGGCGGCCGCCGCGCCGAGCAGCCGGGCGGCGACCTCCGGCTCGGACCAGGCAGTGGCCGAGGCGATGCCCTCGAGGGCGCCGATCGCGTCGCGCGGGGCACCCATCGCCTGCGCCACGTCGAACGCCTCGACGTGCCGGGCCAGCCCGGTCGCCGGGTCGCCCCCGTGTTCGGCCGCGTATCCCAGCTCGACCAGCACCATCGGCAGGAACAGCGCCGGCTGGGCTTCCCGGCGGGCCAGCTCCACCAGGTGCTCGAGGTGAGTGGTGGCGACGTCCAGTTTGCCGTCCCGGCGGGCCGCGAAGCCCAGGCTCAGCTCGGCGAACACCAGGGCGCTCCCGGAGTCCTGCTCGGCCGCCAGCCGGTACGCCCGCTCGGCCAGCTCCCGGGCCTGCACGTAGTCGCGGGTCTGCACCGCGAGCCAGGCCAGCCAGGACAGTTTGCTGCTCACCTCGGGCCACAGCGACAGCTCCTCGGCCCAGCCCAGGCCCTCGCGGTGCAGGGCGGCGGCCCGGTCGTACTCCCCGGTCAGCTCGGCCAGCCCACCCACCCAGTCGCTGGCCTGCAGCCGGCCCCAGCGGTCACCCAGCTCGGCGAAGAGCTGCGCGCAGCGGGTGCCGTCCCGATCGAGGGCGGCCAGGTCACCGGCGGCGTGCGCCAGTTTGGCCCGGCTGCTCAGCACGGCCGCCGCGGTCCACCGGTCGGCGGATCCTTCCGCGGCGGCCAGCAGCTCGGCCGCCCGGGTCAGCTCGCTGCGGTGGATCAGCGCGGCGGCCACGAACCAGGTGCCGCGACTGTCGTCGTACGCGGAGATGTCGGCGGTCTCCAGCCGGTCGCCCTGCAGCAGCGCGAACCCGACCCGCCAGGCCGCGGCCCGGGCCTGCGCCGAGCTGTCGCCGTCGAGCGTCAGCGCCCGGCGGGCCTCGCTGAACCGGCCACGCAGGAACCAGTACCAGGTCAGCGCGACCGCGAGGCGCAGCCCGCCGCCATGCGCCAGCGCCGATCGCAGGTTGGCGTTCTCGGCGTCCAGCGTGACCAGCCACTCGGCCTGGCCGGGGCCGCGCAGCTCCGGGTCGGCGCGTTCGGCCAGGCTCGTGTAGTACGCGGCGTGCCGGGCCCGCACCGCGGCGGCCTCTCCCGGGCGTTCGGTGTCGAGGCGGTCGAGGCAGAACGCGGCGACCGACTCGAGCAGCCGGTAGCGCGGGCCGGTCCCGGTGTCGTCCATCACCACCAGGGACCGGTCGACCAGCCGGGTCAGCACCTCCACATCGGCGTCGCAGACCACCTCGGCCGCGTCCAGCGTGCAGCCGCCGCTGAACACGGCGAGCCGGGCCAGGACCCGGCGGTCCGGGTCGTCGAGCAGGTCCCAGCTCCAGCCGATCACCGCGGCCAGGGTCCGGTGCCGGGCCGGCACGTCCCGCTGCTGGGTGGCGAGCACCTTGAACCGGTCGTCGAGGCGCTCCACCACACCGGTGACGCCGAGCGCGCGGACCCGGGTCGCGGCCAGTTCCAGCGCCAGCGGCATGCCGTCCAACCGGCGGCAGAGCTGCGCGACGGCGGGCGCGGTGCGGTCGTCCAGCCGGAACCCCCGCTGCTGGGCGGCGGCGCGGGCGGCGAACAGCCGGGCCGCGGCGGACCGGCGGACCGCGTCCGGGTCGCGGTCGTCGTCCGGTACGGCCAGCGGCGGCACCTCCCACACCAGTTCGCCGGTGAGACCGAGGGGTTCCCGGCTGGTCGCCAGCACGGTGACGTCGGGAGCGTCCCGCAGCAGCCGGGCCACCAGGCCGGCGGCCGGCTCGATGACGTGCTCGCAGTTGTCCAGCACGAGCAGCAGCCGGCGTTGCCGGATCGCGGCGAGCAGCCGGTCGGCGGCCGGGACGCTGACGCCGGCCGCCTCGTGGACGTCCAGGACGGCCAGGATCCGGTCGGCGACGCCGGGATCGCCGGGCGGGAGTGCGGCGAGTTCGACGAGGTGGACCCCGTCCGGGCGGGCCTGTTCGCGGGCCGCCTCGGTGGCCAGCCGGGTCTTGCCGACACCGCCGGGGCCGGTGAGGGTGACCAGCCGCTGCTGCGGGATCAGCGTGCGCAGTTCGGTGAGCGCCTCGGCCCGGCCGACCAGCTCGTTCAGCCGGGCCGGGATGCTGTTGCGGATCCGCGCCGCCCGGGGTGGCCCGGTCAGGTCGGCGTCCTGCGCCAGGATCCGCCGATGCAGCGCGACCAGCTCCGGGCCGGGGTCGAGGCCGAGTTCGTCGGCGAGGCGGTCGCGCAGGTCGGCGTAGCTCTCCAGGGCCTCGGTCTGCCGGCCGGCCGCGTACAGGGCGCGCAGGTGCAGGGCGCGCAGGCCCTCGCGGAGCGGGTGTCGGGCGACCAGCTCGGCCAGGTCGGCGGCGACCAGATCGTGTTCGCCGCGGGCCAGGCGGGCGTCGGCGAGGCGCTCGAGCACGGCAAGTCGCTGCTCGGTGAGCCGGATGGTCTCGGCGCGGACGTACTCGGAGTCGGCGAAGTCCGCGTACGGCTCGCCCCGCCACAGCCCGAGGGCCTCGGTCAGCCGGGCCACGTCCCCGGCCGCGGCCAGTTCGGCGAACCGGTCCGCGTCGGCGGTCGCCCGCAGGAGGTAACCGGGCGGGCGGGACTCCACCAGGTCGCGGGCGCCGGGTTCGGCGTCGTTGAGCGCCTTGCGGAGCTGGGAGACCCGGACCTGCAGGGCGCCGGCCGGGTTCGCCGGCGGGTCGTCGCCCCAGAGGTCGTCGATCAGCCGGTCCGCCGAGACCACCTGGTTGCGGTTGGCGAGCAGGTCGGCGAGGAGCGCGCGGACCTTGACGCCCGGCACGGTGACCGGCTCGCCGGCGTCGGTGGTGACGGCGAGCGGGCCCAGGACCCCGAACCGCATGCCGGCCACCTTACAAGCCGTAAGCCGGTCGGAAGTCGACCGTAAGCGGGGCGGCGCACGGTGTGGGTGTCAGCGAGTCCGAGAAGGGATCATCGTCATGAGCTACGCACCGGTCAACGGCCTGGACCTGTACTACGAGGAGCACGGCACCGGCAGCGGCCGGCCCCTCGTCCTGATCCACGGGGCGCTCTCCGGGATCGGCACGTCGTTCGGCACGATCCTGCCGTTCCTGACGAAGACCCGCCGGGTGGTCGCGGTGGAACTGCAGGCGCACGGGCACACGCCGGACATCGACCGCGACCTGACCGTGGAGGACTTCGCCGCCGACGTGGTGGCGCTGCTCGACCACCTCGGCATCGACCGGGCGGACGTGTTCGGCTGGAGCATGGGCGCCGCGGTCGGGCTGCGGCTGGCCACCGATCACGCCGACCGGGTCGGCCGGCTCGTCCTGGCGTCGGTGTGCTTCACCCTCGACGGCATGTACCCGGGCCTGCTGGACGGCATCCAGGACCTGCGGCCGGAGCACCTGCACGGCTCGGAGTTCCACGAGGAGTACCTGCGCACCGCCCCGGACCCGGCCGGCTTCGCCAACCTCGTGGCCAAGGTGAAGCGGCTCGACGGTGACCTGCCGGAGTGGACGGCCGACCAGGTCCGGGCGGTCGCCGCGCCCGTGCTGCTCGTGCTGGGCGATTCGGACATCGTCCGGCCCGAGCATGCGGTGGAGATGTTCAAGCTGCTCGGCGGCGGGGTGCCGGGCGACCTGACCGGGCTGCCGCGGTGCCGGCTGGCGATCCTGCCGGGCACCACGCACACCTCGATCCCGCAGCGGGCCGAGTGGCTGGCGCCGATGGTCGACGAGTTCCTGGACGCGTAGGGGATCGGCCGGCGGCGCCGACGGACCGGTCGCTTCGCAGGTCGGAGGGCAGCAGCGACGCCCGGACTCACACCGTCCGGGCGTCGCTCCACCTCACGGTTTCAGGAGTTTCCCCCGGCGCTGCGGCAGCGCTCGACCTCCGACCACACGGCGGACATCCCGGCGAGCCAGCGGTCGAAGAGGGGGAGCCGCCAGTGCCGGCCGGCTACCGCGACTGGCCGGTCGGCGTCGTGGCGAGTCCGGTGCAGGCGCGCAGGTTCGCGTACTCGTGGGAGATCCGGGCCGCCTCCTCCCCGTCGGCGAGCCGGGGCTGGCCGGTACGCCGAGAGATCAGCGCCGGGACGAACTCGGTCTTCACGATCGCCGACCCGTCCAGGGTCACCCGCAGCACCCCCGTGTCGTTGCTGTAGGCGTCGTCCCGCCACCACAGGAAGTTGCCCAGTCCGTACTGGACGAAGGTCCTGCCCAGCCAGCCGTCGCCGAGCAGCAGATGGGCGTGGGTGCCGACAACGAGGTGGGCGCCGGCCTCGGCCATCGCGCCGGCGAACTCGCGCGCCTCGGCTGATGGGCACGATTCGCCCTCCACGCCCCAGTGGACGTAGACGACGATCACGTCGGCCCGCTGCCGGGCGGCCCGCACCGCCGCGACAGCGCGGCTCAGGTCCCGCGTCATCGCGATGCCGGCCTCGGTGTCCGTGGCCTTCCACGACGACCACAGCTCGGCGACCTGGCTGAAGGCGAGGAACGCCACGGTCGTACCGCGTATCTCGGTGATCCACGGCGCGTACGCCGCCGCCGCGTCGGCGCCCGCCCCGACGGCCGGAACCCCACTGGCCCTGGCCGCGTCCAGGGTGTCGCTCAGCCCCACCCGGCCGTAGTCCAGCGTGTGATTGTTCGCGATCGACACGACGTCGATGCCGGCCGCCTTCACCGCCCCGTACGTGCTCGCCGGCGCCCGGAAGTGGAACTCCTTCGGCTCCGGGGTGCCCCGCGTGGTCACCGCGGTCTCCAGGTTGACCATCGTGAGGTCCGCGCTGGACAGGGTGGCGGAGATCGATCCGAAAGCGGTTGCCGGGTTGCCCAGCAGGCCGGCCGTACGGTCGGCGAAATGCACGTCGCCCGCGAAGGCCAACGTGATCTCGGCGGGTCCAGCCTGCGACGGGGATGCCGCCACGGAGGCGGATCGGGCGGGCCCACCCGCCGGCCGGGTCGGTGCCGCGTCGCACGCGGCCAGGGTCAGGGTCGCCACCACCGCGACGAGGGATCGTGCCCATTTCACTTGCCGCATCGTACGGCGGAAGCCCCTGACGCTCGGCCCACTTGGGCAGAACTGGTCGAGCGGACCTGACGGGCATGACGGGCGCGCTGGGGCCCCGTAGATCGACGCCAACCGCGGTCGGCGCTGCGGAGGACCGCCGGTGCCGATCGGGTCAACCGTTGACATGCCGTCACCACGACCTGCACGGAGTGCGTTCGCGTGATCGCATCGCTACCATGGGTCAGCGTTCCCGGTGGAAGGAGGTCGTCTCCGCGTGCGATGTCCCGCCAGGCCACCCGCTCCCGCAGCCGCGCCCGGGCGATCTGCGCCGCCTCCGTCCGACGGACTGGCCCGGTTCGTCCGGCGGGTCGTCCTGATCGCGGCCGCCGTGGGCGCCGGCTTCCTGGTGGCTGCGCTGTTCGACGGGCCGGCCGTCGCGAGCGCGGCTGACCGCACCGGTTCCGGTGAGCACCACCAGCACATCCGCGTCGCGCTCGACTCGAGCGGATCGCTCGCTCGCCAAGAACGTCCGGCCCGGCGGGATCACCCGGCGGGGGGCGGCGCGGCCCGGCCCGTGACCCTGCTGCGCGCTGTCGTCGGTGGCCTGGCCGCCGCACCTGACCGGACACACCCGGCCCGGACACCGTCGTCTGGGGACGCGTCGTCCGTGGTCGCGCCCCGGACCCGGACCCCGCTCTCATTCGGTGTAGACGGTGGCAGGCCGGCCGACCGGCCTGCCGAACGCCGTGCGGATCGGCGTCAGAATTCCGCCGGCGGCCTCGGGCGGCGGGCCGCCGATCGTCAGGGGCCGCGAGTTCCCGCCAGGTCGCCGACACCGCTGGCGGGGCCGAGCGTGGCCCGACCGGCTGTGGTGGCGCTGGTTGTCGCCCCGCTTCCGCACGTCGTGCGTGCCGTGGACACCGTGCCGATTCCGTCCCTCGTCGCGACGCTCATCCGGGCCGCCGGAGCCGTTCTCTCGCCCGTCCTCGGCCTGGTCAGCGGTCCGGCAGTCCCGCCCTCGCCCGGCCCGACCGCTCCGCCCCCGGCGCCGGCGGCCGAGTCGGGCTCCGGTAGGGCGACCGGCCCGACAGCCCGTCCGCTCACCGCCTCGGAGTCACCCCGGGGCCCGAGGCCCGCGCCCGCGCTTGCGAGGGCTGCGCCGACCATGGCGAAACCGCCGTCGGCGTCCGTCGTCGGACCGGTGGGTCCGGCCGCGCCGATCGGGCGGGGCGCCGTGCGGCCGTGCCCGGAGTCGGCGTCGTCCGGACAACCCGGCCGGCCCGTCCCACCCGCCGACAAGGCTGCCGCGGGTGTCCAGGACGGACCGGGGCCCGGGCCAGGACTGCTCCGCGCGCCCGGCTGGCCGTCGCGGTGCCGGCCCGGCCAGTTCCAGGACCCGGTGCCGGTCCTCGTCGAGGGACGATCTCCCTCAGCGGTCGCCCGTCCCGGCTGAGCCGGACGACCCGCCCGCGGTCGCCGGCCCGAAGGCCGTGCCGGCCCCGCAGGCGTGGTCCAACGGCGCCCGCGCCCCGTCCACCGTGGCGGTGCCGCGGGACGAGGCCTGCCCGTCTGTCGCGCCCGATCCGGCCGTGCCGCCCCGTCGAGAGTTGCGGGGCCGATGGCCGTCGTGACGCGTACCCGAGATCGGAGAAACGTGGTGATCCACGTTGTCGTGGCCGAGGACATGGGTCTGCTGCGCGGTGCGCTCTGCGCCGCGCTGTCGAGCGAGGAGGACATGAATGTGGTCGCCGACGTGGAGGGTGCCGATGAGCTGTTGACGGTGGTCCGGCGCTGCCGGCCGGACGTGGTGGTGCTGGCTCTGGCGCCGGAGCTGCCGGACCCGGTCGAAGTGGTGGCCAGGATCGGCGCCGAGGCGCCGGGCAGCGCCGTGCTGGCGATGAGTCACCGGTGGAGTCCCGCCCTGGCCGAGGCGGCGCTGGCGGCCGGGGCGCGGGGTCTCCTCGGCAAGGACGGAACGCTGCCGGACCTGGTCCGGGCGATCCGCGCACTCGCCGCGGGGGAGCGGGCCATCGACCCGGCTGCCGCGGTGGCGGTGCTGAGCCCCCCGGAGACTCCGCTGACCCCACGGGAGCTGGACGTGCTGCGGGTGGCTGCCGAGGGCCTTCCGGTGAAGGAGATGGCCCGTCGGCTTTATCTGGCGCATGGGACGGTGCGCAACCACCTGTCGGCGATTCTGCGCAAGACGGGGGCCCGCAACCGGATGGAGGCGGTGTGGCGCGCGCGGCGTGACGGCTGGTTCTAGTGGTCGGTGGGCGGGTCCGCCGGCCATGTCCCGGGCCCGCCCCGTCGCCGTGCAGGACTCCAAGGTGCGTGTTTGAATGCTGACGTTGAGTGATCGATGCTGGAGATGCGCAGGAAGGTCCACCGTGATCCGTACCCTGCTCGCCCTGGACGGTGCCCTGGTTCGGGGCGCGTTGTCCTGCGTCCTCGCCGCGGAGGAGGACATCAGCGTGGTCGCGGAGGTGGATCGCGGCGACGCGGTCCGCCCGGCGGTACAGGCACAACGCCCTGACGTGGTGGTGGCCGATCTGGACCTCATCGCCGAGGACGTGCCCGGCCCGGTCGGCCCGTGTCCCCTCCTGGTGCTCGCCCACCCCCGCCGGGCCCGGGGGCTGCGCGGCATGCTGTCCGCGACGCGGATGGTCGGCATCCTCGGCAGCGACGTGGGCCCGCAGCGGGTGGTGGAGGGGATCCGGCGGCTGTTCCGCCGCGAGCCCGTGCTCGACGCGGACCTCGTCGTCGCCGCGCTGCGCCCGGACGGGCCGCTGACCAGCCGCGAGATCGAGGTCCTCAGGTTGACCGCGGCGGGGGCGCCGGTGGCGGAGGTCGCCGCTTCGCTGGGGCTCGCCCGCGGCACCGTCCGCAACCACCTCGGTCGGATCGCCCGTAAGGCGGGCGCGCGTACCCGGGTGGAAGCCGTGCGGGTCGCCCGGGAGGCGGGCTGGATCTGAGCACCCGGCGGCGGTGGCTCACACCCGCCCGGCGGGCGCCGCGCCGGGCGGCACCGGGACGTCGTCCCAACAACCGACGAGTAGTCGGTAGGTCGCCGAGCGGGCCAGTAGTTGCTCGTGCGTACCGACGACCGGCTTGTCGCCGTCGAGCACCAGCACCCGAGGGGCCCGGATCGCCGAACTGATCCGGTGCGCGATCACCACCAGGGTGCCTGCCCGCTGCGCGAAGGCGCCCTCGACCGTCGACTCCAACGCCGGGTCCAGGTGGCAGGTCGCCTCGTCGAGGATGGTCAGTGGGGCGGCCGCCAGCCAGGCCCGGACGGCGGCGATGAGCTGCCGTTCGCCGGCGGAGAGCAGGGCGGGCGCGACGGGCGCGGCCAGCCCGCCCAGGCGGGTGGCGAGCGCGCGGGCGCCGAGCGCGTCGAGGCCGGCCTCCAGGGTCGCGTCGTCGGCGTCGGGCCGCAGGTAGCGGAGGTTGTCGGCGAGCGAGCCGGTGAAGACGTACGCCTCCTGCGGCACCAGCACCCGCATCCGGGCGAGCACCTCCGGTTCGGCGCCGGCGACCGCCGCGCCGGCCAGGTGGACGGTGCCGGCCTGCGGGGGCACCAGTCCGGCCATCAGCGCGGCCAGGGTGGACTTGCCCGCGCCGCTCGGTCCGACCACGGCGAGGTGGTCACCGTCGGCCAGGGTCAGCGAGAAGTCCTCCAGTACCGGCCGGGCGAGCAGGCCGTAGCGGAAGGTCAGTCCGCGGATCCGCACCGCGGGCACCGGACCGGCCGGTCCCGTCGACCGGCCGGGGCTCGGTGCCCGGACGGCCGGGGCCGGCGGGCGGTGGTCGTCGGGCGTCGGGCAGGTGCGCAGGATGTTCTCCAGGGTGACCGCGTACCGCAGGCCGCCACCGCCGAAGCCCTGCACCAGGGTGTGCAGGGCGGGTTGCAACCCGGTGGCGACGTAGATGAGCGCGCCGAGCACGTCGCCGGCGCTCAGGCCGCGCTCGACCAGCCACGGCGCGGCCAGGAGCAGCACCACCAGCGGCAGCCAACCGCCGATGCCCAGGCTGAGACTGCGTACCGCGGCCATCCGGGCCACGGTCCGTTCGGCGTGGGCCTGTGCCGACACCCGTACCTCCACGTCGGCCACGACGCGAGCCTGCGCCCCGCAGGCGAGCACGTCCCGGTGCCCGGTCAGGGCGGCCGCGGCCGACTGGCCGAGCTGTTCACCGGCTCGGACGTACGCGCGCTGGTGCCCGACCATCGCCGGCAGCGCGGTGACGAACACGGCCAGGCCGACGACCAGCGGCGCGGCGGCCAGCGCCGCCACCACCGGGGCCAGCGCGAACAGGCCGAGCAGGGCCGCGCCGGCGGCGAACAGGAAGCCGCGGGTCACCATCAGCAGGCCACCGAAGGTGTCCCGGACGATCTCCACCTGGTGGGTCAGCCGGGCCAGCGCCGCGCTGTCCGGACGACCGCCGGCCCGGGTGGCCTCGCGGAGCGCGGCGTGGACCACCCGCCCGGCCAACTCGTCGCGGAACGGCTCGACCACGGCGCCGAGGCTCCGGTACGCCCGACCCGTGGCCGCCGCGCCGACGAGTACGGCCACGGCGAGGGCGCCCAACCAGGCCAGGCCGGTGAGGAGGCGTCCGGCCAGGAAACCCTCGTCGACGGCGCGGGCGACCAGATAGCCGGACAGCAGCGCGGGCAGCGCCTCCACCAGTGACCAGCCGCAGAGCCGGGTGAGGTCCCGTCCTCGGGCGCGCAGCGCCCGCCAGGTCACCCGGCGTACGCCGCTCACGACCCGTCACCGGCCGGCAGGAAGACCGCCCGGTAGGCCGGGTCCACCCAGAGCCGCCGGTGCGGAGCCAGGCCGCGCAGCCGGCCGCCGTCGAGCCAGGCGACGAGGTCGGCCGCTTCGGCGGTCGCGGCCCGATGAGTGACCACCAGGCGGGTACGCTCGCCGGCCCGCCCGGCCACCGCCTGCGCGATCCGGTGTTCGGTCGCGGTGTCCAGGCTGGACGTGGCGTCGTCCAGGATGAGCAGGCGCTCCGCGGCGAGGGCGCGGGCCAGTCCGAGCCGCTGGGCCTCACCGCCGGAGAGCGGCGTGTCCTCCAGCGGGGTGCGGAAGCCGTCGGGCAGTCGGGCGACGACGTCGGCGACCGCCGCCGTACGGGCCGCGCTCAGGACCGGCGGCGTGGCCGGGCTGTCGTCGGCCGGCGGTGACGCCGAGCCGGCCGGCAGCGCCAGCCCGATCGCGTCGTGGACCGTCGCACCGACCAGCACCGGCCGGCCGAAGGCGTAGCCCACCGCCCGGCGCAGTGCCGCCCGGTCCAGCTCGCGCAGCGGCACCCCGTCCAGCCGCACCTCACCGACGTCCGGGTCGTGCAGCCGTCCCGCCACCGCGGCGAGCGTGGACTTGCCCGCGCCCGACGTCCCGACGACGGCGACGGTCGCGCCGGCCGGGACATCCAGGTCGACGCCCGCCAGGATCGGCCGGCCGTCATCGCCGTGCACGCTCACCCCGCGCAGCCGGAGCCCGCCGCGGCCCGGCGGAAGCGTCCGGTCGCCGTCGGCCACGACGGGTCGGGCCAGCAGTTCGGCGACCCGGTCTGCCCCCGCCCGGCTGCGGACCAGATGGTTCAGCGTGGCGAGCACCCCGCCCAGCCCGGCGCCCATGGCCGCGTACCGGACCGCGGAGACCAGCTGCCCCGGGGTGAGCCAGCCGGCGGTCAGGGCGTACCCGCCGACTGCGATCACGGTGAGCTGCAACAGCGGCGCCACCGCCGAGGTACGCGCGCTGGCCCGGGCCAGCAGCTCCCAGCCGCGCCGGCCGTGTCGGCCGAGCTCCGGCAGGGCGGCCAGCACCCGGTCCTCCTCGCGGCGGATGGTCGCCGCGGCGGCGATGGTCCGGGCCCCGGTCAGCGACTCCAGCAGTCGGCCGGCGATCGCGCCCAGGGCCCGTTGGTATCCGGCGGTGGCGGCCGAGGCGTCGGTGACGAAGGCGCGCATCAGCACGGCGAGCAGGCCGAGACCGGCGAGCAGGGTGGCGCCCAGCACCGGCTCCAGGACGGTGAGCGCGACGACGCTGCCGAGCGGCGGCAGCACCGTCACCACCGCCAGCACCACCGAGTTGCCGGCCTGTCCCGCGTCGGCTGCCTGGCCGACCAGCCGGCCGACGAGATCACCCACCGGGTGACGGCGGGTGGCGCGCACGTCCAGCGCGAACAGGTGCCGGAGCAGGTGCCGGCGGAGCCGGGCGGTGGCCCGCGCGGCACCGTATCCGCCGGCCAGGTCGCTGAGGGTGTCGGTGCAGACGAGGACGACGACCAGGCCGCAGGCGGACACCGCCCACCAGCGGGAGCCGCCGGCAAGGGCGGCGTCGACGGCGCGGCCGAGGGCCGCGGGTAGCAGCAGTTCGGCGGCCGCGCCGGTCAGCGCGACCGCCGCGAGCACGGCCGTCCAGCCGCCGCCCTCCCGGACCGTCCGCCGGAGCAGCCCGTCTCCCGCGGCCAACGTCTGCATCGGTCCTCCCGGTGTGGCGGCGGTTGCCCCGGGTGGGCACGTCTACCCACCCAGGGCCCCGCGTGGTGCCCGCGATCAGTTGCAGGTCGTGACGGAGAGCGAGCTGTCGCCGCAGAGCAGCAGGCTCGCCCGGCTACCGCCACCCGTACGGTCGGCCGGAGCCATCTCCAGGCCCTGAAGGTCCAGAAGCGCCATGTCGTGTCACCCCCTTTCCGCAGGTCGGTCGATCCGGTCGCCCCCGCTGCCGCGGGGGAGTCTCTGCGCGCCCGGCAACGGCGCGAGGAAGGGCAGCACCGGCGGCTGGTCGTGCTGCGCGCAGGCCAGCGCGTACAGCACTCCGGCGGTGCCGGTGCCGAGGTCCATGGACAGCCGCAGCAGCTGCTCGCCGGGGAAGGCAACCCCGTCCCGGTACGGCAGGGCGTGCCAGGCCAGTCGTTCCCGCTGCGCGGCGAGCTCCCGCCGCTGGTCGGCGTCGTCCGCCGAGGCGGCGAGGTACGCGATGATGCCGGCCCGCCCGGCGAACAGCCCGGCCTGCGCGTAGAACGGTGACCGCGCCGCGCGGCGGATCCCGGCGCTCGCCTCGGTGAACCGTTCCTCGGCGCGGTGGCGCAGGTATTGGTCGAGGACCAGCCCGATGCCGACGCTGCCGTGCGCCAGGTACGGCATGGTCCGCCAGCCCTCGTTGACCTCCAGCGCGCCGTCGGGGCGTACCACGCACCGGCGCAGGTCCTGGCGCAGCGCCGTGGCGGCGTGCTCCAGCAGCGTCTCGTCGCCGCTCAGCTCGTGCAGCCGCAGCAGCATCAGCGCCCCGCCGGTCCGGCCGCGCAGCAGCCCGGCGTACGGGTGCCGCCCGCCGCTGACGTCGGGGCCCGGATCGTCGGCGAGCCGGTCGACGACCCGCTCGGCGGCCCGCCACGCGGCGTCGCGCAGCGACGTCTCCCCGGTGCGCCCGGCCAGCTCGGCCAGGTTGAGGGCGATCCCGGACAGGCCGCTCGCCAGGCTGTGGTCCAGCCCGTCCCAGGGCTGCCGGAGGCAGATGTCGAGCACGTCCAGCGCGTCCTGTCGGCGCCCGAGGTGTTCCAGCGCGTACGCCACACCGTGCAGCCCGTCGTAGAAGCCGCAGCGGGTCCCGGACGGGGGCGAGCTCGCCCGCCGCACCAGCCAGTCCTCGTGTTCCGGCCAGCGCCCGGCGCCACTGGCGGCCAGTGCGTACAGGACACCGGCGGCTCCGTGGGCGAGGTTGAGGCCGCCGCTGCGAAACTGCTCGATGTCGCCGGGGAAGAGCCGGTCGTCCCGCTGGGGTGTGGCGCTGGCCAGGATCGCCGTGGTCAACCGCAGCCGCACCGCCGGCCAGTCGCCCGGATCGAGGGCCGGCTGCGGGTCGGGCGCGCCACCGCGGGTGGAGCCGGTGATCTCCTCGACGGCCGGGTCCAGGAAGGACCGGGGCACCGGGAGGTTGGCGGTGACGATGTCGGCCAGGTGCGCCGCCTTCGCCGGGGCGAGCCGGACGAGCTGGGTCAGCGGCAGGAACAGCGCCAGCCGCAGGCAGGCCAGGGCGTACCGGTCCACCGCCGGCCCGGTCCGGTCCCGCGGGGCCGCGAAGCCCTGGTTGCGCAGGCCGGGCCGGCGGTGTCCGGCGATGGGCGCGGCGACCTCGAAGTCGACCAGGGCGACCCGGTCGTCGGGGCGGACCATGATGTTGAACAGGTGCAGGTCGCCGTAGACCAGGCCCCGGTCGTGGATCGCCGCGATCAGCGACTCGACCTGTTCGTGGATGTGCCGGGCCCATCGGACGTACGCCGCCCGGTCCTCGTCGGTCGCGTCGGCGTCGATCAGTGGGTACCGGTCGACCAGCACCTTGTTGAGCGGGCGGCCCTCGATGAACTCCAGCGCCAGGAACCGGTGCTCGCCGAGGGTGAACTCGTCGTGCACCCGCGGCACCTGCGGCAGGTCGGCGAGCTGGCGCAGGGCGGCCGCCTCCCGGGCCAGCCGGGCGGCGGCGTCGGTGCCGTCGGCGTCCAGGCCGGCGTGCGGCCGGGCCTCCTTCAGCACCACCTCGGTGCCGGTACGCAGGTCGCGGCCCACGTACAGCCCGCCGCCGTTGGAGAAGTGGATCACCCGCTCGATCCGGTAGGGCACCTCGTCGGTGCTGGTCGCGCTCCGGGCGGCCAGGTGCGGGCCGAGGAAGTCGGGCAGGGTGATCCAGTCCGGCACGTGGAAGACCGGGTCCCGGCGGTCGGGCACCAGCGCCCCGGAGCCGTTCTCGATGGCCGGTACCAGCTGGCCGTCGGGGGAGTGGCAGTAGCGGGCGGCGAAGCCGCCGTAGCGCACGTACACCGGGCCGCCGCCGTAGCGCAGGTCGCTGAGGATGTACGGCCCGGACTCGCCGGCGAGCAGTTCGTCGAGTTCCTTGCAGGCCAGCTCCAGCTCCGCGTCGTCGCGGGGGTAGACCGTGATGAACTTGCCGCTGGCGGCGCGGGCGGCGTACTTGGAGTTGCGCAGCAGCAGCGTGCGGGGGCCGCGCAGGAACTTGAAGGACAGGCCACGGGGGACGCAGTACGCCCAGACGGCGTCCAGCACCCGCTCGGCGTTCGCCAGGCCCGCGGACACGTGGATCTTCCAGCCCTGCTGCGGCAGCGAGCCGCCCTCGGGCGCGTAGATCAGCCAGTCGTCGAGCGGCTCGCGTCGCCAGCCGGTCGGGACCGGCCGCTCGGCGGCCGGGAAGGCCGGCTGCGCGACCGCGCTGCCGAGCGAGTCGTAGAACAGCCGATCCGCGGCGCAGTAGCTGTCGTAGCGCTCGTCCACCGTCACGACTCCCCTCGCGAACTCGGCCGGCTGCCTCCTCCGGCGACGGACTCGAGTCTCATCGACGGAACAGGCCCGGCCACAGTGCGCTTGGTCATGACGCTCGATGCGTCACGCACGGGTACTCATGACAAAAGTCAGACCCTACCCGTGCAGGTGGGCGCAGAGGACAAGCTGGCTCAACTCGATGCCGCTCTCAAGCCCTCAGTCATCCACCTGGGCCTGCCCACCTTCGGCCAGATCGCCGGACGCTTCCGCACCTCCTGATCATCCCCTCTCAGAACCTGGCAGAGGGGCTGATCGGTTTCGCTCTCCGAGCCCAGCGAGGCGGAGCGAACCGGTAGTTCGGAGAAGGCGATCGCGGCGTGACGGTCACCGCCGATTGCGGAGGGGACGCAGGTGAATGTAACGGTGGCCGCGATCACGCCGCCTGCGTTGGTGGCAGGGATGGAAGTCGACCAGGCAACCGACGCGGTGGCCGGTTTCCGCGCTGGCGACATCTGAATCGGGCGGAACCGTGGCCGGTGGCAGTCCGTGGGAGTCGGCGCCGGTCAGCCCGCGTCGAAGGGGCGTCATGGTGCTTGAGCTGTCCGCGATCGCACGCGAGCGTGTGGTGCTGGCGACCGTTGCCGATGTGCTCGTGGCCGCGGCGGCCGGCAGGGGTCTGCGAGTTGCGGTGGTCTGCCCTGACTCGCAGGTCACCTTCGTCGGTCACCTGACCCGTGCGCTGCACGCCCGGGGCCGGGCCGGCCGCTGCGTAGCCTCCACACCGACTCCGGCAGGCGTCGACCGCCGGCAGTCGGCTGATCCCGCGCCGGGCCACTCGACGGTCATGGTGATCACCTGTGGGGCGTGCGCGCCGGGCCCCGACGAGGTTTGCCGCGTCACCATCCGCGTCACCACCGATGCCCCGACCGCATCGGCGACGGACGACTCCCACCGGCAACCGAGCGACCCGCACCCGGATGCCGACCCGGACCCGGACATCGTTCTCGACTACCACGATCCGAGCGGGCCGACGATCCGCCAGATCGTGCCCCGGCTGTCGCCGCCACCTGCCCCGCGGTAGCCGCTGTCGCTCCCGGTACGCCGTCGTCGCCGGCGACCACCGGTGGCGACCGACGATGGTCCGACCGAAGCTGGCCGCGTGCCGGTTGCCCTGGGGAAGTGGCTGGTGAAAGCTGACCAGATGGCCGAGGCGTGGACCATGACCTTCGACAGCGCGGACCCACCGGCCCTGGCCGCCTTCTGGAAGACGGCGCTGGGCTACGTCGACGCGGCGCCGCCGTCGGGCTTCGCCGACTGGGAAGCGTTCCTCCGCCACTTCGGCGTTGCCGAGGACGAGTGGGGCGACGCCGCCTATCTTGAGGACCCGGCCGGGCGGGGACCGCGGATCTCGTTCCTCAGGGTTCCTGAGCCGAAGGTGGCCAAGAACCGGATCCACCTCGACATTCAGGCCGGCGGCGGGCGCGGGGTGCCCTGGGAGGTGCGGGCGCCGCGGGTACGGGCTGCGGTCCAGCGGCTGGTGGCAGCGGGCGCAACGGTGCTGCGTGAGGATGTTGTGGACGGCCGGCTCGACCACGTGGTGATGGCCGACCCGGAGGGCAACGAGTTCTGCGTGGTCTGATCGCCGAGCGGACCGGCCGGGCTCGATGCCTTCGTCCGCTGTTGCGTCTGGCGGCTCCTCACCGATGGCATAGCTGAACCGTTGTCGCATCCTGAGGAGATATCTCATGTCGATCGCCCGGTTACTCGCCGGCGCCGCGGTGGCCACCGCCCTCGTGGCCGTCGCCGCAACGCCCGCGCAGGCGGCTGTCAACGATCCGTTGTACGACAAGCAGTGGGGCCTGCGGCAGATCCATGCCGAACAGGCCTGGGGAGCCAGCACGGGAACTGGTGTGGTGATCGCGGTGGTGGACACCGGCGTCGACCTCAGCCACCCGGACCTGAAGTCCAAGCTCGTGCCCGGCGCCACCTTCGTCGACTGCGGGCCGGCCTCCTGCGGCAACGGCGACTGGCGAGGCCCCAACGGCACGGCCGACGCCGGTGACGAGCACGGCACCCACGTGGCGGGCATCGCGGCCGCTGCCACCGGCAACGGTCTCGGTGTCGCGGGCGTCGCCCCCGACGCGAAGGTCATGCCGATCAAGGTGCTGGAGGCGGGCAGCGGCAGCTTCGCCGACATCGCCGCGGGCATCCGCTACGCGGCCGACCACGGTGCCAAGGTGGTCAATCTCAGTCTCGGCGCGCTGCCGGGCTCCCAGGCCCTCACCCTCACCGGGCTCGAGTCCGCCGCCACCGAGGCGATCGCGTACGCGCAGGCGAAGGGCGTCGCCGTCATCGCCGCGGCCGGCAACGAGACGGCGCCCCTGTGCGACACGCCGGCCTGGGAGGCGGGCGCCCTCTGCGTCGCCGCCACCGACCGCAACGAGGTGAAGGCGTGGTACTCGAACCTGGGCGTGAAGGCTGACCTGAAGGCGGTGGCCGCCCCCGGTGGCGCCGGCCTGGTCAACTGCGATGACGACGTGTGGTCCAGCGTCCCGGTCGGCGCCGGCTCGGCGAGCTGCGGACAGGGGGACTACGACGCCTACGCGGGCACCTCGATGGCGACGCCGTACGTGTCGGGAGTCGCGGCCCTGCTCTTCGCCCAGGGGCGCAGCCTCGACAACGTGTACTCGGTGCTGATGTCGACCGCCCGCACCCCGGTCGTCGGCCTGCGCGGCGTCTACTCGCCGCTGTACGGCTGGGGGATCATCGACGCCCAGGCCGCCGTGGCCGCGCCGCGCACCTGAACGTCGAGCGGAGCGCCCGGCCGCGGGCGGCAACGCAGCCCCAGCTCGGGAACGACATCCTGAGCTGGGGCTTCCCGCTGCGCCGGGCTGACTTCGGGCGATCTCCCGTCGCGCGACGCCCGCGCGATGACTCATCGGGTCGCTCATGGGCAGAGGAGCCGCTCCGCCAGTGGCAGCCGGAGCGGGTCCAGACAGAGGTTGATCAGAACGGGCTCCGGCGACGGTGACCCGGTGGTCGGGGCCGGACCCGTGGTCGGGTCGGTGGTCGGATCCGTGCTCCGGGGCGGCGTCGTGGTCGGGGCCGGGCCGGTGGTCGGCGCAGCAGGGGTGGTCGGGGCCGGCCCGGCGGTCGCGGTCGGGCGGGCAGCCCGAACCGTGACCGTGACCGTCGGCGCGGCGGAGGTGGCCCGGCTCGGCGTGCGCGGGCGCAGGACCCTTCCGGCTACACCCGACCCGGCACCGGTCGGCGGAGTGGGCGACTCGCCGGCCGGCGACGCGGGCGCAGAGCTGTCCGGTGTCGTCGACTCGTCGAGGCTCTTCTGGGCGGCGGCGCCGATGGTGTGCGGCGCGCCGGTGGTGGCGACGCCGGCGCCTGCGTTCGCCCGGTACGGCGGGCCGCCGCGCTCCGCGCCGAACGCGCCGACGGGCACCGTCGCGAAGGTCAACGCGACGACCGCGGCGGCGGTGGCCAGCCGGCGATCGGGACGCAGCGCGGTCAGCGGGGCGTGCTCCGGTTCGGCCGGTGGCGGTGGCGTCGGCCGCGCGCGCCGGTGGGCGTCCCGCAGGGCGTCGATCTGCGCGGCGACGGCGGCGCGTTGGCCGGCTGCGGCGGCGAAGGCGAGGGTGAGGTAGAAGCGGAAGTTCACGGTCGCGGCGGTCGGCACCAGCAGCCCGGTGAGCCGACTTCCGTCGGTGCTGTGCAGCAGGGTGATCGGGGTGTGGGGGTGGTGTGCGGGCCCCACCATGTCCGCGTACGCCCACTCCCGCCGGCTCTCGCGCCCGGCGAAGGCCACCCGACGGTCGGTCACGACGGCCATGCCGGCGTCGACGACCCGCAGACCTCTGGGCAGGGTTCGGCCGGGTGCGTCGATGCTGGTGATGGCGACGGTGAGCCCCGGCGTGGGTAGGCCGGAACCGTGCCGTGCCTCGGCCTCGACCAGTTCCGCGGCCGGCAGCACCCGGTAGATGACCTCGTCGTCGTCGAGGTCGACCGGCAGGCCGGTACGCGGCTGCGCGTACCCGAGGAACGTCCCGGCCTCGATCTGCAGCCGGATCAGTTGGTCGTTGCGCCGCACCCAGGCCTCGGTCTCGGCGTGGTGCGCGCGGCGTCGCCGGTCGTTCTCGCGTTCCGCCCAGGTGATGCGCCATCGGGGCAGGGTGGCCGACGGGATCGTGTCGATGGCGGGTGATGTCGCCGTCACGCCCGGTACAACCGGTCGCGTGCCGTCCAGGAAACGCGCCGGGATCGATACTTCCCTTTGTTTGCGATAAGAGAAGATTGAGCCGCGTCGGGGCTCTGGACCGACCGCAGCGGGACCCTACCCGTCGCGATGGTCCGCCTGGTGGCCACGGTGGCTCGGTGGGCGTCGTCGGGCGCGGGTCGCGTCGGAGACGGCGTTCAGGGCCAGGACCAGGGTGGCGGCGACGGCGACCAGGAGCGGCGGTACGAGGAGCATCGCCGGCGACATGGCGGCCAGCACGAACAGCGCGACCGGCCGATCTCGGGGTACGCGCTTGAACACCTCGTATTCGAGGAGGGCACGTCCGGCCATGAACAGCGCGGGTCCGCCGAGGATGACGGCGATCCAGGCCGGTCGGGTCTGTCCGAGGGGCTGGACGATGACGAGTTGATCGCCGACGGCGGTGACGACGATGCCGGCCACCATGACCAGGTGGGCGTATGAGGCCGATCGGGCAAGGCGGTCCGGGTCGGGGACCGCGGCGATGGCCGCGGGCAACAGTTGCCCGGCGCGGTGGATGTAGATCCGCCACAGCAGCACCGTGGTCGCGAACGACACCACGATCGCCGCCGTCCGGTCGGTCGTGAAGCCGGTGCCGGTGACCGCCAGTCCGGTGAGCAGGATCAACTCGCCGAGAGCGACGATGAAGAACTGCCGGTAGCGCTCGGACAGGTGCTCGGCCACGACCGGCAGTTCCGACTCGCGCGAGCGGCCGAGCCCGGGCGTGGGGTAGTGGAGCACGAATGCGCCGTACTCCACGGCCACGGCCAGCGTCCACAGCAGGCCACGCGTCGTACCGTGCGGGAGGAAGATGCTGCGGCCGAGCTGGATGGCGAAGTACACGACGGCGAAGACCAGGCCGGTGTCGCCGAACGCGCCGGGCAGTGCGGCGGCCATCACCAGGCTGCCGCCCATGATCGAGATGACCAGTAGCGTCCGGAAGGCGCCGGCCCAGTCGAGGTGCTGGATCAGCCCGTGCGAGAGCTGGGTGAACGCGAGCACGAACACGAGGTCGAAGAACAGTTCCAGGAACGTCGCCCGCTGGGGGTCCCCGGGTTTCCGCAGCAGCTCGGCTACCCTGCTCGTCGTCATCGGCTGGTCACCTAATCCCGAAATGCGGGGCTTATCGGCGCTCTGCGTAGATAAGCTCCGATTGACCAGATGTGCAATTTCGGGAGCAGTCGATGTCGCATCACCTTGATACTCCGCTTGCCGCCCAGAGTGGCCAGCTCTACCTCAACGATCTTTTCGTCTTCAACGGCGAGCAGGGCACCGTTTTCGTGATGGACGTCAACAGCTCGGTCACGAGGGCCGACATCAAGCGGGGATTCCACGCCGAGGCGCGGTACGAATTCAAGATCCACATCAACGGCGGGGAGCTCGAGGAGTTGACCTACCGGGTGGCCTTCGGCGAACCGGACGGTCAGGGGAAGCAGGAGCTGACGCTGCACGCGCTCACCGGCGCGGACGCCCGGGACGACGGCGCCACCGGCACCCAGCTCGCCCGAGGGCGGACCGGCGAGGAGGTGAGCGGCGGGAACCTGCGGATGTGGGCCGGGCGGATCACCGACCCCTTCTACATCGACCTCGACCAACTCGCCACAGTCAACGACGCCTTCAAGAACGGCGCCGAACTGGACCGCTCGGCCTGGCGGCCGGAGAACGCCAAGAACAGCTTCGCCGGCACGACCGTCGACTCGATCGTCCTCGAAGTCTCCCGGGACGAGCCGATGCTGGGCGACGGCACCCGGATCGGCGTCTGGGCCGCGACCAAGCTTGCCACCGACGCCGGGGGATGGCGGCAGATCAACCGCGCCGGCCACCCCATGATGTGGCCGATCTTCTGGCCGACCGACACCGACTTCTCCAACCCCGCCAACGTCCGGCACCCCTGCGAGGACCTCAGGGCGGACGGCGAGGAGATCGCGTCGGCGGTCGCCCGGGTCGTCGCCGCGAACGGCACCGCGCCCGACCCCCAGGCGTACGGCTGGAGCGTGGCGCGGGCGGTCTACCCCGACGTGCTGACGTACCAGGTCGGCACCCCCGCCAACTACGGCTTCGCCACCCGCAACGGACGCAGCATGTCCGACAACCCGCCAGAGGTCATGTTCTCCCTCGTCCTCAACACCGGCATGACCTCCGGACTCACCCCCGACGTCACCAAGGATGCCCGCTCGACCACCTTCCCCTACGTCGTCCCCGCCTGACATGGCCGGCAGGAGCGGCAACCCGTCGTGGCGCTCCGGCAGGTGAGATCGACGCGGTCGCCCGCGGCGAGGACGCCAGGATTCTGGTAAGGCTGCTCAGGGCCCACACGGTCACGTACGTGTCGTCGGGGTTGACGTGGCGGGTGCGTACACCTCCTGCGGCAGGCGGTACGCCAGGTCGACAGCCGTCTCGACGGCCTCGTCCTCGGAGAGCCGGTGCTCGACCACGAGGCGGGCCAGATAGCTGGCGTCGATGCGCCGCGCCAGGTCGTGCCGTGCGGGGATCGACAGGAACGCCCGGGTGTCGTCGACGAAGCCGGAGGTGTTGTAGAAGCCGGCTGTCTCGGTCACCAACTCCCGGAAGCGTCGCATTCCGTCGGGGCTGTCGAGGAACCACCACGGCGCGCCGAGCCGTACCGAGGGGTAGACGCCGGCGATCGGAGCGAGCTCCCGAGAGTAGACGGACTCGTCGACGGTGAAGAGCACCAGCCGGAAGTGCGGGTCCCGGCCGAAGGCGTTGAGCATCGGCTGGAGGGCGCGGGTGAATTCGGCCGCCACCGGGATGTCGAACCCCCGATCGGAGCCGAAGGCCGCGTGGACCGCCGGATCGTGGTCGCGTAGCACTCCGGGGTGGATCTGCATGACCAGGCCGTCGTCACAGGACATCCGAGCCATCTCGAAGAGCATGTGGCTGGCGAAGGCGGCGGCCGCCGTGTCGCTCACGCTGCCCTGGCACGCCTCGGCGTAGACCCGCCTCGCCTGCGCGACCGGCAGCGGCTCGGCGGCGGCGGTGAGGTGGCCGTGATCAGTGGCGCGCGCCCCGGCCAGGGCGAAGGTCTCCCGGCGACTGCGCAGAGCCGCGATGAATCCGTTGTAGTCCCCGGTGTCCACGCCGGAGAGCTCCCGCAGTCGCCGCACCTGCCGGATCCAGCCGGCGTGCCCGACATGGGTCAACGCGTCGGGCCGGAAGGTCGGCACCACCCGTGCGCCGAGCCCTGCCACGGCCAGCCTGGCGTGGTCCTCGAGCGTCGAGGTGGCGGAGTCCGTGGTGGAGATCAGCTCGATGTTGAAGGCGTCCAGCAGCGCCCGCGGCCGGAAACCCGGCTCGGCCAGCCGGGCGTCGATGAGGTCGTACAGCTCGTCGGCGGTGTCGGGACCGGGCGCGATGTCGATCTTCAGAACCTCGGCGATCTCGTGCTCCAGCCAGTACCGACTGGGCGTGCCGCGGAACAGGTGCCAGTGGGCGCAGAAGCGCCGCCAGATCTCCCGGGGATCGGCCTCCACCTGACCGCCGTCCATGCGGGGCACTCCGAGCTGCTCCAGCGGCACGCCCTGCGAGACCAGCATCCGCGTGACGTAGTGGTCGGGCACCACCAGCAGCTGGGCCGGATCGGAGAAGCGCTGGTCGTCGGCGAACACGGCCGCGTCCACGTGCCCGTGCATGCACAGCAGCGACAGCTCACGGGTGGCCTGGTAGATCCGGCGGGCGACGGGTCGGACGTCCTGCCCTGCCGGCAGGGCTCGGTCGGGATGCAGACGCAGCTGTGCCACGCAACTCTCCTTTGGCGCCTCGTCGAACCGGTCCTGCAAAGGATTGCACTAGGGCCCCTCGGCTACAAGGCGAGAGGCGTTCAACGTTCCGAAACATCTACGCAACCGAGTATTGACATGTAACTGCAAACGGTTTCAGACTGACGGTTGTCGTTCACCGGCGGAGGAGGTGGGGCCGTGCGAGCAACGATCCGAGAGGTGGCTCGCGAGGCGGGCGTCTCACCGTCCACCGTGTCCCGCGCCCTGTCGATGCCCGAGATGGTCAACCCGACGACGCGTGAACGCGTACTCCGGGCGGCCCAGCGGCTGGGCTACGCGCCCAACCGCGCCGCCCGGGGTCTCATCACCGGCCGCACCGGGAACATCGGCCTGATCGTGCCGGACCTGGCCAACCCCTTCTTCCCGAGCGTCGTGAAGGGCGTGCAGGCCAGGGCGCGGGAGGCGGACTACGCCGTGTTCCTCGCCGACACGGACGAGGACCCGACGGCCGAGGTCGGACTCATCCGGGTCCTCGGCAAGCAGGTGGACGGCCTCATCCTCTGCTCTCCCCGGGCCCGGGAGGAAGAGATCCGCGACCTGTGCGAGAGCACCACCCTGGTCATGGTCAACCGCCGCTTCGGCAGCGTTCCGTCGGTCGTCTTCGACAACGTGGACGGCATGCGGCAGGCGGTCGCTCATCTCCAGGCGCTCGGCCACCGACGGGTCGCCTGGGTAGGCGGGCCGCGTACCTCCTGGTCGTCCCGAGACCGGCTCCGCGGCCTGCGTGCCGCGACCGCCGCGGCCGGCATGGAATTGGTCGTGGCCGGTCACTTCCCGCCCCATTTCGAAGGCGGGGTCGCCGCGGCGGATCTCATCATCGCCTCCGGCGTCACGTCGGTCATCGCCTACAACGACCTGATGGCACTCGGTCTGCTCGGCCGGCTGCGCGACCGCGGCGTCCAGGTGCCCGAGGACATGAGCGTGATCGGCATCGACGACATCCAGATGTCGGCCATGTCCGCACCGGCGCTCACCACGGTCTCACTCAGCAAGGCGCAGGCCGGGCGCGCCGCCGTGGACCTGCTGATCTCACTGCTGGAGCAACCCGAGGGCGTACGCAACGCCCGCCGGGAACTGCCGACCCAACTGCTCGTGCGTGCCTCGACCGGAGTCGCGCAGACCAACTGACAATCCTGGCCGGAACGCGGCCGTACCCGGCCTTCGGGCTGATCGAGGAAGGGAACGTTCATGGGCATTACCCGGCGGAGCGCCCTGATAGCCGCAGCATCGTCCATCCTCACCGTCACCGCTGCCTGCGGAGCGCCGGACAACTCCGGTGCCGGCGGCGACAGCAACGGCGAGGTGCCGCAGAAGCCGAAGAAGGCGGTGACGCTCAACGTCCTCGACGTGGCGGGCAACCTTCAGCTGACGCAGGGGATGATCGACGAGTTCGTCAAGAACAATCCCGACATCATCTCCCGGGTGACCTACTCCAAGTCCCCGGCGCCGGAACTCGCCGGCAAGATCAAGGCGCAGCAGAACGCGGGGCGCGTGGACATCGGCCTGGTGCTCACCGGCGTGGACGGGCTGGCCGCCGGCATCGACCAGGGCCTGTGGATGGACGTGCTGCCCAAGTTCGAGGACCGCCTGACCGGCATGAAGGACTACCTCGAACCGGCCGCCGCGATGCAGAAGCTCGCCGGCAACGCGGGCGTGACCGTCACCTACTACCCGTCCGGGCCGCTGCTGGAGTACCTGCCGGCGAAGGTCCAGAACCCGCCGACCACCGCGGACCAGCTCCTGGCCTACGCCAAGGCGCACCCGGGCAAGGTCCAGTACGCCCGTCCGTCGAACTCGGGCCCGGGGCGGACCTTCCTGATGGGGCTGCCCTACATCCTCGGGGACAAGGATCCGAAGGACCCGGTGAACGGGTGGGACAAGACCTGGGCCTACCTCAAGGAGCTCAACCAGTACGTCTCCTACTACCCGAGCGGTACGACGGAGACGATGAAGAACCTGGCCAACGGGTCCGTGGAGGTGATCGCCTCGACGACCGGCTGGGACATCAACCCCCGGGTGCTCGGGACGGTGCCCAAGGAGGCCAAGGTCAGCTCGATGCAGGGGTTCCACTGGGTGACCGACGCGCACTACGCCGTCATCCCGAAGGGCGCCTCGACGGACACGCAGGCGGCCGTCCTTGCCCTCCTGGCTTTCATGCTGACCCCGCAGCAGCAGGCGAAGGCCTTCGACGACGGCTACTTCTACCCGGGGCCCGCCGTCAAGGGAGTCGAGCTTTCGATGGCGCCGCAGAAGAGCCAGGACGCCATCAGGAACTTCGGCCGTCCGGAGTACGACGCGCTGATCGCGAGCAACCCGACGGAGGTTCCGCTGGACGCGAAGGCGCTGGTGGCGGCGTTCGACCGGTGGGACCGCGAGATCGGCAGCGGAAAGGTCAAGCAGGGATGACCGGGACCACGCCCGGCTTCTCGCAGCTGCGGCTCGATGGTGTGTCCCGCCGCTTCGGCAGCCAGGACGCACTGGCCGGCCTGGATCTGACGATTCGGACGGGCGAATTCATCGCGCTGCTCGGTCCCTCGGGCTGCGGCAAGTCGACCGCGCTGAACTGCCTGGCCGGGCTGCTGCCGCTGACCGCCGGCAGCATCTGGCAGGACGAGCGGCGGGTCGACACCCTGCCGCCGGAACGCCGCGGCTTCGGCATGGTCTTCCAGAACTACGCGCTGTTTCCGCACATGTCCGTACGCGCGAACGTCGCGTTCGGACTGCGGATGCGGCGGCTGCCCAGGGACGAGATCCGCCGGCGCACCGCGGAGGCCATCCGTCTCGTCCGTCTGGAGGAGCACGCCGGCAAGCTGCCGGGGCAACTCTCCGGCGGACAGCAGCAACGGGTGGCCATCGCCCGGGCCGTGGTCCTCGAGCCGTCGCTGGTGCTGATGGACGAGCCGCTGAGCAACCTCGACGCCAAACTGCGGCTCGAGATGCGTACGGAGATCCGGCGGCTGCACCAGTCGCTGGGCCTCACGACCGTCTACGTCACCCACGACCAGGAGGAAGCGCTGTCGCTGGCCGACCGCCTCGTCGTGCTGCGCGCCGGCCGCGTCCAGCAGATCGGCTCGCCGCAGACGTTGCACACCCGGCCGGCCAACTGGCACGTCGCTGACTTCATGGGCTACCGCAACCTGTGGCCGATGCGGGCGGTGTCCCCCCAGGGCGCGCTCGTGGCGGTGGAGGCCGACGGGTTCCGCCTCGTGGGCGACCCGATGGGCGACGTCGCACCGGGCGACGCCGTGATGGCCGGAGTGCGGCCGGAAGACGTGCGGGTCGGCGAACCGGGTGAGGCGGCGACGAACACGATGCCGGCGGAGATCGAGGTGGTCGAGTACCAGGGCCGGGAACTGGCGGCAGAGGCGCGTACCACTACCGGCATCCGGGTCCACCTGCGCACCGACCGGCGGGTCGCACCGGGCGACGCGGTCGCGCTGAGCATCGACCCCGAGCGGCTGCTCGTCTTCCCGAGCGACTCCGACGAGGCCCCGAGCGCCCTGCCGGCCGATCCGGCGGGCGCCAGGTTGGCGGAACCGGGGCTGGTCGGATGAGCGTCACGACCTCCCCGCACGCCACCGTTGCCACCGGCCCGCCGCGTACGCCTCGCGCCCACTGGCGGCACCGCCTCGCCGAACGCGGCGTGGACGGTCAGCTGTGGCTGCTCGCGCCGGCCGTGCTCTTCGTGGTGCTGTTGTTCCTGTATCCGTTCTTCTACGGGCTGGGCCTGTCGTTCCAGCCCACCAAGGGTGGCCCGTTCAGCGACTACGCGCGCTTCTTCGGGGACGCCTACCAGCGGGGGACCATCTGGACGACCCTCGGGCTGGCACTGCCGGCGGCCCTGCTCAACGTGCTGGCGTCGGTGCCCATCGCGTACCGGATGCGGGGGCGGTTCCGCGGCAAGCGGCTGGTCACCATCCTGCTCGTCGTACCCATCACCCTGGGCACCGTGCTGACCGCCCAGGGCCTGCTCAACTTCCTCGGCCCGACGGGCTGGTTCAACCGGGTCCTGATGGCGCTGCACCTCACCGACGAGCCGGTACGCCTCGTCCACAACTACTGGGGCGTCTTCTTCTCCCTGATCATCACGGGTTTCCCGTTCGCCTTCCTGCTCGTGCTGTCGTACCTGTCGGGCATCGACCCGACCCTGGAGCGGGCCGCGGCGACGCTCGGCGCCGGCTGGTGGCAGCGGTTCCGGACGGTCACCCTGCCCCTGCTGATGCCAGGACTGGCCACGACGTTCTGCCTGACCTTCGTTCTCGCCTTCAGCGTCTTCCCCTCGGCGGTCCTGGTCGGCAACCCGGCCGGCGAGACCAGGGTCATCTCCATCGCCGCGTACCAGGCGGCGTACGAGCAGTACGACTACCCGTACGCCTCGGCGATCGCCATGGTGATGGGCGCCATCGAGCTGGTCATCATCTCGGTGGTGCTGCTCGCGCGGACCCGCCTCTACACCGGATCCTCTGGAGGTAAGGGCTGATGGTGAACGTCACCGGTATCCCCGGCACCGGCGTACCGGGCGTCGGCCCGGCCCGGCCACGCCGGCGACTGGTCGCCCGTCCGGCCGCCTGGCTGGTCTGGGGCGCGGTCATCTTCTTCTTCCTCAACCTCCTCGGGGTCGTCGGATCCGTGCTGGTCAGCTCGTTCGGCCGGCAGTGGTTCGACACCTGGCTCCCCGAGGGCTTCACCGCGAAGTGGTACAGCGACGCGTGGCACCAGTTCACCCTGGGCCAGGTCATCCTGGTGACCCTGGAGGTGTCGCTGCTCGTCGTCGGGCTCTCGCTGCTGATCGGCGTGCCCGCGGCATACGTGCTCGCCCGCCGCAGCTTCCCGGGCAAGCGCGCCGCCTATCTGGTCTTCCTGCTGCCGATCCTGATGCCGCCCATCACCTACGGTATTCCCCTGGCGACGGTGCTCTACAAGTTCGGACTCGCCGGCCACCTGTCCGGCGTCGTCCTGGCGAACCTGGTGCCGTCGGTCCCCTTCGTCATCCTCACGATGACGCCGTTCATCGAGCAGATCGACCCACGCATCGAGAGCGCGGCCCGGATGTGCGGAGCGGGGTTGCGGTCGATGTTCCTGCGGGTGCTGGCGCCGCTGCTGCTGCCCGGGATGCTGGCCTCCGCCATCCTCGTCCTCGTCCGGACCGTCGGCATGTTCGAGCTGACCTTCCTGACCGCCGGTCCCGATTCGCAGACCCTGGTCGTCGCCCTCTACTACTCGATGTCGGCCGCGGGCATCCGGGCGCAGCAGTCGGTGGACGCCATGGCCGTGATCTACACGTCGATGATGCTCGTGCTGCTCGTCATCGCCCTGCGCTATGTCAACCCGACCCAGCTCGTCGCCCGGGTGAAAGAGGAGCCGGAGCCGTGACCTGGGCGCGTGCCACCCTGCACGGGCAGCGCGTGCTACCGGTGCTGCGGCTGCCGTCGGCGAAGGAGGCCACGGCAGCCGCGGCGGCGATGTTCGCGCAGGGGCTACGAGTGGTCGAGCTGACCGCCACGACCCCGGACTGGGCACTGGCGTTGCGGGACGCCCGCCGCGAGGCGCCCGAGGGCGCGTTGCTCGGACTGGGCACCGTCACGAACGACACGATCGCGCGGCAGGCGGTCCAGGCGGGCGCGCAGTTCCTGGTCAGCCCGTGGCCGGCACCCGACGTGCGGCAGGTCGCGCAGAGCAGCGGTCTGCCCTTCCTGGAAGGTGCGTTCACCCCGGGCGAGGTGGCGGCCGCAGCGGGTCGCGGGGCGGTGAAGGTGTTCCCGGCCCACGTGGGTGGCCCCGCCTATCTGACGAGCCTGCTGCAGCTGATGCCCGGCGCCGATCTCGTGCCCACCGGCGGAATCGCCCTGGACGCGGTGCCGGACTGGCTGCGCGCCGGTGCCTGCGCCGTGGGCGTGGGCAGCGACCTGCTGCGGCCGGGCGCCGCGGACCGGCTGGCCGAGCTGCTCGCCGCGGCCGACGACCGGAAGGAGGAAGCGTGAAGATCGCTGATGCCCGGGTCATCGTCACCTGTCCCGGACGCAACTTCGTCACCTTGAAGATCGTCACCGACGAGGGGGTCACCGGAGTCGGCGACGCCACCCTCAACGGCCGCGAGCTGGCCGTGGCGTCGTATCTGCGCGACCACGTCGTACCGCTGCTGATCGGCCGCGACCCGGCCCGCATCGAGGACACCTGGCAGTACCTGTACCAGGGGGCGTACTGGCGCCGCGGGCCGGTCACGATGAGCGCGATCGCCGCGGTCGACACCGCGCTGTGGGACATCAAGGGCAAGGTGGCGGGCCTGCCGGTCTACCAGATGCTCGGCGGCCGGTCCCGCGAGGGCGTGACGGTGTACGGCCACGCCAACGGTGAGACGGTCGACCAGGTGCTGACCGAGGTGGCGCGCTTCGTCGACCTCGGCTACCGCGCGGTGCGCGTGCAATGCGGTGTGCCGGGCCTGGCCAAGACCTACGGCGTCAGCGGCGACAAGATGTTCTACGAGCCGGCCGACGCCGCACTGCCCAGCGAGGCCACCTGGTCGACCGAGCGATACCTGGCGCACGTGCCCGCCGTGTTCGCCCGGGTCCGCGACGAGTTCGGCCCCCACCTGCGGCTCCTGCACGACGTGCACCACCGGTTGACGCCCATCGAGGCCGCCCGGCTCGGGCGCAGCCTGGAACCGTACGCGCTGACCTGGATGGAGGATCCCGTCCCGGCCGACCTGCAGGAGGGCTTCCGGCTCATCCGACAGCACACCACCACACCGGTGGCGGTGGGAGAGGTGTTCAACACCGTCTGGGACGCGAGCCAGCTCATCCGGGAGCAGCTCATCGACTACATCCGTACCACCGTCGTGCACGCCGGTGGCATCACCCACCTGCGTCGCATCTTCGACTTCGCCGCCCTGCACCACGTTCGCAGCGGCTCGCACGGGGCCACCGACCTGTCCCCGGTCTGCATGGCCGCCGCCCTGCAGCTCGACATCGCGATCCCGAACTTCGGACTGCAGGAGTACATGCGGCACACCGACCAGACCGACCAGGTCTTCCCGCACGACTACCACTTCGAGGGCGGCTACCTGCACCCGTCGGAGGCGCCCGGCCTCGGCGTGGACATCGACGAGGAGGCCGCCGCCCGGTACCCCTACTCGCCCGCGTACCTGCCGGTGAACCGGCTCGAGGACGGCACGGTGCATCCATGGTGACGGGCTTGCCCGGCCAGGCCCCGGACGTACTGGTCATCGGCGAGGTCCTCGTCGAGCTGACCGCGCTCGAGCCACTGCGCGACGGGACGCAACTGCGGCTGGGTTTCTCCGGCGACGCCCTCAACGCCGCCGCCGCGGCGGCCGCCGCGGGTGCCCACGCCTGCCTGCTGGCGCGGGTTCCCGACGACGAGTTGGGCGACCAACTGGTGGCCCGGGTGGCGGCACTCGGGGTGGACACGTCGCTGCTGGTGCGGACCGCGGGCCAGCACGGTCTCTACCTCCAGCACGCCGACCCGGAGGGGCAGCGCGAGTTCGTCTACGTCCGGCGCGGCAGCGCGGGGTCCAGCCTGACCGACAGCGACGTGCCCGAGGCGGCGGCTCGGGCCGGGGTGGTCCTCGCCAGCGGCGTGGCCTGCGCCATCTCGGCGTCGGCCCGGTCGGCCGTGCACGCCGCCGCGCGCGATGCCCGCTGCTTCATCTACGACCCGAACTGGCGTCCCCGGCTCGTCGACGCGGCCACCGCCGGCAGCCACCTACGGACGCTCGCACCGTACGCGCGGTTGGTCACCCCGGCATGGCCCCGCGAGGCGGGCGCGCTGCTCGGCGCCACCCCCGCGGGACCAGCCGAGGCCTGCGCCGCGCTGCGTGCTCTCGGGGCCGGGGCGGTCGCCCTCACCCAGGGCAGCAGGGGAGTGCTGCTCGACGACGGCGGCGACCTGACTGCGGTTCCCGCCTACCCGGTCGATCACGTCGCCGACCAGACGGGCGCGGGCGACGTGCTGACCGGCACGGTGGCGGCCCGGTTGGCCCTCGGCGACGACCTGTGCGCCGCGGTGCGGCTCGGCGCGGCCGCGGCGGCGCTGTCCCTGCGGGGGCACGGTGGCACCGGCTACCTGGCCGGCCTGGACGAGTCGCGCCGGCTGGTCGCCCGTACATCCGGTCTGGAGGTGTCGACGTGAGCCTGGTGGTGCTGAACCACGACGACGACGTGGCCGTGGCGACGTCGGCGATGCCCGCCGGCGCCTCCGTGCCGGCGGGCGGCGCGGGACCCGTCGTCCTGCGCGACGACATACCCCCGGGACACAAGGTCGCCCTGCGCGACCTGCCGGCCGACGCGGTGGTACGCAAGTACGGCCAGGTGATCGGGCGGACCCTCGCCCCCGTACGCGCCGGCGAGCACGTGCACGTACACAACCTGGGAATGCCGCAGGACGCCGCCGTACGGGACGGGGGTGGCTCGGCGAAGCCGCCGCCGCAGGTGCCCGCCGGCCTCCGGCGTACCTTCCACGGCTACCGCCGTCCGGACGGCCGGGTCGCCACGCGCAACTACGTCGGCGTCCTCACCACGGTCAACTGCTCGGCGACGGTCGCCCGCAAGGTCGCCCGGGTAACCGAGGACGACGCGGAGGGCGTCGACGGCGTCGACGGGGTGGTCGCCCTGACCCACGGCACCGGCTGTGGCATGGCCGACCGGGGCGAGGGGTGGGAGTTGCTGCGCCGCACCCTCGCCGGCTACGCCGGCCACCCGAACATCGGCGGGCTGGTGGTGATCGGGCTCGGCTGCGAGGTCAACGCCGTGGCCGGATTCATGGCGGAGCTCGGCGTCGCCGAGCACCTACCGGTCTCCGCGTACACGATCCAGGACATGGGCGGCACGGCGGCCGCCGTGGGTCACGGCGTCGAGCTGGTCCGCGCCATGGTGCGCGAGCTCGCCGGGACGGAACGCCGCGAGGTCGGCGTGGAGGAGCTCGTCCTCGGGCTGCAGTGTGGCGGCTCCGACGGGTGGTCGGGTCTGACCGCCAACCCCGCCCTGGGCGTCGCCTCCGACCTGCTCGTCGCCGCCGGAGCGACCTCGGTGCTCGGCGAGACCCCCGAGGTGTACGGCGCCGAGCACCTGCTCGCCGACCGGGCGACCAGCGCCGACGTCGCCGGGGCGCTGATGGAGCGGATCCGCTGGTGGGAGGAGTACACGCGGCGGCAGGGCACGACGCTCGACGCGAACCCCTCGCCGGGCAACAAGGAGGGCGGCATCACCACCATCCTCGAGAAGTCGCTGGGCGCGGTCGCCAAGGCGGGCCACAGCCCGCTGGCGGCGGTGCGGCACTACGCCGAGCAGATCCCCCGTCCGGGACTGGTCTTCATGGACACCCCCGGGTACGACCCCGTGTCGGTGACCGGAATGGTCGCGGGCGGCGCGAACCTGATCTGCTTCACCACCGGCCGCGGCTCGGTCTTCGGCAGCCGCCCGGTCCCGACGGTCAAGCTCGCCAGCAACGGCGAGCTGGCCCGGCGAATGGCCGGCGACATCGACTTGGACTGTTCACCCGTCGTCGAGCGGAATCTCCCCGTCGAGGAGATGGGAAGGCGGGTCTACGACCTGCTGCTCGACGTCGCGTCCGGCCGGCGCACCGCCAGCGAGGAGATGGGCCTCGGTGGCGAGGAGATCGTGCCGTGGCAGCTCGGGGCAGTGCTGTGAGTGACGGGGCCGTGGGCCAGCGGCTCGACCTGCGGACGCTGGAACAGCAACTGCGCCGGACCGGGTCGGGCGGGCGGTGGACGCCGCCGCCGGTCGACCCGCGGTCGCTGCGGGTGGGGATCGTGCACCTCGGGATCGGCGCCTTCCACCGGGCCCACCAGGTGGTCTTCACCGAGTTGGCCGCGGCGGCGGCCGGCCACGACGACTGGGGCGTCGCCGGCGTGACCCAGCGGTCGGCGTCGGTGCGTGACCAACTGATTCCGCAGGACGGTCTGTACTCCGTGCTGGAACGCGGGCCCGGCGCGGCGCCGCTGCGGGTGCTCGGCAGCGTCCGGGAGGTGCTCTTCGGCGCGGCCGAGCCGGCCGCCGTCGTGGATCGGATCGCCGACCCGGCGGTACGGGTGGTCACCCTGACCGTGACGGAGAAGGGCTACCGCCGTGACGGGGCCGGCCGGTTGGATCTGTCCGACCCGCAGGTCCTGGCCGACGTCGCCGGCCAGCCGCCCCGGACCGTGGTCGGCCAGCTCGTGCGGGGCCTGCAGCGCCGGTGGGAGCGGGGCGCCGGACCGGTCACGGTGCTCTCCTGCGACAACCTGGTCGGCAACGGTCACGTCCTGCGGGGACTGGTGCACGACTTCCTGGACGCGCTGCCGTCGTCCGGGCTCGGCGGTCTCGCCGACTGGATCGGGACGTCGGTGCGCTTTCCGTGCTGCATGGTCGACCGCATCGTGCCGGCCACGACGGCTGCGGACCGCGCCGACGCCCGAAGGGTGCTGGGGCTGGCGGACCATGGCGTCGTCGTGGCCGAGCCGTTCAGCCAGTGGGTCATCGAGGACGACTTCGCCGCCGGCCGGCCCGCCTGGGAGCTCGCCGGCGCGGTGACGACCAAGGACGTCGCCGCCTGGGAGGCGGTGAAGCTGCGGATGCTCAACGCCACCCACTCGCTGCTGGCCTACCTGGGCGCCCTGGGCGGGTACGACACGATCGCGGCGGCGCTCTCCGACGACCAGCTGGCGGCGGCCGCCGAGGCACTCATGGTCGAGGACGTGGCACCGACGCTGCGGGTGCCCGACGGCCTGGACCTGACCGACTACCGGCGGGGGGTGCTGCGGCGCTTCGCCAACCCCGCGTTGCGGCACCGCACCGTTCAGGTCGCGATGGACGGATCCCAGAAGCTGCCGGTCCGGCTGCTCGGCACCGTCCGGGACCGGCTGGCCGCCGGCGCCGTTCCGCAGCACGCCGCGCTCGCCGTCGCGGCGTGGATGACGTACGTGGCCCGGGGCCGGGACGTCCACGGCCGCGACCTCCCGCTGGACGACCCGCTGGCAGACCGGCTGCGCGCCGCCGCGGCCGCCGACGCGGGCGATCCGCCACGGCTGGTCGACTCGCTGCTGCGCGTCGAGGAGATCTTCGGCGTGGACCTTCCCGAGCACGACGGATTCCGGGCGGCCCTGACGGACCACGTGGCCCGGCTCACCGCCAACGGATGAGCCGGACACGTCCACCCCGGCAGCCCGTCGACCGCCCGGCTCATCGGTGGCGGATGAGCCGGGCGGTCGACGGGCGTGGTGGCGGCCGGTCAGCCGTCGTGGCCGTGCAGCGTGACGACAACCGCCTCGCCGGCGCCGAGCGTGACCTGGAAGTGCCCCGCCTCGGCGGTGCCCACGGTCGGCTGGAATCCGGGCCAGCTGCCGTCCGCGGACACCACGCGCCCGTCGATGCGTACGCCGGGTGCGTCGAGGGTGCGGCCGGCGCCGCTCGGGTCGTCCGGCGTCATCCGGTCGATCTCGTACGTGGCGCCGGGCGCCGCCACGTCGAGTGACACCGGCTGGTCACCCTTGTTGATGAGGAACGCCCGTCGCTCCGACGCGCCGCCGTCGACGCGCCAGGCCTTCACCTGCCCGCCCTGCGGTGCGTTGACCGCCACGGGCATCGGCCGGAGCCCGGTCGTGCCCTGCGCGAACCGAGCGAACAGCAGCAGTGCGTAGTACTCGGGCGCCGGGGTCGGCGCGCCCATTGCCGCCGACGGGTCGAAGTTGATCGCGTTGTAGTAGCCGTTGCCCTCCTCCGGGTGGAAGAAGGCCCGCACCTCGGCGTTGTGGAAGTTCACCCCGATGGCGCCGGTGCCGCACTCCGCGTTGACCGACGGGGCGTGCGGCGGCTGCGGGCACGCCGCGTTGAACATCGTGTCGAGCGCCCAGACGGCGCTGGCGGCGACGTCACTGACACCGTGCGCGCCCCGCCCCGCGGCGGTGTTCAGTTCCTCGACCCGGTAGCCCAGGCCGCGGCGGGCCGCCTCGTTGGCGTGCGTGTACACCTGGTAGTTGAAGTTGGCCGACCGCTCGTCGGAGAGCAGCGCCGGGATCGTCGGGCAGCGGTACGGGTCCGTGGCGCACGTGCGGGCCAGTGGGTAGAAGTGATCAGCGGCCCAGGCCCCGAACGCGCCGGCGTTCGCCTTCGTCGCCGGGGCGGTGGCGTCCAGGATGGCCGGCCAGTCCCAGAAGAAGCGCGTTTCCACGCTGCGGTCGGCGATGCTGGTCCAGGGCGCGATGGGTTCGCTCGTGTTCGGGGTGACGATCGGGTACGGCCGGGTGGCGTTCGCGCCGGAGAAGGCGGCGAAGTCGCCCAGGTACTGCTGCAGGTCATAGCGGTAGGAGAGGTCCGGCTCGTTGCCGAGCGAGACGGCGGCCACGTCCTCGTCAGCCCCCGCGAACGCCGGTCCGACCCCCTGTGTGACGAAGGCCCGGGCGTGCTCCGGGACCCGCCACGGCCGCTGAGCGGTGGGCGGCGACATGGCGGTGCCGAGGATGACACCCCAGTTCGGCGTGCCGTCGCCCGCGATGTGGTCGGCGTTCGCGGCGTCGAGGGTCGCGCGGATGTCGGCGAGGTCCTCCGGGGTTATCACCTCATCGGTGTTGACCGCGGTCGCGTCGAAGGGCATGACGTCCTGCGACGACCCACCGATCCGCAGCACGCCGGTCCCCAGGTTGCCCAGCAGGTTGGCGAAGGCCGGCCGGGCGGTCGGGCCCATGTACCGCTCGATCAGGGACCACTCGACACTGAAGCCGACGAAGTGTGCGGGGACGGACCCGCCGCCGACCATGGGCCGTGGGTCGAGCCGTACCGACGCGTGGACCGGGCCCGTCGCCGTACCGGGGGACTCGGCGAAGCTCACGCCGGGACAGGCGAGCACCACCAGCGCCACAGCGGCGGCGACGCCGCGGGCGGGACGATTTCTCATGCGCGTACGCCTTTCGTGGTCGGATCAGCACATGTTCCGTGGTCGGGATCAGGACATGGCGAGTGCGGCGAACCGCCAGTACTGGCCGGCGTTGTCCGCGGCGAGGGTCAGGTCGACCGTGCGGCCGTTCGGCCCCCCGTCGATCGGGAACGTGAGCCAGCGGAACTCGCCGGTCGGCGACGGGCTTTCCAGGTGGGCGACCGTACGGCCCTCGCTGGACACCGTCATCGGGTCGGCGGCGAAGCCGGCGTCGCCGACGAGGAGGTGGACCTCGTGGCTGCCGGCCGGTACGTCGAGTCGCAGGGTGGCGGCCGCGCGGTCGGTCACGATGTCCCGGCGCAGGCTGTCCGGTCCGCCGCGGTCGCGGGACTGCGGCGGGGTGCCGATCCAGCCGTAGCCCCTGGCCGGATCCCAGCCGTCGGAGGGCGACAACCGGCGGTACGTCGGCAACAGCGGGCTGTTCGCGGTGCCGGCATCGAGCGCGAGCCGCACCTGGTCACCCCGCGGCGTGGTCACCGCTCGTGCCTCCGGCCGGCCGTACACCGGCGAGTCGGTCGCCGTCACCGCTGCGGCGAGGGTCGCCACCTGCGGCGCCTGCGCGGGGGTCACGGAGACCGGGATGGTGACCTTCGCGAACGCCGGCACCGCCTGCGAGGTCGCCCCCGACACCCAGCCCGCAGGGACGGCCAGGCGGGCGTCGACGGAGACCGGATGGTCGGTGCCGTTGGCGACGGTGATCCCGACCTGCCCCGCCTCGCCGGTGAACAACGGCTGGTCGGGGAGCGTCAGGCCCTGCACCGAGACGTGCCCGGAGGTCAGGACGGTGAGGTCGTCGACGTATGTCGGGACAACCGGTGGTGCGGCGCCGCCCCCGACGGCCTGCACCGCCACCTTCGGCGACCCGCCGAGGCTCGCGGTGCCCAGCGGGTACCAGTCCCGGCCGTCGCTCGAATACTCCGCGGCGACGTCCGCGCCCCGGCGCACCAGCCGTAGGTGCGCGGACTGTCCGCCGTACGGGATCGACAGTCGGCTGCCGATCTTTCCGCCCGACTCGGCCAGGAACTCCAGTGCGCGTCGCCCGTCGACCCAGCCGAGGTCGGCCTTCACATAGTTGTCGTCGTCGACGTACGCGTAGAGCCCGACCTGCTGGAAGTCCGCGGACAGTTGCGGCGCGTCGAGCGTGGCGGTGGCGCTGAAATCGGCCTGCGGCGTGTCGGTGCGCACGAACAGGTTCCGGCCGTCGCCGCCGGCACCCGTCTCGCCACCGGCGAGGGTCGACAGCCGGAGCGAGCCGGGCCGGTCCTGGAGACTCCAGCCGGAGCCGTCCGGCCGGATGATCTGCCAGCCGGCGTCCAGCGCGCCGGAGTCGAAGTCGTCACCTGCCGGGCTGGTGACGGTGTCGCTGCTGCGCACGGTGAACGGCGCCGGCAGGGCTTCGGTGTCGGCGTCGACGACGGCCCGCACGAACCCGACCGAGGAGAGGTGGTCGGCGGTGAGTGTCCCGGTCAGCGTGACGTCGACCGTGGTTTCGCCGCCGGCGGGCACCGTGAAGGGCACCGGCTGCGCGGCGAAGCCCGGCGGGGGTTCGACCACGACCGTGCCGTGGCCGCCGTGGCCGAGCGCGTCCACGATCGTCACCCGCTGGCGCAGCGTTCCCGGCTGGTCCAGAGGCGCTGCGAGGACGCTGGCCCGGGCGATCCGCACCGGCGAGAACATCACCCGCCAGCCGAGTTTGTGGGATCGGTGGTAGGTGTCGAGCCCCTTGGTGTGGAAGGGCGGCACCGGTTCCGGGTTCTGTCCGGATCCCCACGTCGGAGTGCACCAGAACTCGGTCGAGGTCCAGTACATCTTGCCGATGAGGTGCGGCCGGTTGTTCAACAGCCGGTTGTGCTCGTCGATCAGGGAGGCCTGGTAGAACTCGGTCCCGCGACCCACCCCGTCCCGCTGGTGGACCGCTTCCGCCCCGTACTCGCTCAGCAGGATCGGCTGCCCGGTCATCTTCTGCAACGCGTCCAGGTGCGAGGTCAGGCTCTCCAGCGTGGAGTACCAGCCGGCGTAGTAGTTGGTCGCGAAGAAGTCCTGGTAGGGGTAGGCCCGGTCGCGGGTGTGCCGGTGGGAGACCTGGGTGTAGAGCCGGGTCGGATCGATGCTGCGCCCGTAGCCGATGACGTCGCGGACGTAGTCGACGGCCCCGTCGGTCTCGGTGGCGTTCTCGTTGCCGACGGACCAGGCGAACAGGCTCGGGTGGCTACGGTCCCGGGCGACCATCCGGGCCAGCGTCCGCTTGCCGAACTCCTGCACCTCCGACCTGCCGAGGAAGGTGCCCGGCTGTGAGCTGATGTTGTTGATCTCCTCGATGACCAGCAGGCCGTACTTGTCGGCGGCGTGCAGCTCGGCCGGGGTGGTGGGGTAGTGGGCGGGCCGGAAGATCCGGAAGCCCTTGTCGTGCAGTGTCTTGATCTCGCGGTCGGCCAGCCCGTCCGGTTGGGTGCGACCCAGTCCGGGGTAGTCGGCGTGCCGGTTGAAGCCGGGCAGGTCCTGGATCGGCTTGCCGTTGAGCAGCAGGTCGAGGCCGTGGACGGCGACGGTGCGGAAGCCGGTCTGCTCGACGAGTTCCTGCCAGGCGGCGTCGCCCAGCGGACGAAGGCGCACGGTGTAGAGGTTGGGGTGGTCGAGGTCCCAGAGGGCGGGTCGGGGGACGTCGAGCTCGATCGGGGTGGCGGCTCCGCCGCCGGCGGGCACGGTGGTGTGCACCTGCTGCGGGCCGAGCACGCGTGAGCCGTCCGGCCCTTCGACGGTCAGCAGCGCGGTCACCTGCCGGGGGGACGTGGTGGCGTTGACGCCGGTCGGGCGCAGGGTCAGCTGCCCGTCCGCCGTTCCCTCGGCCCGGGTCTCGGTCAGCGCCACAGCGGGCGTGCGCTCCAGGCGTACCTGCTGGAGCAGGCCACCCCAGTTCCAGTACAGGCCCTGGACCGGACGGGCGTACTCGCCCATGGTCGAGACCCGGTTGTCGATCACGACCGCGATCGTGTTCGTACCCGGCCGTACCGCCCCGGTCACGTCGAGCCGGGTGGGCAGGTACCCGCCGGTGCTGCTGCCCACGTCCACGCCGTTGACGAAGTACCTGCAGGTCCAGAAGCACGATTCGAAGGCCAGGGCGGTGCGGTCACCCGGATCGGGCGCGTCGAGGTCGACGGTCCGGCGGTAGACGCCGACCACGCCGTTGTCGTCGTTCCACTTCGCCCGCACGGCCCCGAACGAGTCGGGTACGACGATGGTCGGCCACGCGCCGGTGTCGTACTCCGGCCGCACCGCCGGCGGTACCGTCCCCGCCAGGGCGCCCTCGGGCAGTTCCGCGGCCGTCGCGAACTGCCACCCGCCGTCGAGGTGCTGGACTCCGGGGCCGGCCGGTGGCGCCTCGGTCACGACCCGTTTGGTCGCCGTGAGCGTGCCCGACGGGGTGTCCGCTTCGGCCTTCAGCGTGTGTGAGCCGGTCGGAAACCAGGCCGCGTCGGTGGCGGTCGCCCAGACCGGGGTGGTCCTGGTCTGCCGCGCATACACGTCGGTCAGCTCGGACAGCTGGACGTCGTCCAGGTAGAACCGTACGGCCGTGGTATCCGGCGGAGCGTCGACCTCGAGATCCACGGTGCCGCCGAGCAGGCTGTCGCTCGGCGACGTGAAACGGATCCCCGTTTCGGCCGCGCCGGCGCCGTGGGCGGGCGCGACCAGCACCATCGCCAGGGCGACGGCGAGGGCGGACAGGCAGGCGGTGATCGGTCCGGGAAGGCGGATCCTCATGACTACGTCCTCGCGTTGGTGCCGGGATGGACGGGTTCCGGTTCGTCAGGCGCCTGCGTGCGTCCGGAGCAGCGCAGCTTCCTGAAACCGTTTGCGGTTCCCCTGATGCCAGCAAACGGCTGGTACATCAGTCAATGCATTCGGTGGGATGAAACAAGTTTCAGTCTTCGAACGCATTGACCGCTGGCCCAGGTGTTTGGTGTCGTGAACGTCGGACCGCAAACGGTTTCAAGGCTTTCCGTAAGCGACGAGGGCTCGGAGGAAACGCCATGCCGCCGATCACGCATCCCGCCATCAGCCGACGAGGGCTCTTCGGCTTGGGGGCGGCCACCACCGTCGCCACAACCCTGGCCGGCGCCGCTCGCCCGGCCCGGGCGGCGTCGGTGGACGCCGTCTCGCAGCCGAGGGACGCCTCCGCTGACCTCCTCGAACAATGGCGGGCGGCCCACGGCTGTCATCCACTCGTGCCGGACGTGTCGGCCGCCGGCTACCGGCTCGGCGAGCGGCCGCCGACGCCCTCGGTGGTCACGAAGGTCACCGACTTCGGCGCCCGTCCCGACGGGACAGACTGCACGGCGGCGTTCAATGCGGCCGTACGACAGGCGGGCGAGCACGGTGGGGGCGTCGTGCTGGTCCCGCCGGGGACCTACACGCTGTCCGGGCCGGTCTGGATGCACTGGTCCGGAGTGGTGCTCCGCGGGGTCGGCCGGGACTCCACCGTGCTGCATTTCGCGCGCACCCTTGACGACGGCTACCGGCCGAACCGCCAGTCCAACGGCAACAGCCGCTGGTCCTGGACCGGCGGGCAGATCTGGTTCGTCTCGCCCGAGCGCCGCGCCCGGTCGGAGGCGGAGGACTACGCCGGGACCGAGGGGTGGCTGCTCGGTGACGTGCTCGCCGAGGTCGGCGCCGCATCCCGCGGACAGCGGACCCTTGTCGTGTCCGGCACGAGCCGGCTGACTCCCGGTGACATGGTCGTCCTCGAGTGCCAGAACCCGCCGGACGCCGGCCTGCTGAAGCACCTCGCCGGCGACGTTCCCGGGACCCGGGACTACGACTGGCCACGCGGGGCGCCCCAACTGGTGACGGGATCCGGCGGGCAGTACGTGCAGTACGCGACGCTGCAATGGCCCGTGCGGGTCGAAGCGGTGCTCGGCGAGCGCCTCGTCCGGCTGGCACAGCCACTCAAGTACGACCTTCGGCCCGGCTGGCCGGCGCGGCTGCGCGCGATCGGCCCCACCGTGCGGGACGCCGGCGTCGAGCACCTCACGGTCAGGAACGAGCTCGTCCCCCAGACCGCCCACAACCGGCACCCGGGCTCGAACGGGGTGTGCTTCCAAGCGGTCCACGACTGCTGGGCGCGGGACGTACGCGTCGAAAACTGCGACCTCGGGTTCGGGCTCACGTCAGCCAAGTCGATCACCATCACGGACGTGACCGTCGGCGGGCGGGCCGCCCACCACAGCTTCGCCTGCCGCATGCAGTCCAACGACAACCTCGTGGAAGACTTCGAGATCGAGCGGTTCAGCGTCCCCGTTCCCTCCGGCGCCATCCATCACGGTCTCAACCTCGAGGGGCTCTCGGCCGGGAACGTCTACCGCCGGGGGCGCATGGCGGAGGGGACGTTCGACACCCACCGCGCCCTGCCCTTCGAGAACGCGCGGACGGACATCACGCTCGAGAACAACGGGCGGGTGGGTGGTTCCGCCGCGTCGGGCCCCCTCTTCGGCGCGCGGATGGCGCATTGGAACGTCAGGATCACGAACGGCCGACCGTACGCGGTCACGATCGCCGATGTGGCGCCGCGCAGCGTGACCGTCGGCGTGCAGGGCGTCGAGGACACCAGCAGTGGGCTGTCCCGCGATTTCTCCGGCGACCTCGAATCGCTGCTCGCCGATCACGGGTCGGCGCCGTCCGTCGCCGACCTGTACGCCGCGCAGCGTGGACAGGTGCCCCTGTCCGGCTGAAACTTGTTTCATCGGTGTGAATCCTTGCCCAGTCGTACCGCTGGTGCTGGACTTGCCATCACGCAGCAAACGATTGCACCGCCACCAGTTCGGACGATCTCGGGCCGATGTTGCGCGGCCGTACGCCCGGTCCCGCCCGCTCAGGGGTGAGAGGCCCGGCGAGGGGTCACAGCTGCAAGGGAGAACGAGTGCGCATGAGTGCTCAAACCGCAAGCCCACCTGTCGAGCCGGATCGCGGAGCCCGAACCGCGACGTCTGCCGCCGTTCGCCGACGTCGCCTCCTGCGACGGTCGCTGGTCGCCGGCGTGCTGGCGGCCGGGCTGGTGGCGGCCGGGAGCGGCATGCGAGCCGCCGCCGACGACGCCCTTCCCCCGACTGCAAGCCTCACCCTCACCGCCACCGTGAACGGGCAGAACGCGGGGCTCGGCGACGAGTTCCAGGGCTTCTCGGTGGAGTCGGCGGACTTCGCGCACGGCTTCCTGACGAGGGAGCGGATGGCCGAGCGGCTGCGGACCCTCGGGCCCCATGGCGTGATCCGACTCGGTGGCTACTCGATGGACCTGGTGTGGCCGGCCTTCGGTGCGTGGAGTGACGCGCCGGCTCCGCCGCAGGCGATCGGCGGCACCGTCGACCAGTCCGACCTGAACGGCCTCAAGCAGTTGCTGGACGACACGGGCTGGAGGGTGACCCTCGGCGCGCCGCTGAAGACGGTGATCGACCCCTCCAAGATCAAGAACCCGGCGCGGGACCCGTCCCCCGACGTGAGTCTCGATCAGGTGGTCGCTGAGGTGGCAGCCGCCTACGAGACCCTCGGCGGGGACCTGCTGGGCGTGGAGTTGGGCAACGAGTACGACAACGTCACCACGCTGACCGATGCCGAGATGTGGGAGACGGCCAAGCAGTATCAAGCCGCCATCGACCGGGCACTGCCGCAGGCGCGCCTGAAGGTGATCGCTCCATCGGCCAACACGGCGAAGACCAACACCAGGCTGGACGGGTTCGTGACCGCGGCGCTGGCCGACGAGGCCACCAACCCCCAGCAGGTGCTCTCGGAACTCGCCTCCCACTGGTATCCGTGGAGCCACTGCGGCTCGTCCCGGGTGACCATCGATCAGCTGATGTCCCCCCTCACGTACACGAACACCCGGAGCAAGCTCGCGGGCATCATGGCGGTCGGCGACCGCCTGCCCGGCACGATCCCGATGACGCTGAACGAGTCGAACTCCGCCTCGTGCAGCGGGATGCCGGAAGTGAGCAACTCCTACGCCACCTCCCTGTGGTCGCTGGACTACCTGCTCCAGGCGGCCCAGAGCGGCGTCGACAGGCTGCAGTTCCACACCAACACCGCAGCGATCTGCGGCGACTTCAAGCCCCGCGACTCCGCCGACTACCCGATCTCCTACCGCTACTACGGCGCCTTCTGCGCGGCGGACCAGTCGGCGCTCGACGCGAACGAGCTGTCGGCGACTCCGCTGTACTACGGCATCTGGGCGTTCCGGCAGGTGCCGCAGGGGCGGTTCGTCGACCTGGACCTCGCCGACGCCGACCTGGACAAGCTCCGCGCGTACGCCGTCATGGGGCTGAACGGCACGCTGACGGTGGTGCTCATCAACGTCCAGGACCCGGCCAGGGCGGAGAGCGCCTACGACTCGGTGACCCTCCACCTGCCATCGTCGTACCGCACGGGACAGCAGGTGACGCTGCGGAGTTCGGCGCCGGAGGGATTCGCCTCGCTGGACGCCGGTCGCATCACCCTCGGCGGCCGCACCGTGACGCCGGCGGGAACTGCCGCCGGTACGGCACAGTCCACCGCCGTCCCGGTCGAGCACACCTCGTCGACGGTGACCGTCGCGCCGGGCACCGCCCAGATCATCACCTTCTCGCACTAGTCGGGGTCGGATGACGGTGGCGCAGTGGCGTCACCGTCATCCCTCGGCCCGACCCCGCCGGTCACTGCTGACTGGATGTCTGCCAGCTGGCCGACCCGGATCACGGGCCGGGTCTATCCATGATCTTCGTATGTGCGGCCGTGCGGCGGCTACCTGGAGATCCCTTGCGCCATGCATCGTATACAACATACGCTCCCCGAATCGCCCACTTGAGGAGCTCCCAATGACGAACCTCTTCTTCAGCGAAACGAGCCCGGGGAGGCTCGCTCCACTCCGGGCCGCGGTGGCGGCGGTCGTTGTTGCCTGCACCGTCGTGGCCTGCTCACCGGTGTCGGACAACGGGGGCGGCGGCCAGTCCGACGGGAACCAGTCCGCAAGCCAGGATTCCTTCGGCACGCCGGCCGACCCCGCTGCGGTGAAGCAAGGCGGCAAGCTGGTCATCGCCCTCTCCGCGGAGCCCGACGCCCTGGACCCGAGCCTGTCGCGGAGCCTCTACTCGCGCTACGTCTTCCAGGCGATGTGCCAGAAGCTCTACGACGTGAACGAGCAGGCGCAGGTCGTGCCGCAGCTCGCGACCGCCCTCCCCGCCATCAGCAGCGACGGTAGGACGGTGACCATCCCGCTGCGTCAGGGCGCACGCTTCGCGGACGGAACCCAGTTCGACTCCGCCGCGGTGAAGGCCACCCTGCAACGACACCTGACCCTCCCCAGGTCCGCGCGCAAGAGCGAACTCGGTCCCATCGAGAGCGTCGACACGCCTGATCCCCAGACGGTCGTCGTTCACCTGAAGCAGCCGTTCGCACCCCTGGTCGGAGCGTTGGCGGACCGCGCCGGCATGATCATGAGCCCGAAGGCGCTGGGCAGCCTGGGAGAGAACTTCGCCTCGGCGCCGGTCTGCGTCGGACCCTTCAAGTTCGCCAAGCGGGTGCCGCAGAACTCCATCGACGTCGTGAAGGACTCCAACTTCTACGACGCTGCCAAGGTCCACCTCGACGCCATCTCGTGGCACATTCTCAGCGACGCGAGCATCCGCGCTGCCAACCTGCGCTCCGGCGACGCCCAGGTCGCCGATAGCATCTCCACCCAGGATGTCGGCTCGTTGCGAGCGGACGCCGCTGTCTCCGTCCTGCAGTCGCAGTCTCTCGGGTACCAGGGCCTCACCTTCAACATCGGCAACGTCGACGGCGTCGGGACACCGCCCAAGCCCATCGACCGCCCCATCGCGAAGAACGCCAAGGTCCGACAGGCCTTCGAGTACGCGATCGATCGGAAGGCCCTGGTCCAAGCGGTCTTCAACGGGCTCTTCGGTGTCGCCTGCTCGCCGATCTCTCCCGCCAGCCCGTTCTCGTCCCCGGAGGCGCAGACGTGCCCGGCGCACGATCCCGCCAAGGCCAAGCAGCTGCTCGCCGAAGCGGGTGTTCAGACGCCGTACCCGGTGACGATGCTCGCGTCGAACACGCCCGACACGCTGCGTCTCGCGCAGGCGCTGCAGGCCATGGTCAAGGAGGGCGGATTCGACCTGAAGATCAATCCGGTGGAGTACTCCTCCCTGCTCGACGAGCAGGACCGCGGCAACTTCGAGTTGCTGCAGCTGGGCTGGAGCGGGCGGATCGACCCGGATGCCAACATCACGAACTTCGTCGGTACCGGCGGCAGCCAGAACGTCTCGGGCTACAGCAATGCCCAGCTCGATGCCGTGCTGACCGAGGCTCGTCAGTCGAACGACGTCGAGGCGCGCAAGAAGCTGTACGGGCAGGCGGTGACGATCCTTCAGCAGGATGACGCGCTGATCTACCTCTACCGGCAGCGGAACCTGACCGCCGTCTCCAAGAAGGTGCAGGGCCTGCAGGTCTTCCCGGACGGCGTGATCCGAGCGGCCTTCGCCGGGTTCACCAAGTAGGTCCTCGTGATCCGCTACCTACTCAGGCGCGCCTGGCAGTCAGCGCTGACCCTGTTGTTGTCGACCGTCGTGGTGTTCCTCGGCGTGCGGGCCCTGCCCGGGGACCCGGCGCTCGCACTGGCAGGGGAGGACCGGTCGCCCGAGGCGCTGGAGGCCATCCGTCACCACTACGGGCTGGACCAGCCGCTGCCACTCCAGTTCGCGCAGTACGTGGAACGCGCTGTGCAAGGGGACTTCGGGGTCTCGATCCGAACCGGGACGCCGGTTTCGTCGATGCTCACGACCGCCCTGCCCGTGACGGCCGAGCTCTCCGTCCTGGCGATCCTCATCGCCGCGGTGCTGGGCGTCGGCGCCGGTGTGCTCGCGGCGGTACGCCGCGGGCACCCGGCGGAGTGGTTGGCCAACGGACTGGCACTGGTGGGTCTGTCGGTGCCGCACTTCTGGCTCGGACTGCTCGCGATCCTCTACCTCTCCGTGGCGACGGGGCTGTTTCCGGCCTCCGGTTTCGTGCCGCTCCTGCAGGATCCGGTGGACAACCTGCACCACATCGTCCTGCCGGCCGTGATTCTCGGTACGGGGCTCGCCGCCATCATCATGCGACAGACGCGATCCGCGATGTTGGACTCGCTCTCCTCGGACTACGTGCGTACGGCGAAGGCGAAGGGGCTTCGGCCGCGAGCGGTCATCACCCGGCATGCTCTCCGGAACAGCCTCATCGTGGTGGTGACGATCGTGGGCCTCCAACTCGGAGGCCTGATATCCGGCGCGGTCGTCACCGAGCAGATCTTCGGGCTCCCGGGCTTCGGCAAGATGACCATCGATGCGGTGTTCCAGCGGGACTACCCGGTGATCCAGGCTGTCGTCCTGCTCACCGCGACGGCCTACATCGTGATCAATTTCTTCGTTGACCTGCTCTACTCGGTCATCGACCCACGAATTCGTGTGACGGGGGATCCGGCATGACCGTCCTCACCGTTCCGCTGGCGGAAGCCGGGCCTGCCAGCCTCACTCGGCGCACCCGGGTCCTCAGACGGTTGAGAAGGAACCCTCTCGCCGTGGTGAGCTTCGTCGTGCTGGCGCTCGCGGCCGTCGTCGCCCTGCTGTCGCCCTGGATCGCCCCCTATTCCGTCGAGCAGACCGACTTTGGGCACACGTTCTCGCCTCCGGGCACTCCCGGACACGTCCTGGGAACCGACGACCTGGGCCGTGACGTCCTGTCCCGCATCATGCTGGGGGCACGAGCGTCCCTCGAGGTGGGACTCCTGGCGGTGGCCACCTCTCTGATCATCGGCGTGCCGCTCGGGCTCGCGGCGGGCTATTTCCGGGCATGGGACGCGGTGATCTCACGGTTCACCGACCTCCTGCTCACGTTCCCGTTCCTGATCATGGCAGTTGGGTTGGCCGCCATCCGGGGCGCCAGCCTCGGCAACGCCGCCGTGGCCATCGGGATCGCGCAGATCCCGGGGGTGATCCGCGTGGTGCGCTCGGACACGCTGCGGCTCAAGTCGCTGGATTTCGTCGCCGCGGCCGTCGTGGACGGTGCGAGCGACCTGTGGGTGCTCGCCCGGCACATCCTGCCCAATGCCACGTCGGTGATCCTGGTGCAGGCCACGGTCGCGATCCCGGCGGCGATCCTGGGAGAGGCGGTGCTGTCGTTCCTCGGCCTCGGCATTCAGCCCCCGGCCCCCAGCCTGGGAACCATGCTGGCCACTGCTCAGCAGTTCGCCGCCCGCGCCCCGTGGGCAGCGATCTTCCCTGGTGTGGTGATCATGATCCTGGCACTGGCGTTCAACGTCTTCGGTGACGCCCTTCGTGACGCCCTCGACCCGAAGGGAGACCGGTGATGACCACGGTGGAACGCCCGGGCACCGCCTCCTCCGTGCTCGGCGCACCCGTGCTGGAGATACGCGATCTTTCGGTCTCGTTCACGACCGAGGGCGGGACGGTCTCGGCGGTCGACCGGGTAAGTCTGGATCTCGCCCCCGGGGAGATCGTCGGCATGGTGGGCGAGTCAGGCTGCGGCAAGAGCGTCACCGCGATGAGCATCGCGGGCCTGCTGCCGAGCAGCGCCCGGATCTCCGGTTCGGTGCGGCTGAGGGGAACCGAGCTGGTCGGCACCCGGGAGTCGGTGCTGCGCCGAGTGCGCGGTAAGGAGATCGCCTACATCTTCCAGGAACCGATGACGTCCTTGAACCCGGTGCTCACCGTCGGGCGCCAGATCGGTGAGGTGCTGCAGGTTCACGAGCGGATGTCGAGGCCGGCCGCTCGGGCGCGGGCCGTGGAGTTGCTGTCGCTCGTCGGGATCCCGTCCGCCTCGAAACGTGTCGACAACTACCCGCATCAGCTCTCCGGAGGCATGCGCCAGCGGGTGATGATCGCGATGGCGGTGGCCTGCGGCCCGAAGGTGCTGGTGGCCGACGAACCGACCACCGCCTTGGACGTCACGGTCCAGGCCGGCATCCTCCAGGTGCTCCGCGACCTGCGCGACAGGCTGGGCACGACCATCCTCGTCATCACGCACGACCTCGGCGTGATCGCCGACGTCGCGGACCGCGTCGTCGTCATGTACGCCGGGCGGGTGGTGGAACGGGCGCAGGTCACCGACCTGTTCGCACATCCGTTGCACCGGTACACGGCCGGGCTGCTGTCGGCCTCACCGACCCCGGGAAAGCATGCCGGCACCGCGCGGCTGCAGGAGATCCCCGGCCTCGTGCCCGTCCTGTCAAGCCAGCCCGACGCGTGCACGTTCGCGGACCGGTGCCCGGCCGCCGACTCGCAGTGCCGTGAGTCCGCCCCGCCCCTCGAGGTGGTCGGGACCGGAGGCGCGTTCGCGGCGAAGGACCACCTCGCGGCATGTTGGCACCCCTGCCCGGCACCTCGGACGCAGCCTCAGGAGACGGAGATATGACGCCGCAGCCGAACGCCCTCGAACTCGAGGACCTGGTGATGCACTTCGGGCCGGTGCGAGCTGTGGACGGTGTGTCCCTCGCCATTCCGAAGGGCCGGGTCACGGCGCTGGTGGGCGAGAGCGGCTCCGGGAAGTCGACGGTGGGCCGGTGCGTGGTGAGGCTCGTGGAGCCCACCGCCGGCGTGGTCAGGATAGGCGGGACCGATGTCACCCATCTGTCCCGGCGACAGCTACGTCGGCACCGAAGTGAGGTGTCCATCGTCTTCCAGGACCCCGCCGGCTCGCTGGATCCGCGCATGCTGGTGGGCGACGTGGTGGCTGAGCCGTTGCGTCTGTCGGGTGAGCGGATCTCGCGACGCGACCGGGAGGCGCGCGTCGCCACGGAACTCGGGAGGGTGGGCCTGCGGGCCGAAGTGGCGCGCCGCTATCCCCATGAGCTCTCCGGAGGGCAACGCCAACGGGTCAGCATCGCCCGGGCGCTGATCTCCGAGCCAACGCTGCTCATCGCGGACGAACCCACGAGCGCGCTCGACGTGTCGGTGCAGGCGTCGGTGCTCAACCTCCTGGCCGACCTGCAGCGGGACATCGGGTTCGCCTGCCTCTTCATCACCCACGACCTGTCCGCGGTGGAGTACCTGGCGGACGAGATCGCCGTCATGTACCTCGGGCAACTCGTCGAGACGGGCTCACGTGAGCAGATCTTCACGCGACCCGCCCATCCCTACACACAGGCGCTGCTGGCGGCCGCACCGGTGGCCGACCCGGTCCGCCAACGGCAGCGTCAGCCGGTCCTGCTCGGCGACGACCTGCCGTCCGCCCTGGACCCTCCCTCCGGCTGCCGCTTCCGCACCCGGTGCCCGCTCGCGTTCGACAGGTGCGCGACGGAGGTGCCGGCGCAGGTTGAGACCGGTGGCGGGAAGGCCGCGTGCCACCTGGTTCAGCCGGACGGCACCCGGCCTGACGTCCGGACCGCTGACAACAGTGAGGTGCTTTCATGACGTTCACGACCAGGCCCACCCTGCAGGGAACCTTCGGGATGGTGTCCTCGACGCACTGGCTCGCGAGCCAGGCCGCCATGGGGGTCCTCGAGCGCGGTGGGAACGCCTTCGACGCGGCCGTCACCGCCGGGTTCGTCCTGCACGTCGTGGAACCACACCTCAACGGGCCGGCCGGTGAGGTGCCCGCCATCGTCGCGACGGCCCAGGACCCGGCCCCGAAGGTGCTGTGTGGGCAGGGGCCCGCGCCCGCCGGTGCGACCATCGAGCGCTTCCGGTCCCTCGGGATGGACCTGATCCCGGGATCCGGCCCGCTCGCGGCGGCCGTGCCCGGCGCCGTGGACGCCTGGCTCCTCCTGCTGCGGGACCACGGCACGCTCTTCCTGGAGGAGGTGCTGGAGCCGGCGATCGGATACGCCGGCGCCGGCCATCCGCTGATCGGCAGGGTCGGCGACACCGTGGCAGCCGTGCAATCGCTGTTCGAGGAGCACTGGCAGACCTCTGCGGAGCTCTGGCTGCGCAACGGCAAGCCGCCGGCGGCGGGCGAGATGTTCGCCAACCCGGCCTACGCGCGGACTCTTCAAAGACTGGTCAAGGCCGGACAGACAGGCGGCTCCGACCGCGAGGCGCAGATCGACGCCGCACGTCGTGCCTGGGGTGAAGGTTTCGTCGCCGAGGCGATCGACCGGTTCTCTCGGGAACCGTTCCAGGACTCCAGCGGGCGTCCCCACGCCGGCCTCGTCACCGGCGCGGACCTGGCTGCCTACTCTGCGACCTGGGAGGAGCCGGTAACCCTCGACTGGAACGGCTACTCGGTGGCGAAGACCGGTTTCTGGGGCCAGGGCCCGGTGCTGCTGGAGACGCTGTCGGTCCTCGACGCGCTCGACGACCCCCACGCGTACGACCCGTCAACCGCTCGCGGCATCCACGCCCAGGCCGAAGCGCTCAAGCTCGCTTTCGCCGACCGCGAGGCCTGGTACGGCGATGGCATCGACGTGCCCGTGAAGGCGCTCCTCTCCAGGGAGTACGCGCGGGAGCGGGCAGGTCTGATCGGAGGACGGGCGTCGGCGGAGCTACGACCGGGGCGTCCCGATGGAGCGGAACCCCGCCTCCCTGCCCATGCCCAACGGAGTGCCGGACGTCGGGCCGACGTGGTGGATCCCACGACGGGCGAGCCGACGGTGAAGCCGGACGGCGTGACCCGCGGCGACACCTGTCACGTCGACGTGGTCGACCGCTGGGGCAACATGATCTCCGCCACCCCGAGCGGCGGCTGGCTGCAGAGCTCTCCCACCATTCCGGACCTCGGCTTCCCCCTCGGCAGCCGACTCCAGATGTTCTGGCTCGAGGAAGGTCTCGCCTCGTCGCTTGCCCCGGGGCGCCGACCCCGTACCACCCTGAGCCCGACGATGGTGCACCGCGACGGCGCGCCCGTACTGGCGTGCGGCACCCCCGGCGGCGACCAGCAGGATCAATGGCAACTGCTGTTCCTGCTTCGCCATCTCGCGGGAGGTCGGGCCCTGCAGGAGGCCATCGACGCGCCCATGTGGCACACCACCAGCCTGCCGGCGTCGTTCTACCCGCGCGACTTCGAGCCCGCCGTCCTGGTGCTGGAGGACCGCCTGGACGAGGATGTCCTGACGGCACTGCGCGCGTACGGGCATGAGGTACGGCTCTCCGGCTCGTGGAGCCTCGGCCGGCTCTGCGCCGTGACCCGCGACCCGGCTACGGGTGTGCTCGGGGCCGGGGCGAACCCGCGGGGCATGCAGGGCTATGCCTGCGGCCGTTGACCACTAGTGGGCTCCGTACCCGCCTTCGGCGTTCTCGTAGGCGGCCGCGGATGCCGCGTCGAGGTGGGAGAGCGCGGCCTGCTCGGCTCGCTCACCGTCACCCGACTCGATGGCGTCCACCAGCTGAATGTGCTCGCTCCACGAGTGGGGTGCTCGTTCCGCGGCGCCCAGCCGGAAGACCCATTGCACATGGAGGTACAGCGCCTTGGCGATCGATGACAGCCAGGGGTTTCCGCTGATCCGGAGGATGCGCAGGTGCAGGGCCGTGTTCAGTTCGGCGACCCGCCGCAGGTCCTGCTGCTCCGTCGCCTCGCGGCCCTGCTCCAGCAGCGCCCTCAGGGCGGCCACGTCCGCCGCCGTCGCCCGCTCGGCCGCCAGCCGGGCGGCCAGCGCCTCCAGGCGCTCGCGCACGGCGAACATGTCGGCGATGGTTCCGCTGCTGGGGGAGGCGACAACCGCCCCTCGTCTGGGCAGGATCACGACGAAACCCTCTGCCTCTGCGACGCGCAGTGCCTCCCGGACCGGGTTGCGCGAGACGCCGAAGTCCTCGGCCAACCGGTCCTCGGTCAGCCGCTCACCGGGAGGGTAGTCGCCATTGATGATCGCGGTCCGTAGGGCGGCGAGGACCTGGTCGCGTAGCGGCAGGTGTTGAGCACCGAGCTTGTCCCGCAGGTCTTCAGCCACCTGATCGCCTCTCCATGAACGTCCAGCCGAAGTGTATACGAAGAACAATTTGTGGAGGACAGCCGACAGTGTTGAGAACAATGCCCCGCGTCATGCGCTTCCGCGTCACAGCGAGAGGAAACCCGGATCTGCTGAGGCGAAGGCAGGCCCTCGTTGTCGTGCTCACGTTCCTGACCGGCTGCGCCGACGCCGTTGGCTTCCTCTCCCTGGGTGGCGCCTTCTCGAGCGTGATGACGGGCAACATGGTCCTGCTCGGGCTCTCCGCGGGCAGAGGCGAAGCAGATCTGGCCCTGACGTCAGGCTGCGCCATCGTCAGCTTCATCGCCGGAGTCCTCGCGGGAGCCCGACTCGCCGGTTCGGCGCAGCCGGGCGACCCCGTCTGGCCGGGTCGGGTCACCCGGGCGCTCGTCCTGGAACTCCTGGTGTTCGTCGTCTTTCTCGTCGTCTGGGAGCTCAACCCTGCCAACCGCTCGGAGCACGTCGATCTTGCTCTCCTGATGCTGTCGGCAGCGGCGCTGGGCGTGCAGAGCAGTGCCATCCAGCGGTTCGGCGTACCGGGCCTCTCCTCCACATACCTGACAGGCACGCTCACGAGCCTGATCGCCGGTGTTGCCGCTCGGACCCCTTGGCGTGGCTTGCGGCCCAAGGCTCAGGTCCTGGCGGCCCTGATGAGCGGCGCCGCTGTCGGTGCCCTGGTGGCTGTACACCTGTCCGCGTGGTCACCGGCACTGCTGATCGTGCCACTCGTGTTCGTCATCGCCGTGTCGTCGCGGATGGCTGAGGAACCCGGCGTCGAGGTGTCGCCCACCGCTCGGTAGGGCAGAAACAGTACGGCGGGGGCGCGGCGACGTCAGGGCGCGGCTGCCACGCGTTCCCGCGCGGTCGGTCCGTCGACCGCCAGGTCGGTCAGGTCGCGCAGACTGCGGACGGGGGAGAGGAGCAGGGCCAGCGGGGCCAGCACTGCCGCCCCGGCGAAGGCGAAGAGGGTGACCCGGGCACCGACCAGCCCGGCGAGGGCGCCGGCGGCCAGCCCGCCGACCGGGATGGCGCCCCAGGAGACGAACCGGACCGTGGCCATCACCCGGGAGAGCAGCTCCGGTGGGCTCGCGGTCTGTCGGTAGGTGCGGGTGGTCACGCTGAGCACCACCACGCCGCCGGCGAAGGCCACGTTGCCGACCGTGAAGGCAAGGTACGCCGGCCAGGCGACACCCACCGGGACGGCGAACGCGCCGCCGACGGCGACCAGGCAGGCCACCACGAGGGAGCGGGCCGTGCCCCACCGGCGGGTGATCCACGGGGTGAACGTGGCGCCCACCAACGACCCGACGCCCTCCACGGCCAGCAGGACGCCGACCAGCGCGTGCAGCTCCCGGACCAGGTAGAACGGGTAGACGGCGAGTTGGGCGCCGCAGACGAAGTTCACCGCCGTGGCCGTCCACATGGTCGGCCCCATCACCGGGTGGCGCGTCACGTAGCGCCAGCCCTCACCGATCATCTCGGCCAGCGGGGGCCACCGGTCCGGGGCGTCGACCCGCCGGGCCGGCAGCGAGCGCAGCAGCGCGGCCGAGACCAGGTAGCTGGCCGCGTCGACCAGCACCGTCGGCACCGCGCCGAGCGCCTGCACCGCGAGCCCGCCCAGGGCGGGGCCGCTGAGCTGGGTGGCGGCGTGCGTGGCGGAGGTGAGGCTGTTGCGGGCATGCAACTGCTCCCGGCCGAAGAGGGCCGGCAGGAAGGTGGCGTTGGCGACGTCGAAGAGCACGTTGGCGAAGCTGACAACCAGCGCCACGACGACCAGTTGGGCGACGGTCAGCCAGCCCCACCACCAGGCGACGGGGATGGACGCCACCGCCACGGCGCGGGCGAGGTCGGCGCCGACCTGGGCGCCGCGCAGCGGCAGCCGCTGCACGATGACGCCGGCGGGCAGCCCGACCACCAACCAGGCGACGTAGCTCGCGGCGGCGATCAGACCCATCTCGAACGCGGACGCGTCCAGCACGGTCAGGGCGGTCAGCGGCAGCGCCACCGCGCCGACCGCCGACCCGACCGAGCTGGTCGTGCCGGCGGTCCACCAGCGCCAGAACACTCCGGCCCCCTGCCTGACGGTCATGCCGTCGACCCCCGTTCACGAGGCGGTGAGTTCCAATCTGAAACGGACTATAGTCGACGAGGGCGACCGGGCGGGAGGTGGCAGGTGAAGCGGACGGATCTCGGCGACGCCGACTGCGGCATCGCGCAGGCCCTCAGCGTGCTCGGCGACTGGTGGACCGTGCTGATCGTCCGCGACATCGCCGGCGGCACCACCCGGTTCGACGCCCTGCAACGGGAGCTGGGCGTCAGCCGCCGGGCACTGACCGAACGCCTCGGCGCGCTGGTCGAGCACGGCGTGCTTCGCCGCCAGCCGTACTCGGCGCACCCGCCGCGTCACGACTACCTGCTCACGGCCAAGGGGGAGGGCCTGCTGCCGGTGCTGGTCGCCCTGCAGGGCTGGGGCACCCGGCACGTCATGGGCGCCGGCGACCTCACCGCCACCGCCGACGCGGACTCCGCCGAGGCTCGCCGCGTACACCAGCTGGTCGGCCGACGGGTACCGACGATGACCCTGGCCCGGCACGACGGTGGCGAGGACGCCCCAGCCGTGCCCGGCAGCTGGACCGTGCTCTACCTCTTCCCTGGGGCCTTCGCCCCCGGCGCCCAGGGCCTGCCACCCGGCTGGGAGGACATCCCCGGCGCCGTCGGCTGCACCCTCGAGTCCCGCACGTACGCCGACCGGCACGACCTCTTCCGGGCCGCCGGCGCCGAGGTGCGCGGGGTGAGCACCCAGCGCCCCGACCAGCTGCGCGCGTTCGCGGAGCACGCCCGGCTGCCGTACCCGCTGCTCTCCGACCAGGACGGCCGGCTCGCCGCCGGCTTGCTCCTACCGACCTTCCGGGCCGGCGGGGTGGACCGGCTCAAGCGGCTCACCCTGCTGCTCGACCCGGACGCCGTGGTGCGCGCGGTGCAGTTCCCGGTCGCTGACCCGGCCGGCTCGGTAGACGAAATGCTGGACCTCGTCGCGCGGCAGCGTTTCCCCTGAGCACCCGTTGCGGAAACCTCGGTGCGGCCGCGCGGGGCGAGCGAAACGGGGGCGGGATCGGCGTATCCGGGGGGAACTGGCTGAGCCACTCCCGGAACTCTCCTGCGGTCACCGGCATCGCCGGCTCCTTCCCTTGTTCGACCGGAACCTACATCGGGGTCGACGGATCGGCGGAGCGTTACGCCGGCGCCGGGCCGACCCGGCGGCGGGCGGCGGGCACGACCAGCGGCGTCCCGGTCTCGGGGTCGTCGATGACCCGGCAGGGCAGCCCGAACACCTCCTCGACCAGGGCGGCGGTCACCACCCGGCGCGGCTCCCCGGCGGCGACCACCGCGCCGTCGCGCATGGCCACCAGGTGGGTGGCGTAGCGGGCGGCCTGGTTGAGGTCGTGCAGCACCGCCACCAGGGTGCGCCCCTGCTCCTCGTGGAGCCGGGCGCACAGGTCCAGGACCTCGACCTGGTGGGCGATGTCCAGGTACGTCGTCGGCTCGTCCAGCAGCAGCAGCGGGGTCTGCTGGGCGAGCGCCATGGCGATCCACACCCGCTGCCGCTGCCCGCCGGAGAGCTGGTCGACCGGCCGGTCGGCGAGGTCGGCCACGCCGGTGTCGGCCATCGCCCCGGCGACGATCCGCTCGTCGTCGCGGGACCACTGGCGCAGCAGTCCCTGGTGCGGGTGGCGACCGCGAGCGACGAGGTCGGCGACGGTGATGCCGTCCGGGGCGACGGAGGATTGCGGCAGCATGCCGAGGACCCGGGCGACCTCGCGGGTGCCGCGGCGGTGGATGTCCGCGCCGTCGAGCAGGACCGCGCCGGCGGCGGGGCGGAGCAGCCGGGCGAGCGCGCGCAGCAGCGTGGACTTGCCGCACGCGTTGGGACCGATGATCACGGTGAACGAGCCGTCGGGTACGGGCACCGTCAGGTCCTCGGCGACGGTCCGCCGCTCGTACGCGAGGGTCATCGCCCGGCCGACCAGCCGGGGGGTGTCGGCGCGCATGGGTGGTGCTCCGTTCTCGTGGGGGCGGGTCACAGCCGCCCGGCTCGACGTTCGGTGGTCAGCAGCCAGACCAGGTGCCCACCGCCGATCACCCCGGTCACCACGCCCACCGGCAGTTGGTGCCCGGTGACTGCGTGCTGCGCGAACTGGTCGGCGGCGACCAGCAGCGCCGCGCCGAGCAGGGTGGCCGGCAGCAGGTTCGGTCCCGGCGCCCGGGTCAGCCGGCGGGCCAGGTGCGGCGCGGTGAGCGCGACGAACGACACCGGTCCGGCGGCGGCCGCGGCGAGCGACACCAGCGCGACCGCCGCCGCGAGCAGCAGCGGCCGCAGCCATCGCACCGGTACGCCGAGCGTCGTGGCCAGGTCCTCGCCCATCCCGGTCACGCCCAGCGCACGCCCGGCGGCGAGGACGGCCGGCCCGAGCAGGGCCAGCGCCGCCAGCAGGGGCAGCGCGTTCACCCAGCCCCGCCCATCCAGGCTGCCGGTGAGCCAGAGGGTGGCCCGGGCGGCGTCCGTCAGTGGCGCCCGGGTCAGCAGGAAGCCGTTCACCCCGGCGAGGATCGCCGTGACGCCGATGCCGACCAGCACCAGCCGGTGGCCGGACAGGCCGGGCCGCCCGGCGAGCGCGTACACCGCGGCGCCGGTGGCGAGTCCGCCGGCGACGGCGGCGGCGCCCAGGGCGAGGCTGCTGCCGCCCAGCACCACCACGGTCAGCCCGCCGGTCGCCGCGCCCTGGGTGAAGCCGAGCACGTCGGGGCTGCCGAGTGGATTGCGGAGCAGCGCCTGGCACACCGCGCCGGCCAGGCCGAGGGCCGCCCCGACGCCGAGGGCGGTGGCGAGCCGGGGCAGCCGCAGGTCGAGGACGATGAACCGGTCGGCCGGTGCGCCCCCGCCGGTCAGGGCGCGCAGCACGTCGGCCAGGGGGAGGAGTTGGTCGCCGCCGGCCAGGGCGAGCGCGGCGAGGGCGAGGGCGAGCAGCGTGATCCCGGCGCCGACGGCGAGCGTCCGGGCCCGCAGGCGCAGCGACAGACCGCCCGGCAGGCGCAGCACGATCATCGGCGCGCTCCCCGGCGGACCAGGTGCAGGAAGACCAGGCCGCCCAGCACCCCGGTCATCGTGCCCACCGGCAGTTCGCCGGGGCGGCCCAGCACCCGACCGGTCAGGTCGGCGGCGAGCAGCAGCACCGGCGCGAGCACCGCGCAGTACGGCAGCGACCAGCGCAGGTCCGGCCCGGTGAGCGCCCGGACCAGGTGCGGCACCAGCAACCCGACGAAGACCAGCGGCCCGCACGCCGACGTCGCCGCCCCGCACAGCAGGGTGACCGCCACGATGGCCGCCGCCCGGATGGCGCCGGGGCGGGCGCCAAGGGTCCGGGCGGAGTCATCGCCGAGGGCGAGCGCGTCAAGCGGGCGGGCGCTGACCAGCGCGACCAGCAGTCCGACGGCGACGAAGGGGAGCACCCGCGGGACGGTGTCGTCGCGCGCGTCGGCGAGCGAGCCGACGGTCCAGAACCGCAGCCGCTCCAGCGACGCCGCGTCGAGCAGCATCACCGCGCTGACGTACGAGTAGAGGACGGCGTTGAGGGCCGCGCCGGCGAGGGCCAACCGGGTGGGGGTGGCACCGCGACCACCGCCGACCGCGTACACGGCGACGGTGACGACGGCGGCGCCGAGCAGCGCGTACCAGATGTCGCCGGACGCGACGCCCAGGACGGCGGTGGCGGTGGCGACCGCGGCGGAGGCGCCGGCGTTGATGCCGAGCAGGCCGGGGTCGGCCAGCGGGTTGCGGGTCAGCGTCTGGGTGACCGCGCCGGCGACGCCGAGCGCCGCGCCGGCGACGAGGCCGAGCAGCGTACGGGGCAGGCGCATCCGGTGCACGACGGCGTACTCGGGGGAGTCGGGTCGCAGCAGGCCGTGCCACACCTCGGCGGGGGAGAGCTGTTTCGCCCCGACGGCGATGCTGAGCCCGGCCACCACGGCGAGCAGCAGCAGGCTCAGCGCGAGACCCGCGAGCCGGCGGGCGGTGCGGCGGGGCGCCCGGGCCGCCGGCGGTGTCGTCGGGGGCGGGGCGGTACGGGTGGGGGACAGGGCGGACTCCGATGCAGACCTTCTTGACAGCGCTTTAGGTTAGGCTAACCTAACTCCGCTGTCCATGGTCATCCCGACCCGTACCGAAGGACCTCGCCATGCTCGAATCCACCGTCACCCGTCGTGGGCTGCTCGCCGCCGGCGCCGGCCTCGCCGCGCTGCTCGCCGGCTGCGGACGCGGCGGCGATCCCGCCGCACCCGTCGCGAAGCCCACCGGCGGCCCCTGGTCCTTCACCGACGACCGCGGCGAGAAGGTCAGCGCGGCCAGCCGTCCCGCGCGGATCGTCGCCTTCACCGGCGTCGCCGCCGCGCTCGTCGACTTCGGACTGGACGAGCAGATCGCCGGCGTGTTCGGCGAGACCCGGCGCGCCGACGGCAGCCGCGACCCGCAGGCCGGCGACCTCGACGTCGAAGGCGTCGAGATCCTCGGCAACGCGTGGGGCGAGTTCAACCTGGAGCGGTACGCGACCCTCCGACCCGACCTGCTGGTCACCCACATGTACGACCCGGGCGCGCTCTGGTACGTGCCGGACGAGAGCCGGGCGAAGATCCTCCCGCTCGCGCCCACCGTCGCCCTGACCACCGCCCGGGTTCCGATGACCCGCCCCATCGAGCGGTACGCGCAGCTCGCCGAGTCCCTCGGCGCCGACCTGTCGGCCAAGAAGGTCACCGACGCCCGGGCCCGCTTCGCCGCCGCCGGCGACGCGGTCCGGGCGGCGGTCAAGGCCAACCCGGGAATCCGGGTGCTCGCCGCCTCCGGCAGCCCCGATCTGTTCTACGTCTCCAACCCGAAGATCAGCACCGACCTGATGTACTTCGCCGAGCTGGGCGTCGACATCGTCGTGCCCACGAAGCTGGCGCAGGGCGACTACTTCGAGTCGCTCAGCTGGGAGAACGCCGGGAAGTTCCCGGCCGACCTGATCCTGCTGGACAACCGCGGCACCGCGTTGCAGGCCGCCGACCTCGCCCGGAAGCCGACCTGGGCGCAGCTGCCCGCCGTGCGCGCCGGCCAGGTCGCCCCGTGGGACGCGGTGCCCCGCTTCTCCTACGCCGGCGCCGCCCCGCTGCTGGAGAACCTCGCCACCGCCATCCGGGGCGCGAAGAAGGTCGCCGGATGAGCACCGCCCTGGCACCGGCCCCGCCCCGGTACCGCTGCTACCCAGCGGTCGTCGTCGGCACCCGGCGCGTCGGCGCCTCCCTGGTCCGGGTCACCCTCGGCGGCGACGGGCTGGCCGGCTTCGCCGGCGGCGGACGCGACCAGAGCGTCTCCCTCTTCCTCCCGCACCCCGGTCAGCTCGAGCCGGTGCTGCCCCCGGAGACGGAGGAGGACTGGTTCACCGCCTGGCGCGCCATGGACCCCGCCGTCCGCGCGGTGATGCGCTCGTACACCATCCGGGAGCACCGCCCGGAGCGGACCGAGGTGGACATCGACCTCGTCCGGCACGGCGACACCGGCCCGGCGTCCCGTTGGGCCGGGCGGACCGGGCCCGGCGACCGGGTGGTCCTGCTCGGTCCGGCGGTGCGCGACGAGCGCACCGTCCGTTTCCGCCCGCCCGCCGACACCGACGGGGTGCTGCTGGTCGCCGACGAGACCGCGCTGCCCGCCGTCGAGCGGATCCTGGCCTGGCTGCCCGCGGGCACCCGCGCCCGGGTCCTCGTCGAGGCGCCGGACCCGGCCGACCTGCGGCCGTTGCCCACGGCGGCCGAGGTCGAGGTGACCTGGGTCTTCCGCGCGGGGCGTCGGGTCGCGCTGCTGCCCGCCCTGCGTGCCGTTGACCTGCCGACCACGACCCCGTACGCCTGGGTCGCCGGCGAGGCGGGGATGGTCCGGGCGGTCCGGCGGCACCTGGTGGGCGAGCGCGGGCTGAACCGCCGGCACGTGACCTTCGCCGGGTACTGGCGCCGGGGTCTGTCCGAAGAGGAGATGCGAGCCGCCGGCGATTAGGAGGTGGTCACCCGCCGCCGGGCGTGCCCGCGGGACGCCGGGTGGGCAGGGGGAGCAGCACGCGGAAGACGGTCATCCCGGGCGCGGACTCGACCCGGATGTCGCCGTGGTGCTTGCGCACCACGATCCGGTACGAGATGTCCAGCCCGAGTCCGGTGCCGGTGCCGACCGGCTTGGTGGTGAAGAACGGCTCGAAGATGCGCGGGCGGATCTCGGGCGGAATGCCCGGGCCGGTGTCCGCCACCTCCACCACCAGCTGGTCGCCCGCGCGTCCGGTACGCAGCGTCAGCACGCCCCGGTCACCCATGGCGCCCAGCGCGTTATCGATCAGGTTCGTCCAGACCTGGTTCAGCTCGGCCGCGTACGCGGGCACCGGCGGCAGCGCGTGGTCGTACTCCCTGACCACCCGGACGTCGGCGGGGATCTTCGCCTTGAACATCACCAGGGTGGCGTCCAGCAGGTCGTGCACGTCGACGACCTGGAACGGCGCGCGGTCGAGCTGGGAGTACTGCTTGGCGGCGCCGACCAGGCCGGAGATCCGGGTGACCGCGTCCCCGATCTCGCGGATCAGCAGCTCGGTGTCCACGGTGTAGGTCAGCCAGCGCACCGCCGACTCCAGGTCCGCCCGGCCCACCGCCGGCTGCACCCGGTCCAGCCAGGCGGCGTCCAGCCCGCCGGCGACCAGGGTCGGCGCGAGGTCCCAGCCGCCGCGTACCTCGTGTTCGTCCAGCCAGTCGGTCACCGCGTCCTCGGCGTCGGAGGCGGCCATCGGGGACAGCTTCGGTGCGGTCGCCACCCGGGCCACCGCCTCCTCCTGCAACTCCACCAGCCGTTGCAACGCACGGCCGTCCAGCCGGCCGTCGGCGATGAGCGCGAGCTTGTGCCGCATCCCGGCGACCCGGTCCCGCAGCACCGAGGTGGCCCGGACGGCCGCGCCGGCCGGGTTGTTCAGCTCGTGGGTCAGGCCCGCGGACAGCGAGCCGAGGGCGAGCAGCCGCTCCCGTTCACCCACGATCGCCTGGCTGTCCCGCATGCCGAAGAACAGCCCCTCCAGCAGGTGCATCGCCATCGGGAACCAGGAGCGCAGGGCGTGCGCGAAGTGCTCCGCGGGCAGGACGAAGAAGTCCGCGTCGGTCACCGCCCGCATGGAGTTGCGGTAGACCTGCTCGACCTGGTCGTCCAGGTACGCCTGGGTCGCGCCGCCGTACACGCCGCGCTGGTCGGTCCGGCTGACCTCGACGTCGTCGCCGCCCACCCGCCGGTGCAGCGAGACCGTCCCGCGCAGCAGGACGAAGAAGCAGGTCGCGGCCTCGCCCTCGCCGTACACGACGGTCCCACCGGCGCGCTGCTCCACCCGTCCGTGCTCGGCCAGCCAGGCGAGCTGGCCGTCGTCGAGCGCCGCGAAGAGGAACAGGGTGCGCAGCTCGTCGGGGGTGAGCCGGTCGGCCGGGGTGGTCACTGCGCCTCCAGGTAGCGGTGCACGAGGGACACGGCCATCGCTCCCTCGCCGACGGCGGAGGCGACCCGTTTGACCGACTGGGCCCGGACGTCGCCCGCGGCGAACACCCCGGGCACGCTGGTCTCCAGGTGGTACGGGTCGCGGGAGAGCGGCCAGCCGGCGGGGCGTCGCCCGCCGGCGAGGAGATCGGGGCCGGTGACGATGAAGCCCCGCGGGTCGCGGACCAGCAGTCCGTCCAGCCAGTCGGTGCGGGGTTCCGCGCCGATGAAGATGAACAGCCAGGACGTCGGCACGGTCCGGGTCTGCCCGGTACGGGCGTCGCAGAGGGTCAGCTCCCGCAGGTGGTCCGCGCCCGCGCCGCCGACCACCGTGGTGTGCGGGTGCACGGTGATCTGGTCGATCCGTTCCAGCTGGTCGATGAGGTAGCGGGACATCGAGGCGGTGAGGTCGGCGCCCCGGATCAGCAGGTGGACCCGGGAGGCGTACCGCGAGAAGTGCACCGCGGCCTGGCCGGCCGAGTTGGCCCCGCCGACGATGTAGACGTCCTGGTCGACGCAGCTCGGCGCCTCGGTGGCGGTGCTGCCGTAGAAGACGCCCCGGCCGGTGAAGTCCGACAATCCGGGCGCGTCGAGCACCCGGTACGACACCCCGGTGGCGAGGACCACCGTGTGGGCGGCGATCTCGCCGCCGTCGTCGAAGCGCAGCAGTCGGGCCGACCCGGCGGCGCTCAGCCCCACCACCTCGCGGGTGCTCAGCAGCTCGGCGCCGAACTTCGTCGCCTGCCGCCGGGCCCGGTCGGTGAGCTGGGCGCCGGAGACCCCGTCGGGGAAGCCGAGGTAGTTCTCGATCCGGCTGCTCTGCCCGGCCTGGCCGCCGGTGGCGCGGCGTTCCACCAGCACCGTCCGCAGCCCCTCCGACGCCCCGTACACCGCTGAGCCGAGTCCGGCGGGGCCGCCGCCGACCACCACCAGGTCGTAGAAGTCCGTCGCCGGCGCCACTGTGAGCCCGGCCACTGCGGCCAGCTCCGTCTGGGTCGGCGCCACCAGGGTCTTGCCCTCGGCGGTCACCACCAGCGGCAGGTCCGCCTCGGTCGCCCCGGCCGCGTCGAGCAGCCGGGCGCCCTCCGGCTCGTCCACCAGCAGCCAGCGGTACGGCACCAGGTTGCGGGCGAGGAAGTCGCGGACCGTGAACGACGGCGCGGACCAGCGGTGCCCCACCACCCGGAGCTCGGCCAGGGCGGCGTCCGGGCTGGCCGCCCAGGCGTCGAGCAGGGTGTCCAGCACCGGGTAGAGCTTCTCCTCCGGCGGATGCCACGGCTTGAGCAGGTAGTGGTCGAGGTCGACCACGTTGATCGCGTCGATGGCGGCGTCGGTGTCCGCGTACGCGGTCAGCAGCACCCGGCGGGCGGCCGGGAAGAGGTCCATCGCCGCCTCGAGGAACTCGATGCCGGTCATCTCGGGCATCCGGTGGTCGGCCAGCAGCAGCGCCACCTGCTCGCTGCGTAGCTTGATCTCGCGCAGCGCGTCCAGGGCCTCCGGCCCGGAGTTCGCCCGCACCACGCGGTAGCGGTCGCCGTACCGGCGGCGGACGTCGCGGGCGACCGCCCGGGACACCACCGGATCGTCGTCGACGGTCAGGATCACCGGGTTCGCCATGGCGCCCATAAAACCACCTCGCCCGCGCCAGGTGAACGGGCCTGCGACGGGAGTTCCCGCTTCGCCCCTTCGGGCACGAGCCGTGACCCGGATCGGCCGCGCGGTGGCCCAGCCGCGGAAGTGAGTAACATCGGCAGCTGAGCAACGATCGCGCCACCCTTTGAGAGGTTCCCCATGAGCGCCGATGCCGGTAGCTACGAGGTGCAGCAGTACGACGACATCGAGGACGACGGCGTCCTCGACGGTTCCGACACCCTCGAGGACGGTGTCGAGGACCCGCTCGACGTCGGGATCGTGGCGAGCGATCGGTGGTCGGGCGCCAACCGCTTCGGGACCACCGCAGCCGAGGAGCACGCGGGCGAGTCGCTCGCGCAGCGGCTCGCCGAGGAGGAGCCCGACCTCTCGTCCGACGAAGATCCCGCCCCCTACGGCGACGAGGACGAGCTGACCCGGCGGGGGTTCGACCGCGACCTGCGGGCCGGGCGGCTCGTCGACACCAACGACGGCTTCGGCGAGGATGTCGAGGCGGACTCCGTGGGCAGGGACGTCGGGGTCGACGGGGGTGGCGCCAGCGCCGAGGAAGCCGCGGTGCACGTGATCGATGAGCCCTATGCCGAGTCGGAGACACCGCTGTGGGACGCCGACGTCGAAGGCGGTCGGGGCGGCCTGGTGAACGACCGGTAGCGGCCGGTTCGCCGGGTCCGGCCGGTCACCCCGTCCAGGGCTGGGGGCCCGGACAGGGTGACCGGCCGGTCGCCGACTCACCAGGGCGCGGGCGCCGGCGGCGGAACGACCGTCGGACGGTCGTTGCAGGTGATGGTGTTCGGCAGCAGCCACGGCGCCAGCCAGCCACCGTCGTTGCCGCCGAGGTCGGTCAGGCTGAACTCGGAGCCGGCCGGGGTGAAGTGGAACGATCCGCAGTTGTTGACCCCGACCGCCCCGACGTTGCGGGCGTCGACGTCGGCGAACGAGGCGGCCCCCGCCGCCCGGGCGCTGACCACCGAGGTGCCGGTGCCGTCGACCCGGATGTCCTGGAAGTGGACGCCGGTGATGGACACCTGGTCCTTCACCGGCCAGTCGCTGACCAGCATGATCGCGTTGAAGGTGTTGTCGAGGAAGGCGTCCCCGACGACCTGGATGTCCGCGTCGATGCTGCGGTCCAGGGCGTAGAACCAGATCGCACCGAGCCCGATGTTCCAGTTCAGCTCGTACGTGCCCGCGCGCACGGTGGTGTTGTCGGTGATCCACAGGTGCCCGGTGAACGGCTCGGCGCCGAACCGGGAGCCGACCTGGATGGCGCTGCCCTCGCGGACCGGATCGGCGACGAGGTTGTGCGACACGGTGTTGTCGGTGCCGCCGTAGAGCGCGATGCCGTTGGCCAGGACGGGTGACTGCACGGTGTTGTGGTCGAAGGTGTTGTGCGCGTTGCCGGTCCGCTCGGACCACATGGCCAGGCCGTCGTCGCCGGTGTTGCGGACGAAGCTGTTCGAGACCGACGAGTGGGTGACGCCGGTGTGGAAGTTGACGCCGTCGGCGATCTGGTCGGCGATGACGGTGTCGGTGACCCGCAGGTCGGTCATCGGTCCGTCGAACCACATGCCCACCTTGGTGTGGTGCAGGTACAGCCCGTCGATGGTGGAGTGGTTGAGCGCCCCGCCGATGGCGTTGACCTGGTCGAGGTCGATCCGCTCCCGGACGTCCCCCTCGATGGCGAAGCCGGACAGGTGCACGTTGCTGCTGCCGCCGGCCGCCGCGTCCCGGCCGTAGAAGCCGACCCCCGTGTGCACCGAGCCGTCGGGGGCGGGGGTGTCCAGGGCGACCTCCCGGCCCCGGAACACGGTGTACCAGCTGCCGGCGCCCTCGATCGTCACGTCGTCGACGATGATGTGCCGGTTGACCTGGTACGTGCCCGGCGGCAGGTAGACCGTGCGGTGAGTGCGGCGGGCGGCCGCGATGGCGCGGTCCAGCGCGTCGGCCGAGTCGCGTCGGCCGGACTGGTCGGCGCCGAGCGCGACGGCGTTCACCGCGTGCGGTGCGACGTGCGGCGGGCCGACGAGCTCGGAGTCCAGCAGGTCGATGACGGTCCAGGCGGCGGCGCTGCCGGCCGGCGCGGTCAGCCGGACGATCTCGCCGGCGCGGTGGGTGCGGCCCAGCAGCAGGCGCTGCTCCTCATAGAAGTGGTGCGGCCGGAACGGCGTGCTGATGGTCGGCGCGGGCGTGGTGGCCGCCGGGACGCAGGAGCACTCGGTGATCCACCAGTCGGGGTGCAGCAGCCCGGCGTCGGGGTCGTTGCTGAACGGGTACTGGTTGTAGAGCCAGGCGTACTGCGAGGTCAGGGTCATCGTGCGGGGCCGACCGTGGCCGACGGCGACGTCGAGGGGCGCGGTGATGCCGCCGCCGTCGGGCGAGTCCGGGATGCTGTACCGGACGGTGATCGCGTCGGCCGCCGCCGGCAGGGTGAACTCGACGTACTGCCCGGGGTTCAGCCGGACCGCCCGGCGGCCGGAGGCCTCGCCCGCCAGCGTGTACGCGGACCGGTCGGGACCGATCACCGTGCCGGTGGTTCGGGCGTGTTCGGCCTCCTGCTCGAGGAAGCCGACGGCGGCGCCACGGCCGGCGACGAGCGACGGATCGAGGGCGGCCCGGGTGACCACGGGCGCCGGACCGGCCGCGGCGGCGCCCCCGGTGAGCACGCTCAGCGCCACCGCCGCGGTGACCGCGGCGGCCCGGGCGGCGCGGCGGCGCCGGCGTCCCGACGCGGCGTCCTCGTCGAAGCTTCCGTACATCGGATGACCCACTCTCTCGGGTTGGTCTGACGGATGCCGCCGCCCCGAGGTTCCGATGGCGCCGTCGCGGGGACGGGGCCCGCTGGGGCGGCCATGGGCGTGGCCCGCTCATGTTATTGCTACAAGTTGCAAATATTCAAGCATCGCTTTGTTCACATCTTGCGATGACGTCGCGGTCGGGCCGGTGCCGGCAGGGTGGCCACCGGCTCCGACAGGCGCGCCGCCGGTCATGCCAGGAGGGTGTCGAGGGTCCGGCGCGCGGTGTCGGCCATGACGGGATTGGCATCAGGTCGTCGTGCAGCCACACGCTGAAATCATCGGGCAGTACGTGGTTCATTTCTTGCAAGAATCCGACGTAGGATTGCGGCCGTGACGAAACGGTTGAGTGAGGTGGCCCGCAAGGCGGGCGTCAGCGAGGCCACCGTGAGCCGGGTGCTCAACGGCCGCGGCGGCGTCTCCGAGGCCACCAGGACCGCGGTGCTCACCGCGCTCGACGTGCTCGGTTACGAGCGGCCGACCAAGCTGCGCGGCGAACGGGCCCGGCTGGTCGGTCTGGTCCTGCCCGAGCTGCAGAACCCGATCTTCCCGGCGCTGGCCGAGGTGGTGACCGGCTCGCTGGCCCAGCGGGGCTTCACCCCGGCGCTCTGCGCCCGCACGATCGGCGGGGTGTCCGAGGCGGACTACGTGGAGATGCTGCTGGACCACCAGGTCTCCGGCGTCATCTTCGCCGGTGGCTCGTACGCCCTCGCCGATGCCACTCACGAGCACTACCGTCGGCTGATCGACCGCGGGCTGCCGGTGGTGCTGGTCAACGCGGGCGTGGACGACCTGGAGTTCCCCCGGGTGTCGACCGACGACGCGGTGGCCGTGGAGCAGGCGTACGGGCACCTGCGCTCGCTCGGGCACGAGCGGATCGGCATGGTGCTCGGCCCCGAGGACCACGTCCCGTCGCGGCGCAAGCTCGCGGCGATGCAGCGGATCGCCGGCTGGAGCGAGGCGGGGGAGTGGGTGGAGCGGTCGAGCTTCTCGATGGAGGGCGCGCGGGTGGCCGCCACCAAGCTGGTGCACCGGGGGATCACCGGCATCGTCTGCGCGAGCGACGTCCTCGCGCTGGGAGCGATCCGTGCGGTGCGCCGGCTGGACCGCACGGTGCCGGAGGACGTCTCGGTGGTCGGCTTCGACGACTCGGCGTTCATGACCTGCACCGATCCGCCGCTGACCACCGTCCGGCAGCCGATCGAGACGATGGGTCAGGCGGCCGTCGACCTGCTGGTGACCCAGATCGAGGGCGCCGGCGTGCTCGGCGACGAACTGCTCTTCGAACCTGAGCTGGTGGTGCGCGGTTCGACCGGGCCGGCGCGGGCCGCGACCGGGTAGCGCGGGACGGAGCACAAAAAGGACGGACCCTCCCGAGGTCCGTCCTTTTTTGCGTCCGAAACGACGCCAGTCCTTGTCTTTCATGTTTCGGTTCGGTTCTTGCGCGATAGGGTCCGGCTTTGTATCGTCATCGCCACGAAACATGCCGTGCACGAGAGCTAGATCACCATCCCGCACGCCGGTCCGCCGCAGATCCAGGCGGCGGGTCACTGGCGGAGACGGATCAGTAGCAGGGTTCGGCCGCGGTGACGATCACCGCAGATCAGCGAACGTCATGGAGACTCCCGTTCCCGAAGGGATGGACAGATGTCCGTACCGAAATACCGGAAGGCTGCGGCGTCAGCGCTCGTGGCCGGCCTGGGGCTCAGCCTGGTGGCTTGCTCCACGAAGAGTGACGACGCCAAGACCGATGCCGGCGGCAAGGTCACCATCACCGTCGACTGCCAGCCGGTCGGCGCCCAGAAAGAGCTGCTGAAGAACTGGAACGACGATGTCGTCGAGTTCCAGCGGCAGAACCCGAACATCGTCGTCAAGAGCGTCAGCGTCGGCGAGCAGTGCAACAACCCGCCGGATTTCACGGCTCGCCTCGCCGGCGGCACCGTGACCGACCTGTTCTACGGGTACATGACCGATCTCCAGCAGGTGCTCGACTCCGGTCAGGCGATGGACATCACCGAGTTCGCCAACAAGGACACGGTCCCCACCTGGGACAGCGTCGACCCGGCGCTCAAGGAGGTCTTCACCGACGGCGGCAAGCTCTATGCCGTGCCGGTGAAGAACTACTCGATGGGCCTGGTCTACAACAAGGTCCTGTTCCAGCGGGCGGGGCTCGACGCGAACAACCCGCCCAAGACGTGGGGCGAGGTCCGGGCCGCCGCCAAGAAGATCTCCGCCCTCGGCAACGGCATCGCCGGCTACTCGGAGTACAGCGCCGGCAACACCGGAGGCTGGCACTTCACCTCCCTGCTCTACTCCCAGGGCGGCCAGGTGCTGACCGCGGACGGCAAGAAGGCCGACTTCAACAACGCGATGGGCAAGCAGGTCCTGCAGAACCTCAAGGACATGCGGTACGGCGACAACAGCATGGGCGACCGCCAACTGCTGCAGTGGGCCGACCTGCTGACCAACGCCGGCGCGGGCAAGGTCGGCATGTTCGTCGGCGCGCCGGACGCCACCCAGGCGATCGTCAGCCAGTTCCAGGGCAAGTTCCAGGACTGGGCGATGGCTCCGCTGCCCGGCCAGGACGGCGCCGCGAAGGCGACGCTCGGTGGCGGCGAGGGTTACTTCTTCAAGAAGGGCCTCACCCCCGAGCAGGTCAAGGCCGGTCTGAAGTGGATCGCGTACGAGAAGCTGACCCCGGGCAAGGGCCAGTTCGACTACGTCCGGTCCAAGCCGCAGAACTACCCGGTGGGCCTGCCCCAGCCGCTGCTCTTCGCGGGCGGCAGCGACGCGCAGAAGCAGGAACTCGAGCTGCGCAAGGCGAACGCGAACGTCGACACCGCCAACTTCGCGATCTTCGAGGCGAACCCGGTCCCGATCAAGGGTGAGCCACGCAACGCGCAGGCGATCTATGCGGTGCTCGACGCCGCGATGTCCGGTGTGCTGACGAACCCGAACGCGAACATCGACGCGCTGCTCAAGACGGCCGAAGACAAGGTCAACCAGCTCCTGGCCGCCGAGAAATGATCCGCAGGTGTGGGGGCCGGCCGCCGGCCCCCACACCGTCCGCGCCGCACCGTTCGGTCACCGACTCACCCAGGAGTTGCCTTGGCGATCACCACCGTCGCGGGGACGAAGCGAGAACCGGGTCGCCCCGCGTCGCCGTACCCGGCAGGGCCGCGGCGGCGTACGAGCCTCGGTCGCAAGGTACGCGACAATCTCACCGGGCACGCGTTCCTGATCGGCGCGGTGATCTGCTTCGGGTTCTTCTCCTGGTATCCGATGATCCGCGGCGTCGTCATGAGCTTCCAGCGCACCCGGCGCGGCGTCACCACCTGGGTCGGCTGGGACAACTACGACCGGATCATCGCCGACCCCAGCTTCTGGACGGCCTGGAAGAACACGTTCTACTTCACGATTCTCGCGCTGGTACTCGGGTACGCGGTGCCGTTCCTCGTGGCGATCCTGCTCAACGAGTTTCGCCACGCGAAGGGGTACCTGCGGATCCTGGTCTACCTGCCGGTGATGCTGCCGCCGGCCTCGGCGCTCTTCCTCTTCAAGTTCTACGCGTACGACCCCGGCGACGCGGGACTCTTCAACTCGGTCCTCAAGGCGCTGCACCTGCCGACCTCGCAGTGGATGCAGTCCCCCGAGATGACGATGCCGGCGATGGTGATCGCGTCGACCTGGATGAACATGGGCGGCGCGGTACTGATCTACCTGGCGGCACTGCAGAACATCCCCGGCGAGCTCTACGAAGCGGCCGAGCTCGACGGCGCCGGCATCTGGCGGCGGATCCGCCACGTCACAATCCCGCAGACCCGGCTGATCCTCGTGCTCCTGGCGATGCTGCAGATCGTCGCCACGATGCAGTTCTTCATCGAACCGTTGATCCTCGCGAACGGTACCGGCGCGGAGGACTCCGCGACCTCGGTGGCGTACCTCATCTACCAGCACGGGTTCTTCCAGAACGACCTCAACGGCGCCGCGGCGCTCGGCGTGATCATGCTCGTGGTGCTGGCCGGCTTCTCCGCCGTCTACGTGCGGCTCAGCTCGAGACAGGACTAGGACGGGACGAGGAATGGCACAGGACTCCGGGACCCGGACCCTCATCTCCCACGCTCAGCTTCGGCGGGGGCGCGGCAAGGTCATCTACTGGACGCTGCTGGCCGTCGTCGTCGTGGGCTTCACGCTCGTCTTCCTCGGGCCGCTCTACTGGATGGTCACCGGCGCGCTCAAGTCCGGCCAGGAGATCGCGCAGACCCCGCCATCGCTGTTCCCGAAGGATCCGCAGTCACAGAACTACGCCGATGCGTGGAACAACCTGAACCTCGCGAAGCTGCTGTTCAACACGTTCTACTACGCGGCCGGCGCGCTGCTGTTCCAGCTCGTCCTCGACACCGCCGCGGCGTACGCCTTGTCGAAGCTTCGACCGGTGTTCGGCAACGTGATCCTCGGCCTGATGCTGGCAACGCTGATGATCCCGGCGATGGTCCTCATCGTTCCGCAGTACGTGACCGTGATCGACCTGCCGATCCTGCACATCAACCTGCTCGACTCGCCGTTTGCGATCTGGCTGCCCGCAGTCGCGAACGCGTTCAACATCTTCCTGCTGAAACGGTTCTTCGACTCGATCCCGGAGGAGCTGATGGCGGCCGCCCTCATGGATGGGGCGACGCCGCTGCGCACGCTGTGGTCGATCATCCTGCCGATGTCGCGCCCCATCCTCGGCGTCGTCTCGATCTTCGCCGTGACGGCGGTCTGGAAGGACTTTCTCTGGCCGAAGCTGGTCATGCCGTCGCCCGAGACCCGGACGGTCAGCGTCGGTATCTACGCCTTCTCGGGCGGTACGCCCATGAACGTGGTGGTCGCCGCGTCGGTCATCGCCGCGATCCCGACCGTCATCGTCTTTCTGATCTTCCAGCGGAACATCATGTCCGGTCTGACCACAGGCAGCCTCAAGGGATAGCCCCGAAGGTGCGCGGCGAACAACGACAGTTCGCCCGATACACATCCAGGTCCGGCGAACCCGCCGACGTACTGACGCAGAAAGCAGGTGCTCGTGTCCACACCAGACAGTGGTCCGTGGTGGCGTGGAGCGGTGATCTACCAGGTGTACCCACGTAGCTTCGCCGACGGCAACGGCGACGGCATCGGCGACATCGCCGGCATCCGGTCCCGGCTGAACCACCTGTCCGCGCTCGGCGTCGACGCGATCTGGTACAGCCCCTGGTACCCGTCGCCGATGGCCGACGCCGGCTACGACGTGGCCGACTACCGCGACATCGACCCGGTCTTCGGCACCCTGGCCGAGGCGGAGGCGCTGATCGCGGAGGCACACGCACTCGGCATCCGGACCATCGTCGACGTGGTGCCGAACCACTGCTCCGACGTGCACCCCTGGTTCCAGGCGGCGCTGGCCGGCGGCCCGGACGCCCCGGAACGCGAACTGTTCTGGTTCCGCGAGGGACGCGGCCCGAACGGCGAGCTGCCGCCGACCGACTGGGTGTCCTCGTTCGGGGGCCGCACCTGGACCAGGACCACCAACCCGGACGGCACGCCGGGCGACTGGTACCTGCACCTCTTCGCCCCGCAGCAGCCCGACTTCAACTGGGACCACCCCCGGGTGCGCGCCGAGTTCGAGGACATCCTGCGGTTCTGGCTCGACCGGGGCGTGGACGGCATCCGGATCGACTCGGCGGCGATGCTGGCCAAGGACCCGACGCTGCCCGAAGCCACCGCGGACGGCCCGAACCCGTTCGTCGACGTGGACGCGGTGCACGAGATCTACCGCAGCTGGCGGCGGATCGCCGACAGCTACCCCGGCGAGCGGGCGCTGATCGGCGAGGTGTGGCTGCCCGACCATGAGCGGTTCGCCAACTACCTCCGCCCCGACGAGCTGCACGCGGCCTTCAACTTCGACTTCCTCGGCTGTGCCTGGGAGCCGGCCGCGCTGCGGGCCTGCATCGACACGACCCGCACGGCGCACGCCCCGGTCGGCGCCCCGGCCACCTGGGTGCTCTCCAACCACGACGTCACCCGGCACGTCACCCGGTACGGCCGGACGGACACCACGTTCAGCTTCGCCGCCAAGCGCGAGGGCGTCCCCACCGACCTGGAACTGGGCACCCGGCGGGCCCGGGCCGCCGCGCTGCTCTCCCTCTCGCTGCCCGGCGCCGCCTACGTCTACCAGGGCGAGGAGCTGGGCCTGTGGGAAGTCGAGGACATCCCGTACGAGCTGCGCCAGGACCCGATGTGGGAGCGGTCCGGCCGGGTCGACCCGGGTCGGGACGGCTGCCGGGTGCCGCTGCCCTGGACCGGCGACACGCTGCCCTTCGGCTTCAGCCCGGACGGCGCGGCGGCGGCACCCTGGCTGCCGCAGCCGGCGGACTGGAAGGACCGCACGGTCCGCGCGCAGACCGGCGACCCGCACTCGATGCTGGAGCTGTACCGAGCCGCCATCGCCTTGCGCCGGGCCGATCCGGCACTGGGCGACGGCGAGCTGAGCTGGCTGCCCGCGCCCGACGGCGTGCTGGCGTTCAGCCGGGGCGGCGGATTCCGCTGCCTGGTCAACCTCTCCGACGCGGCGGCGCCGCTGCCGCCGCACGAGCGGCTGCTGCTGGCCAGCGGCCCGCTCGACGACGACCTGCTGCCGCCGGACACCGCCGTCTGGCTGCGTACCACCGAGGAGCCCGGCGGGCCGGCGGCGTCGGCCTGACCCGCGCGGCGCGGCGCCGACGGTCCGTCCCGACCGCCGGCGCCGGCGCCCCACCACCGGAAGGAGCGACGAGACAGCAACCCGCCACACCGCACGGACACGGGGGACCTGGCCGCCTGACGAAAGGGAGAGCGTCGCTCATGGCCCACCACACCATCGGCACCCCGCAACACCTGCGAAGAAGACCGGTCCGCGCGGGCGTGGCCGCCCTCGCCGGCACCCTGCTCGCCGCCGCCTCGGTAACCGTCGTGGCCCTCACCACCAATGCGACCCCGGCCAGCGCGGCCGGCCTGTCCCCGTTCGACATCGCCGGCCGCGGCGCCACCGTCGGATTCGTCGAGCAGGAGGCCGAGAAGGCGGTGCACAACGGCACCCGGATCGGCCCCGACCGGCACTACGGCACGCTGCCCTCGGAGGCCTCCGGCCGGGAGGCGGTCACCCTCGACGCGGTCGGCGAGTACGTCGAGTTCACCCTCACCGCCCCCGCCGACGCGGTGACCTTCCGCTACAGCCTGCCGGACAACGCCGCCGGCACCGGCCGGGACGCCGCGCTCGACCTGCGGGCGAACGGCTCGCTGGTGAAGTCGGTCCCGGTCACCTCGAAGTACGGCTGGTACTACGGCGGATACCCGTTCAACAACAACCCCGGCGACACCAACCCGCACCACTTCTACGACGAGGCCCGCACCCTCCTCGGGGCCACCTACCCGGCCGGCACCAAGATCCGGTTGCAGGTCTCCTCGACCGCCCAGTCGCCCACCTTCACCGTCGACCTGGCCGACTTCGAGCTGGTCGGCGCGCCGATCGCCAAGCCCGCCGGCGTCCTCGACGTGGTGACCGACTTCGGCGCCGACCCGACCGGCGCGACCGACTCGACCGCGAAGTTCCAGGCCGCGGTCGACGCCGGCAAGGCGCAGGGCAAGGCGGTCTGGGTCCCGGCCGGCACCTTCACCCTCTGGGACCACGTCGTCGTCGACGGGGTGACGCTGCGCGGGGCCGGGCCCTGGTACTCGGTGCTCGGCGGCCGGCATCCCACCGATCGCAAGCGGGCCGTCGGCATCTACGGCAAGTACGTCCCCGGCGGCGGGTACAGCGGCGAGATCCGCCCGCACGAGGCCGGCGGGCCCAGCCGCAACGTCACGCTGCGGGACTTCGCGATCGTCGGCGACATCCGTGAGCGGGTCGACGAGGACCAGGTCAACGCCCTCGGCGGGGCGATGTCCAACTCGGTGGTGCAGAACCTCTGGCTCCAGCACACCAAGGTCGGGGCCTGGATGGACGGCCCGATGGACAACCTGACCATCCGCGACAGCCGGATCCTGGACCAGACCGCGGACGGGGTGAACTTCCACTGGGGGGTCACCAACTCCACGGTGACCAACACCTTCGTCCGCAACACCGGTGACGACGGCCTCGCCATGTGGGCGCAGAACGTGCCGAACGTCAACAACGCCTTCACCTTCAACACCGTCGGCGTGACGATCCTGGCGAACAACCTGGTCACCTACGGCGGCCGGGACATCCGGATCACCGACAACGTGACGGCCGACTCGGTCACCAACGGCGGCGGCATCCACGTCGCCAACCGCTATCCCGGCGTGCAGGGCCCGACCGCGGTGGCGGGCACCATCACGGTCGCCCGGAACACCCTGATCCGCAACGGCAACTCCGACTACAACTGGCGCTTCGGCGTCGGCGCGGTCTGGTTCTCCGCGCTCAACGAGCCGATCCAGGGCGCCACCATCAACGTCACCGACACCGACATCCTGGACAGCTCGTACGCGGCGCTGCACTGGATCGAGGGGCAGACCAGCGGAATCAACCTCAACAACGTCCGCATCGACGGCGCGGGCACCTTCGCCCTCCAGGTGCAGGCATCCAGCCAGGTGTCCTTCACCAACGTCCGGGCCACCAACATCGCCCAGGCCAACCCGATGTACAACTGCGTCGGCAGCGGCTTCCAGATCACCCAGGGCGCCGGCAACTCCGGTTGGTACTCGGCGAACCCGTACTGCGGTCCCTGGCCGGAGCCGCAGTGGGGTGGCGGCCCGACCACTCCGCCCAGCCCGACCCCCACCACCTCACCCACACCCAGCCCGTCGCCGACCACCCCGCCGCCCGCCGGTGGCAACCTCGCCCTCGGCCGCCCGGCGACCGCGTCGAGCAGCACCCAGACGTACGTGGCGGCGAACGCGGTGGACGGCAACGCCGGCAGCTACTGGGAGAGCGCCAACAACGCCTTCCCGCAGACGCTGACCGTGGACCTCGGCGCGGCGCGCCCGGTCGACCGGGTGGTGCTGAAGCTTCCGGCCGGCTGGGGGAGCCGCAGCCAGACACTGTCGGTGCTCGGTTCGACCGACGGGTCGGCGTACGCGACGGTGAAGGCGTCGGCGGCCTACGGCTTCGACCCGGCGTCCGGCAACACGGTGTCGATTCCCCTGCCGGCCGGCGACCGCCGGTTCGTCCGGCTCAGCTTCACCGGCAACACCGGCTGGCCGGCCGGCCAGGCCGCCGAGTTCGAGGTGTACGGCCCGACGACCACCACGCCCCCGCCCACCACCACCCCGCCGCCGAGCGGGAACCTCGCCGCCGGGCGGCCGGTCACCGAGACCAGCCACGCCGACGTGTACGTGGCGGCGAACGCGGTGGACGGCAACGCCGGCAGCTACTGGGAGAGCGCCAACAACGCCTTCCCGCAGTCGCTCACCGTCGACCTGGGCGCCACCCGCCAGGTGTCCCGGATCGTGCTGAAACTGCCACCGTCGTCGGCCTGGCAGACCCGGACCCAGACCCTGGCCGTGCTCGGCTCGACCGACGGCTCCTCCTACTCGACGCTGAAGGCGTCCGCCGGCTACCCGTTCGACCCGGCCACCGGCAACACCGTCACCATCACCTTCCCGGCGACCGGCCAGCGCTACCTGCGGCTGACCTGCACCGGCAACACCGGCTGGCCGGCGGGCCAGCTCGGCGAGTTCGAGGTCTACGCCACCTGAGACCGGGGGCCCTTCCCGCACGGGAGGGGCCCCCTTCCACCCTCACCCCGCCCACCTCTCCACGTCCCCGGAAGCAGGTGTCCCTCCACCATGTCCAGATTCCGTACCAGACTCGTCGCGGTGCTCGCCGTGGTCGGCCTGGCCGTCACCGCCCCGCCCCCGTCGCCGGCCGCCGCGGCCGGCGGCCCCAACCTCGCCCTCGGCCGGACCGCCTCGGCCAGCAGCACCAACGGCCCGTACACCGCGGGCAACCTCACCGACGGCAACCAGGACAGCTACTGGGAGAGCGGTGGCGCGTTCCCCCAGTGGGCCCAGGTGGACCTCGGCGCCGCCCAGTCGGTCGACCAGGTCGTGCTGAAGCTGCCCGCGGGCTGGGAGGCCCGCACCCAGACCCTGTCCGTGCAGGGCAGCGCCGACGGGAGCGGCTTCAGCACCATCGTCGGCTCGGCCGGGCAGACCTTCAGCCCTGCCAACGGCAACGCCGTGACGCTCACCTTCCCGGCCACCACCACCCGGTACGTCCGGATCGCCGTCACCGCCAACACCGGCTGGCCCGCCGCCCAGCTCGCCGAGCTGGCGGTACACGGCGCCGCCGCCTCGTCGACCAACCTGGCGCTCGGCCGGGCCATGGCCGAGAGCAGCCACGCCGACGTCTACGGCGCCGGCAACGCCAACGACGGCAACGCCGGCAGCTACTGGGAGAGCGCAAACAACGCCTTCCCGCAGTGGCTCCGGGCCGACCTGGGCGCCACGGTCGGCGTCAACAAGCTGGTGCTCAAGCTGCCTCCCGGCTGGGAGGCCCGCACCCAGACCCTGACCGTGCAGGGCAGCACCGACGGCGCCACGTTCAGCCCGATCGTCGCCTCCGCCGGGTACGCCTTCACCCCCACCGGCGGCAACGCCGTCACCATCAGCTTCGCCACCGCCAGCACCCGGTACGTCCGACTGCTGTTCACCGCCAACACCGCCTGGCCGGCCGGTCAGCTCGCCGAGCTGGAGATCTACGGACCGAGCGCCGGGGACACCCAGCCGCCCAGCGCCCCCGGCAACCTCGCCTTCACCGAGCCCGCCGCCGACCAGGTCCGGCTGACCTGGACGGCGTCGACCGACAACGTGGGCGTGACCGGCTACGACGTCTACGCCAACGGCGTCCTGCGCACCAGCGTCGGCGGCTCGACCCTGACCTGGACCGACACCCAGCCGGCCGGCACGACCGTCGCCTACTTCGTGCGGGCCCGCGACGCCGCCGGGAACCAGTCCGCGAACAGCAACACCGTCACCCGGACCGGCAACACCGGGGACACCACCGCGCCGACCGCGCCCGGCAACCTGGCCTACACCCAGCCGGCGGCCGGGCAGATCCGGCTCAGCTGGACCGCGTCGACCGACAACGTCGGGGTGACCGGCTACGACGTCTACGCCGACAACGCGTTGCGCGGCAGCGTCGGCGGCTCCACCCTGTCGTACACCGACACCCAGCCGGACAGTGCCACCGTCTCCTACTACGTCCGGGCGAAGGACGCGGCCGGAAACGTCTCGGCGACCAGCAACACAGTCACCCGCACCGGCAGCACGCCCAGCGGCGGCAACCTGGCCGTCGGCAAGCCGATCACCGCCTCCTCGGTGGTGCACGTCTACGCCGCCGCCAACGCCAACGACGACGACGTGACCACCTACTGGGAGGGCGCGCCGGGGGCGTACCCGAGCACGCTGACCGTCGCGCTGGGCGCCAACGCCAGCATCAGCGCGATCGTGGTCAAGCTCAACCCCGACCCGGTCTGGGGACCCCGGACGCAGACCTTCCAGGTGCTCGGCCGGGAGCAGTCCGCGTCCGGGTACACCAGCCTGGTCGGGGCGGCCACCTACTCGTTCAGCCCGACCAGCAGCAACACCGTGACCATCCCGCTCTCCGCCACGGCCGCCGACGTGCGGCTCCAGTTCACCGCCAATTCCGGCTCGTCCAACGGGCAGGTCGCCGAACTCCAGGTGATCGGCACCCCCGCGCCGAACCCGGACCTGACCGTCACCGGCCTGTCGTCCGCGCCGGCCGCGCCGGTGGAGACCGACCCGGTCACCCTGTCGGCGACCGTCCGCAACGCGGGCACCGCCGCCTCCGCCGCCAGCAACGTCACCTTCTACCTGGGTACGACGAAGGTCGGCACCGCCGCCGTCGGCGCCCTCGCCGCCGGGGCCTCGACCACCGTCTCGGCGAACATCGGGGTCCGCGACGCGGCCACCTACCCGGTCACCGCCACGGTCGACGAGGCGAACACGGTGATCGAGCAGAACGAGTCGAACAACAGCCGGACCGGCTCGCTGACGGTCAGCCCGGTGGCCAGCTCCGACCTGGTCGCCTCGGCAGTCACCTGGTCTCCCGGCACGCCCAGCGCCGGCGCCACCGTCGGCTTCGCGGTGACCCTCCGCAACCAGGGCACCGTCGCCTCGGCCGGCGGGACGCACGGCATCACGCTCACCGTGCTCAACGACACCGGCGGGACGGTCCGTACGCTGACCGGCTCGTACAGCGGCACGATCGCCGCCGGGGCGAGCAGCCCGCCGGTCGACCTCGGCACCTGGACCGCGGCCAACGGTCGCTACACCGTCCGGGTGGCGCTGGCCGCGGACGCCAACGAGCTGCCGGTCAAGCAGCAGAACAACACCAGCGACCGGCCGCTCTTCGTAGGCCGGGGAGCGAACCTGCCGTACGACATGTACGAGGCCGAGGACGGCCGGGTCGGCGGCGGGGCGCAGGTGATCGGGCCGAACCGGACCATCGGCGACCTCGCCGGGGAGGCCTCCGGCCGCCGGGCGGTCACCCTGAACAGCACCGGCGCGTACGTCGAATGGACCACCCGGGCGGCGACCAACACCCTGGTCACCCGCTTCTCCATCCCGGACTCGGCGGGCGGCGGGGGGATCGACTCCACGTTGAACGTCTACGTGAACGGCGTCCTGCACAAGCCGATCAACCTCACCTCGAAGCACATCTGGCTCTACGGCGCCGAGGCCGGGCCCAGCGACTCGCCGGGCGCCGGCGCACCCCGGCACCTGTACGACGAGGCCAACGTGATGCTCGACTCGACGGTTCCGGCGGGCAGCACGATCCGGCTGCAGAAGGACCCGGCGAACAGCACCACGTACGCCATCGACTTCGTCAACACCGAGCTGGTGGCGCCCCGGGCCAACCCGGATCCGGCCCGCTACAAGGTGCCGAACGGATTCAGCCACGCCGACGTGCAGAACGCCCTCGACGCGGTCCGGATGGACACCACCGGCACCCTGCTCGGCGTCTACCTACCGGCCGGCACCTACGACACCGCCCAGAAGCTCCAGGTGTACGGCAAGCCGGTCAAGGTGGTCGGCGCGGGCATGTGGTACACCCGGTTCCGCACCCCACCGACCCAGCAGAACACCGACGCCGGTTTCGCCGTGCAGTCCTCGGCCAGCGGCTCCTCCTTCGCCCACCTGGCCTTCTTCGGCAACTACACCAACCGGATCGACGGGCCGGGCAAGGTCTGGGGCGAGCTGAAGGACGTCGACAACCTCACCCTGGACAGCGTCTGGGTCGAGCACACCGTCTGCGCGTACTGGGGGGTGAGCGTCAGCGGCCTGACCATCCGGGACAGCCGGTTCCGGGACACCTTCGCCGACGGGGTGAACATGACCAACGCCAGCACCGGCAACACGGTCACCAACACCGAGGGGCGGTCCAACGGCGACGACGCGTTCGCGCTCTTCTCGGCCACCGACCAGGGCGGGTCCACCGGCAACCACGGCAACGTCTTCGAGAACCTGACCGCGACGCTGACCTGGCGGGCGGCGGGCGTGGCCGTGTACGGCGGCTACGACAACGTCTTCCGCAACCTCTACATCGCCGACATGCTTACCTACGCCGGCATCACGATCAGCTCGCTGGACTTCGGCTACCCGTTCGTCGGGTTCGCGGCCAGCCCGCCGACGCAGTTCCAGAACATCTCGCTGATCCGGGCGGGCGGCCACTTCTGGGGCGCGCAGACCTTCCCGGCGATCTGGGTCTTCTCCGCCTCGAAGGAGTTCCGCGGCATCCGGGTCTCCGACGTCGACATCGTCGACCCGACATACTCGGGGATCATGTTCCAGACGAAGTACACCGGCGGCCAGCCGGAGAACCCGATCACCGACACGGTCTTCACCAACGTGTCGATCTCCGGGGCCCGGCGCAGCGGTGACGCGTTCGACGCCAAGTCCGGCTTCGGGATCTGGGTCAACGAGATGCCCGAGGCGGGCCAGGGGCCGGCGGTCGGCTCGGCCACCTTCACCAACCTGCGACTGACCGACAACTACCAGGACATCCGGAACACCACCAGCACGTTCACCATCACCCGCAACTGACGGCGTGGCCGACGCCGCCGGGAGGGGGAGGCCCTTCCGGCGGCGTCGCCGGCCACCGTGTCGTTGCCGCCCGGTCAGGTAATCAGGCCGGTGACCTGCCAAACGCACGCCAGCGTTGCCTGCCTGCCGTGTTACCAGCAGCTCGACGGTCACTGGCTGGCTTGCGCCATGGTGGGCCGGGCGAGCAGTGATCAGGTGAAGGTACTAGCCGATCCCATTCGCGGTCGGGCACGGTGGGCAGCCCACGCACTCGTGTCGGCGTACGGGTCAACGTGCCAGCCAGGTACGGCTGAACGCGCATAGCGTCCTGCAGGTAGACGATGCGATGAGCGGAGGCAAATCCGACGCTCCAACCGGTTGCGAAGCCGAGCAGCGGACCCGGCGAAATCCACGAGACTGTCGGCGCCGTCGTGAGGATCAGTAACCAGCGATGCGGCATCGACCGGGCGCCACATCCGCTTCCGATGAGCGGACGTCAAGACGATGCCGGGCACTACGCGCCGGGTCATCGTACTAGCTGCGTGGGCTGTATACGTAAAGCCAGATCTCTCGACCCTCGTCGTCGATTCGGGCTCACTGGACTCCCGAATGTAGTGGGCATGGACACCGTCGGGATCGTCATCCCACGGCTCAAGGTCCCACTCATCGTCAAGAGTCGGCCGCTGCGCCACAACCTACCCAGGGGCGGGCCCGTGGAGACGACGAAAGACCCCGCTTCTATGGTGGACCGATGGCGTCGGTCAAGCAGATCCAAGTCACCTTCGACTGCGCAGAACCTGAGCGCGTCGCTCGTTTCTGGTGCGAGGTGTTGGGGTAGGTCGTACCGCCGCCGCCGGAGGGGTTTGCTACTTGGGACGATTTCGATCGCGCGCTGCCGCCTGAGCATCAGGGTTCAGCGTTCGCATGCATTGATCCCTCAGGCGTGGGCCCGCGACTGTTCTTCCAGCGCGTTCCCGAAGGCAAGGTCGTCAAGAATCGGCTGCATCTTGACGTGCGGGTCGGCACCGGGCTCGTGGGTGAAGAGCGCCTGGCCGCACTTGAGGCCGAATGCGCACGACTGGTCGCGTTCGGCGCGGTACGCGTGCGACTACTGCCTGCCGATGGCGACAACGAGTCGTGCCTCGTGATGCAGGACATCGAGGGCAACGAGTTCTGTCTCGACTGAGTGGCCGCGAACGTGGCGCCTTCGCGAGTCGACTGGTGCAGTTCGCCATCACGAGGGTCGCCGTCCCGCGGCGCGCCAACGGTCCTGATCCAGAACCACCCCTCGTCCACGAGCACGGGCCTGCAGGCGGTCGAAGGGTCTCAGCCCGCGGCGGACGACAAAAGCAAAGGCAAGAAGATCTCACTCCTTGCCACTTCTAACGTATAGCGCACAGGGGGGCTTGCGGCAAGACCCGGGTCTTGCCGCAGAATCGGCGGCCGGACCCAGCACCGACGAGGAAATGGGGGACCCGACGTGGGTGTGTTGTCGATGTACGGGGGACGCGGCGACCTCGAACCGCTGATGAGATTGGCGGTGCAGTTGCGGGCGCTTGACGCGGAGGTGCGGGGGTGCGCGCCGCCCGACCGGGCGCAGCGGCTGGCCGACTCGTCAGAGGGAAGCCAACCAGACATGAGGACGTGCCCAACAAGAGGTTCGACACAGCTCGAGGCGCCGGTGATTCGATCGGCCAGTGCAGTGCAAGGGAGCACGGCTGCCTCGGAGGTATCGGAATGATCGAGCAGTACGTGTTGGATCTTCAAGAGGTTGACGAGACGCAGGTCGCGGTCGTTGGCGGCAAGGCCGCGCACCTGGGCGGGCTGTCGCGGATCGAAGGCATCCGCGTGCCGGCTGGGTTTTGCGTGACGACGGCCGCCTTCCGGCGGATCATGGCGGAAGCGCCGTCGATCGACGATCGACTCGATCAGCTGTCCCGCCTGAACCCGGACGACCGGGAGGCGATCCGCACGCTCAGCGCGGAGATCCGCCGGACCATCGAAGGGACTGCCATCCCGGGCGATCTCGCGGCGGCGATCACCCAGGCACTCGCCCAGCTCGGCGAGCAAGCCGCCTACGCCGTGCGATCCAGCGCGACGGCAGAGGACCTGCCGACGGCATCCTTCGCCGGCCAGCAGGACACGTACCTGAACGTCGTGGGGGCCGGCGGCGATCCTCCAGCACGTCAGCCGGTGCTGGGCGTCGCTGTTCACCGAGCGGGCCGTGACCTACCGCCAGCGCAACGGCATCGATCACCGTACGGTCGACATGGCCGTGATCGTGCAGCAGATGGTCTTCCCGCATGCGGCCGGCATCCTGTTCACGGCCGACCCCGTCACGGGCAACCGGAAGGTCGCCACCGTGGACGCCAGCTTCGGCCTCGGCGAGGCCCTGGTCTCCGGCCTGGTGAACCCGGACGTCGTCAAGGTGCGCGACGGCGAGGTCATCGCCAAGGCGGTCGCCGCCAAACAGCGTGCCGTTCACGCCCTGCCGGCTGGCGGGACGCAGGAAGTGGCGATCGACCCGCAGCGGCAGGAGCAGCCGGCGCTGACGGATGCACAGGTCGTGCGGCTCGTGCAGCTCGGGCGGCGGATCGAAGCGCACTTCGGCCGCCCCCAGGACATCGAATGGTGCCTGGTCGACGAAGACTTCCAGATCGTCCAGAGCCGGCCAATCACCACGCTGTTCCCCATCCCCGCGGCCCGCGACCGGGAGAACCACGTCTACGTCTCCGTTGGTCATCAGCAGATGATGACCGACCCCATGAAGCCACTGGGCGTCTCCGTGTGGCAGCTGACGGCCATGGCGCCGATGCACGAGGCCGGCGGGAGGCTGTTCGTCGACGTCACCCGGCGCCTGGCCTCGCCCGCGAGCCGCGCCGGCCTCCTGGAGGTGGCGGGGAGGGGCGATCCGCTGATCAGGGACGCGCTGGAGACCGTCCTCGACCGCCACGACTTCGTCCCGACTCTCCCGGACGCGGGTCCCGGCGGGCCGCCGGCCAGCGGCGCGTCCGCCCCGATCGAGACCGATCCGGCCATCGTCACCGAGCTGATCGAGCGCAGCCAGGCCTCCATCGCCGCCCTGCGGTGCGACATCCGGACGAAGACCGGACCGGCGCTGTTCGACTTCCTGCTGGAGGCATTCCAGGAGCACAAGCGAGTCCTCGGTGATCCGCTGAGCATGCAGGCGATCATGGCGGGGATGGAGGCCACCTGGTGGCTCAACGACCAGCTGCAGGAATGGCTGGGCGAGAAGAACGCGGCCGACACCCTCACGCTGTCCGCCCCCGGCAACGTCACGTCGGAGATGGGACTGGCGCTGCTCGACGTCGCCGACGTGATCCGCCCGCATCCGGAGGTGGTGGCGTTCCTGCAGGGCGTCGAGGACGACGGCTTCCTGGACGAGCTGCCGAAGTTCGCGGGCGGGACCGAAGCGCGCCACGCCGTCGAGGCCTACCTCGACCGGTACGGCATGCGCTGCGTCGGCGAGATCGACATCACGAGGCCGCGTTGGCGCGAACGCCCCACCACGCTCGTGCCCGTGATCCTCGACCACGTCAGGAACTTCGAGCCGGGCGCCGCCAAGCGGCGCTTCGAGCAAGGACGGCAGGCGGCGCAGAGGAAGGCGCAGGAGGTGCTCGAACACCTGCGGGCCCTGCCGGACGGGGAGCACAAGGCCAACGAGGCCAAGCGGATGATCGACCGGGTCCGGACCTTCATCGGCTACCGGGAGTACCCGAAGTACGGCATCGTCAGCCGCTACTTCGTCTACAAGCAGGCCTTGCTGGAAGAGGCCGAGCGCCTCGTGCAGGCCAACGTGCTTCGTGAGAAGGAAGACATCTTCTACCTCACGTTCCAGGAGCTCCACGACGTCGTGCGCTCGAACCAGGTGGATGACAAGCTAATCCAGCAGCGCAAGGACGCGTTCCGGTCGTACCACGCGCTCACGCCGCCCCGGGTGCTGACATCGGATGGCGAGGTCATCGCCGGGGCGTACCGACGCGACGACGTGCCGACCGGCGCCCTGATCGGCCTACCGGTCTCCGCCGGGACCATCGAAGGGCGCGCCCGCGTCATCCTGGACATGGCCCAGGCTGATCTCGAACCGGGTGACATCCTCGTCACGGCCCACACGGACCCGAGCTGGACGCCCCTCTTCGTCGCCATCGCAGGCCTGGTGACGGAGGTCGGAGGATTGATGACACACGGCGCAGTGATCGCACGGGAGTACGGCCTGCCGGCTGTCGTCGGTGTGGTAGATGCCACCCGGCTGATTCCCGATGGGCAGCGGATCCGCGTGCACGGAAGCGACGGGTACGTCGAGATTCTGCCTTGACCGACCACTCACCGAGAAGGCCCGTCTGCCTTGCCAAGCACATATTTTCCAAGCGGCACTGACCTGCTCGGCATCCGGATCTGCCGCTGACCGCGCGACTTTGCCGACGAGAGTGTGGTCGAGGCGTTTGACCTCCAGCTGGCAGGACCGTGATGGCGCCAAAGCGACGCTGCTGGCCGGCGTGACTGACGGCGTCGTGGGTCTTCACCAGCGACCGGCGAGCCAGCCGTACGCAGCGCGACCATATCCAGCAGATCCACCTCATCCAGCTGCGCTGACCGTCCGGGGGTCCACCCGGCACGCGCGGGTGGGCCCCGGCACCCATGTCCCCTGCCGCCGCTGTCGGCAACCGCCCACCGACACCTTGCGGACGTGGTACGAAATTGGGCGAGTAGTCGGGTGGGGCGGAGGGCTCGTGACACGGAAGCGCTCGGGATGGGTTCTGCGTGCCCGTGAAGATCCAACTCGGATCTCCTACCTGGAACTCTTCTTCGACCTGGGCCTCGTCGTGGCACTGTCCCGGCTCTCCCAGCGACTGACCACCGACCTCAGCTGGTTCAACGCCCTGGAGACGGTCATCCTGCTCGCCGCCGTCTGGTGGGTGTGGACAGTGACCGCGTATACGACTGACTGGTACGACCCCGGCCAGCCGTTGGTCCAGCTGATCGTCCTCGGCGTGATGTTCGGTGGACTGCTGATGTCGGCGGCTGTGTTCGGCGCGTTCGAGGACAGCGAAGGCCTCGCCTTCGCCGGAGCGTACGTCGGCCTGCATCTCGGCCGCGGCCTGGTGCTCGTGACGGCGTTGCGCGGCCGTGCGCTGCGCCTGCGGTCCCTGCGAGTGGCCATCTGGTTCGCCATAACCGGCGTCCTATGGCTCGGCGGAGCATTCCTGCCGGGTCCCGCCCGGCTGGCGCTCTGGGCGGTAGCGATCACCCTGGACTATTTGGTCGGTCTGTTCGGCTACGCGCTCCCGCGGCTGGGCAGGACGAGCACTGAGGAATTCCGGGTGGTCGGCGAGCACCTGTCGGAACGCTACCGGCAGATGTTCATCGTGACGCTGGGCGAGATCCTCCTGATGGGTGCGATCAATTACGGCCGTGCCGACTTCGGCTCGGCGAGGATGGCAGGGCTGATCCTGCTCTTCGTCAACGCCGTGGCGCTGTGGCGGATCTACATCGTGTACGTTGCCGAGCGCCTCGCGATCGGGATCGACCAGTCATCCAACCCGGGCCGCGTCGCGCTGGTCGCGGCCTACGCACACCTGATCATGGTCGCCGGTGTCGTGTTGATCGCTGCCAGCGGCGACCTGATCATCACGGAGCCGACGGGCGGGACCTCACACGCGTGGCTGGCCGTCCTCGTCGCCGGACCCGTGGTGTTCCTCATCGGGCGCGCCGTGTACGCACTGCAAGTCTTCCGCTCGATGTTGTGGCGGCTGCCGATCGGTGCGCTCGTTCTCGTGGCGGCAGCGCCGTTGCTCGCGCAGCTACCTCCCCTCGGCGTGGCCACGGCTATGAACGCCGCACTCCTGGCCATCGCCTACATCCCGCACGCCGGGGCGTCGCGCTACCTGTCGTCCAGGAACGTCCGCACCCGCTGGTGATCATTCTCGGCGCATCCGGAGGACACCGACGCCGCGGCCATGGCCGCCGCACCCTGTCCGGAACCGCCGCCACGACACACGCGGGCCAAGATATTCCGCTCATGTCGCGATCCGGGCGCCAATAGCAGGCGAAAGGCAACCCTGAGTAGCCGGATAAACGAGCGTGATCGCTGCGGTGCGACGAGGTGTCGCGCCGCCGATGCAGGTCCATGCACCCGCGCGACTGTCGATCCCACCCAAGTGTCTCTGCCTGAACCTGGGCACGCCTGAACCTGGGCACGTGTAAGAGCGGTAGGCTGTCGAGCGGGGGTACCGATGGCCTATGGCCGACGGCCGGACCCACCCGCTTCCCCACGGCTCGTAGCTACCAGTGAATGAGTCCTGCGCTGCCGCGCACATCTTTTGGAGTACATTTTGACCGATATGACGTCGCCCGCCCTGAATCCCTTCCTTAGCAAGGGGGATGGGGCTACCAACCGCGACCGCGGGCAGACCGTGGACGTAAGCCCAGCCACAATGACCCGCCTGCGCACCCCGTTCGCGTTCGGGGGCCCTGACCGCGAGACGGCTGACGAGACCGCTCGACACTAGATCCCGTCGAACCGTGGGAACACCGACGCCGCTGCCGTCGCACCACGGTATGACGAGGTGCCTCTCGACTAACGGAAGGGGCGCTTACTCGGGACTGTCCATTGCGGCCAACCTCGCACCTCGGGCGCCACGGCACGAGAGGGCGCCGTGATGTCAACGCTGAAGCTCGACGTCCGCCGGGGACGGCAATGTCGTCGATCGGACCTGGCACAGCGTTCCAGGTACGTTGTACAGCCTTCCGCACTCGATCATCGAGCGTCACACGTGAGATGGATCTTCGTGGTCAGTCCACCTCGACAAGCGGCGCCTACAGGATCGTGGTGACCAGAACCGCCCACAGCATGACGGTGGATCCGTACTGCGGTGGCACGTCCCGCCACGGGCGCCCACCCGGATCCGCCACCGGATCCCGTCGATCAACTGCCGCCTGCTCCATGACGACGGTCGACCCGGGCGTTTCGGCGCCGGCAGCAACGGCTCCAGCACCGCCCACTGCACGTCGGTCAGATCGAACCGCCTCGTCACCGCTAGGGTGTCCACGAGGTCTCCGGTTTGAGGTTTGCTTGGTCGCTGAACCATCTACCGGAGACCTCGCCATATGCCGATCTTCGACACGCCGAACGATCACTCCAGTTCGGGCACGACCGCCGACTCGACACAGGCCCTAGCATCGTCGGCATGGCAACGCGGCTCGTTCAAATCAACATGAAGGCTCGGGACGACTCCGCGCTGGGCGGTTTCTGGGCGGAGGCGCTCGGCTGGGGAGTCTCCAGCGAGGGACCCGGCGTGACTAACCTCGAACCCGACGGCTTCGTCTACCCCGACCCGGTCGCTGTCTGCCTCGACCTCATCGTCTCCCCGGAACCCAAGACGGTGAGGAACCGCGTGCACGTCGACCTCGCCACCACCTCGGCGGCCCATCAGGCGGAGGTGGTCACGCGCCTGAAGGATCTCGGCGCAACACCTGCCGACGTAGGCCAGGGCGACGTCCCATGGACGGTCATGGTCGACCCAGAGGGCAACGAGTTCTGCGTGCTGGACCCCCGACCGCTCTACCGAGACACCGGACCGATCGCCGCGGTAGTGGTCGACTGCGCGGATCCGCGAGCCATGGCCCGCTTCTGGGGCAAGGCCATGGACTGGACTCTGCACAAGGTGACCGACCACAAGGCGGTACTGCGCTCCGCCAAGGGCGTCGGCCCATATCTGCAGTTCCTCCGCACACCCGACGTGAAGACCGTGTGGAACCGCGTCCATCTCGACGTCCGCCCATACCCAGGTGACGACCTAGAGGCCGAGGCGGCCAGACTGCGGACTCTCGGCGCCACCGCCATCGACCTGGGCCAAAACGATGTCCCGTGGACCGTCCTCGCAGACCCGGAAGGCAACGAGTTCTGCCTCCTCACCCCAGGCTGACCCGAACCCTCGTCAGCCGCTCACTACGGCCACCAGCTCGGACTTTGCGACGCGCCCTAGACGAATGCCACCCTGAGCGGCGCATGATCGGCCGAGCGGATGGTCACGGTGACCGTTGCGCCATCGACATGGACCTCCCCCCGGTCGGCCCGCACCTTCCGGTCGGTGGCGAACACCGCGACGTCCTCGGCCTGTGTGGGTCGCAGCAGCACTTCGTGGTCCGACCGGGAAAGCAGTTCGCAGCTGGTTTCCACCAGCGTGGCGGTCCCGACCCGCACATCCGCTGGCAGCATGAGTCCGGTCCGCGCGGGGATGCGCAGCCGCCGCCCGGACAGGAGCGGCCGGTCCCGATGCCGCAGGCCGAACTCGATCGCTGAAGGGGCGACGTTGAGCAGGTGCAGCAGGCGTTGACCGGCACGGTCGACGGTGGAGGTGAGCACCAGTCCCGGTTCGTCGGCGTCGTGCCGCAGCCGACGTCGCACCCCCAGCCGGTCCAGCGCCGCCCGCCAAAAGCCGAGGTGGCAGGGATAGTCAGCCGCGATGATCAGGGCCCGCCCGGTGCCGACCGCGACCTCCATCGCGCAGGGGCGGCCGGAGCCCACCTCGACGAGCAGCGGCTCGCCCGCGCCGGCGAGCAGTTGGGCGTAACCGACCCGTACCTCCGCCGGTCCCGCTGCCCAGTCGCGTCCGACCACGGAGGGGAAGTAGTGCAGGCCGCCCTCCATCCACCCGTCGGCGGTCACGCCGAGCGTGTCGGCCAGCAGGGTGCAGGGGGTGCCGTCGTGGTCCCGCTCCGGCAGCGGTCCGTGCAACAGCAGCCGTCCGCCGGCCCGGAGGTGGTCGACGAGCCGGCGCTGCACGTCCGCGCCGAGCGTGGGTGCGCTGGCCAGGGCGATCACCGGTGGGGCGTCGGCCGGTGGCGGCGACTGGAGGTTCACCGCCGGGAAGGAGAAGCCGCCGAGCAGCAGCGCCCGGGCCAGCACGTCCCGTGAGCCCATGCCGCGGAATCGCTCCAGTTCGCTGACCTGAGCCGTCCGAGCGGTGGAGGCAGGGTGGGCGTACTCGGTGAGGTAGTGGTCGGGCACGAAGCCCAACGCCAGCCCGTCGTGCTCCTCGTCGCCGTCGGCCAGCAGGTCGGCCACGCCGCGGACGGCGTGCAGGGCGCGTCGGGCGGCGTCGTAGGTGGAGTTCAGCCGTCCCTCGGGATCGACCGGGGCGGCGAAGCCGTGCCGCTCGCCGGTGAAGGCGATCCGGTCGTTGCCGTCGCCGACCGGCTCCGCCAGCGGCGGGTTGTGGCCGCCGGCGAAGAGGTAGAGGTTGAGCAGCCGGTTGCCCTGGGCCACGCAGAGCCGGGTCTTCAGCTCGGTCGCCTCGGGCGGGTAGAGCACCGTCAGGTCCTCGCCGTAGTCGCCGTTGCCGGCTTCGAACTCGAGGCAGGTCAGCGGCTGGTCGGGTCCGTGCGTCGCAGCCAGGAAGGCGTTGGAGACGTACAGGTCGGCGACGTTGGTGACGGTCAGGTCCCCCAGATAGTAGTCGGAGCCGGAGGTGAGCTGCGGCTGGCCGCGGTAGGACTCGAAGAGCTGGCTGATCCCGACGGGGAAGGTACGGCCCCGTCCGCCGCCGGTGCCGTGCACGTTGACCAGCATCGGCACCCCCCGGACGCCGTGCCGTTCGGCACTGTCGCGCAGTGCGGCCACGTAGCGGCGGTAGCGGTCCCGCATGTAACGGCCCAGGTCGTCGTGGAGTGCGAGGGACTGTTGCTCGGCCGGGGTGCGCAGGGCCGTCGCCCAGGCCCGGGGGTCGGTGGGGTCGGCGCCGACCCGCTGCGTGGCGCCGTCCTTGCCGTACCGGTCGACGGCCCAGCGGGCCAGGTCGGCGCAGAGCCCGTCGGTGAGGTCGGGGGAGTTGGTCACCCAGGACAGCATCCCGATTTCGTTGTCCAGCTGCACCGCCACCACGGGGCCGCCGCGCCCGGCGAGCCGGTCGGCGATCACCGGCATCACCTGGGCGTACCAGGCGTCGGCGGCGGCGAGGAACTCCGGTGCCAGGTAGTCGACGGTGCGGGTGCTGATCGGCGCGCCGTCCCAGGTGGTCGGCAGCAGGTGCGGGTGCTGTTCGTACACCCGGTAGGGGATGCCCTCGTTCTTGACCTCCGCCATGATGAAGGGACCGGGTCGCACCACCGCGCGCAGTCCGCGCTGGTGCGCCAGGTCCAGGAAACCGGCGAGATCCCGTTGCTCGTGGGTTCGTCCGGTCAGGTCGATCGAGCCGTCCGGCAGCTCGTGCCACAGCCATGGGACGTAGGTGGCTACGGTGTCCCCGCCGCACTCCCGCAGCCGGTCGAGCCGGTCGGCCCAGTCGGCGCGGGTCAGCCGGAAGTAGTGCACCTCCCCGCAGAGCAGCAGCTGGGGACGGCCGTCGATGACGATCCTGCGGTCCTCGAGTAGCACCGTAGACATATGGGGCAGAGCTCCCCTCACCGGAGATTGTGGACCCGACACTTGTGAACTTCGACTCACCTGCCTATGGTCGCCTGAAACCGGTTTCCGTTAACCGCACGTTACGGATCGAGGGAGTCATGGGCAACAGTCGGCTCACCGTCCGGGAGATCGCCCGGCTGGCCGGGGTCTCGGTCGCCACCGTCTCTCGGGTCTCCAACGGCACCGGCCAGGTGTCGGAGGAGATGCGCCGCCGGGTGCTCGAAGCCATCGAGAAGCATGGCTACCGCCCAGACCACCTCGGCCGCGCGTTGGCCGCCGGGCGGCACGGCGCGCTGGGCCTGGTCTTCCCGGGCCTGTCCGGCCCGTACTTCACCGAGCTGATCCAGGGCTTCGAGTCCGAGGCCGTACCCTCGCGGGCCAGTGTCCACATCCTCTGCACGCACCTGCGGTCGGACTCCGACCAGCAGGTGCTGGAGATGGGCCGGCGGGTGGACGGCGTGGCGGTCATTGGCGGCACGATCTCGGAGCTGGCCCTCCTCCGGTTGGCTGAGATGGTGCCGGTGGTGGTCGTCGCGGGCACGGGCCCGGGCGCGGTGCCGTCGGTGCGGGCCGATAACGCCGGCAGCATGGCGATGCTCACCCGTCACCTGCTGGTCGAGCACGAGCTGACTGACCTGGTGTTCGTGGGCAACCCTGAGGGGTCGCCCGACGTGAGCGAACGGTGGGCCGCCTTCCTCGCCGCCCACCGGTCGGTGGGGGTAACTCCGCCGGCCGCGCCGATCGCGGTGAGCATGCAGCAGGCCGACGGCGTGCTCGCCGCCGAGCAGCTGCTGCGCGGCGACCCGCGACCCGCCGGCGTGGTCTGCGCCAACGACGAGATCGCACTCGGCGTCCTCGTCGGAGCGCTCGGTCGGGGCCTGCGGGTGCCGCAGGACGTCGTCATCACCGGCTTCGACGACGCCCCGGTCGCCGCGCTGGTGAACCCGGCGCTGACCACCGTCCGCCAGCCGGTCCGCGAGCTGGCCGCCGAGGCGGCCCGGCTGATCCTCACCGCGGTGAGCGAACCCGAGCGCGCCTCCTCCGGCGACGTCGTGCTGCCCACCGAACTCGTCCTGCGCCGCAGCTGCGGCTGCCCGGCGAACCTGACGGCCGGCGGTTCCGGCTCATGAGGAGATTCCTGGTCGCCAGCGCTCGCCCGCCGGGCGCGACGGCGGCGCGGCGGCTGCGGGGCCGGACCGCCGGCAGCCGCGACCGGGTGCACCGAGCAGTGCTTCCCACGCAGGTCGTCGTCCGCACGAGCTGCGGCGAACATCATGCCAAGACGGAGGTTTCGTGATGAAGTCAGGGACCCGCAGGGGCGTCGCCGTGGCCCTGGTGGCCGCGCTGGCGCTGGCCGGCTGCGGCCGCGACGGCGGCGGAGGCGGTCAGGACAAGGCAAAGCCCGTCGGGGAGGGCACGGCAAAGGGCGACATCACGGTCTGGGCGATGGGCACCGAGGGCGAGAAGCTCTCGGCCCTCGCCGAAGACTTCATGAAAGACAACCCGGACGCCAAGGTCACCGTGACCGCCGTGCCGTGGGACGGGGCACACGACAAGTTGGCCACCGCGATCGCCGGCAAGCAGACACCCGATGTCAGCCTCATCGGCACCACCTGGATGGGGGAGTTCGCCAAGACCGGCGGACTCGACGCGACCCCGCCCGACCTGGTCAAGAAGGACGACTTCTACGAGGGTGCGTGGAACACCACGGTTGTCGACGGCACCTCCTACGGCGTGCCGTGGTACGTGGAGACGCGGCTGCTCTATGTGAACAAGGCGGCCGCCATCAAGGCCGGAGTGAGCACCCCGCCGAAGAGCTGGGACGAGCTCAAGTCGGCGATCAAGGCGCTCAAGGACAAGGGCGGCGCCAAGTGGGGCGTCAACCTCCAGCCCGGCCAGACCGGTTCCTGGCAGACCGTCATGCCGTTCGTCTGGCAGAACGGCGGCGATGTGGCCAAGGACGGGAAGTTCACCCTCGACAGCCCGGAGGCGGTCGAGGCCTTCGCCTACTACAAGTCCTTCTTCGACGAGGGTCTCGCACCGAAGGATCTGCCGCAGGGCGCCCTTGAGCCGGCCTTCGTCAAGGGCCAGATCGGGGCGTTCGTCTCCGGCCCCTGGCACATCTCCGTCCTCAAGGACCAGGGAGGCGCCGGCAAGTACGACCTGTGGCCGATGCCCACCAAGCAGTCGGGCACGTCGTTCGTCGGCGGCGGCGACCTGGCGGTCTTCAAGGACGCCAAGAACCGCGACGGCGGGTGGAAGTTCGTCTCCTACCTGTCCCGGCCCGAGGTGCAGGCCAAGTGGTACAAGACGGTCAACGACCTGCCCGCGGTCAAGAAGGGCTGGGACGACCCGGCGCTCAGCGGCGACCCGCAGCTGTCGGCGTTCGGCAAGCAGCTCGAGGACGCCAAGTCCCCGCCCACCATCGCCACCTGGGAGCAGGTGTCCGCGGCGATCGACGCCGAGGTCGAGAAGATGTGCAAGACGGGCGAGAAGGCGGAGGACGCCGCAAAGGCGATGCAGCAGCAGGCCACCTCGATCGGCACCGGGGCCTGACATGACCGCGGCCGCGTCCGACGCGTCCACCCGGCGGGGGCGCGGTGTCCCGCGCCTCCGCCGGGTCCTGGTCGGCTGGGGCTTCGCCCTGCCCTTCACCGTCCTCTTCCTGGTCTTCATGGCCGGACCGGTGATCGCGTCGCTGCTGATGAGCTTCACCGACATCCGCAGCGCCGATCTGCGCAACCCGCTCGGCGTCAACCTCGTCGGCTTCCAGAACTACAGTCGGCTGTTCCACGACGAGCTGTTCATCAAATCGGCGGTGAACACCGCCATCTTCGTGCTGGCCGGCGTGCCGCTGACGATGGTGTGCGGGCTGGCCGCTGCGCTTGGGCTGAACGCTGGCCTGACCCGGTTCCGGTCGCTGTTCCGCGTCGGCTACTACCTGCCGGTCGTGACCAGCATCGTGGCGATCGCCGTGGTCTGGCGCTTCCTGCTCCAACCCGATTCCGGCCTGCTCAACAGCCTGCTGCGACTGGTCGGCGTGCACGGGCCGAACTGGCTTTACGACACCCGGCTTGCGCTGCCGTCGCTGATCGTGATGGCCGCCTGGCGCAACCTCGGCTACCAGATGGTGATCTTCCTGGCCGGGCTCCAGGCCATCCCGCAGGAGCTGTACGAGGCGGCGCGCATCGACGGGGCGACCAGCTGGCAGCAGCTACGGTACGTGACGCTGCCCGCGCTGCGGCCGACGCTGCTCTTCGTGGGGGTCATCGCCACCATCGGCTACCTGCAGTTCTTCGAGGAGCCACTGGTGATGACCCAGGGCGGCCCGCTCAATTCGACGTTGTCGGTGTCGTACCACATCTACAACCAGTTCGGCTTCGGCAACTACGGCTACGCGTCGGCGATGAGTTACGTCCTCTTCCTGTCGATCGTGTTGATGTCGATCCTGTGGTTCCGGCTGCTGCGCTCCGACGAGGGAAGGTGATCCGATGTCGACGTCGATGAGGGCATCCAGCCGTCGGCGACGTGCGCCGGAGCTGCCGGAGGGAGCGGGACGGCGTTCGACGCGTCGTCCTCGTGATCGGGTGGCCAGCCTCGTCCTGCACGCCGTGCTGGTGGTGGGACTCGTGGCCATGGTCGGCCCGTTCGTGTGGATGCTGCTGTCGTCGGTGAAGCCGGAGGGCGAGATCCGGCTCGTCCCCACCACCTGGTGGCCGCACCATCCGACCCTCGACAACTATCGGGATCTGTTCGCCAGGTTGAACTTCCCCACGTACTTCCTGAACTCGGCGATTGTCGCCGGCCTGATCACCCTCGGCAATCTGATGTTCTGCTCGGCGGTCGGCTACGCCCTGGCCAAGCTGCGCTTTCCGGGGCGCAGGGCGCTGTTCGGCCTGGTCCTGGGGTCGGTGATGGTCCCCGGGATGGTCACTTTCGTCCCGTTGTTCGTGCTGGTCGCCAACATGGGCCTTACCAACACCTACGCCGGCCTGGTGCTGCCCTTCCTGGCCTGGGCGCTGGGGGCGTTCCTGATGCGCCAGTTCATGCTCTCCATACCGGACGAACTGATCGAGTCCGCGCGGGTGGACGGCGCCGGAGAGCTGCGCATCTTCCTCCGTATCGTCCTGCCGCTGTGCCGCCCGGCGCTCGCCGCGCTGGGCATCCTCAGCTTCCTCACCTTCTGGAACAGCTTCCTGTGGCCCCTCGTGGTGGCCACGACCGAGGACAAGTACACCCTCCCGGTCGCTCTCGCCCTGTTCAGCGTGGGCCAGAACCAGACGAAGTTCGGGCTGCTGCTCGCCGGTTCCGTGGTGGTGGTGCTGCCCGTGCTGATCGTCTTCCTTCTGCTGCAACGGCACTTCGTGCGCGGCATCGCCACCACCGGCCTCAAGTAGCCGGCCCGGAACCATCTCCGGAGGTAGCCAATGATCCGTCCCGCCCGCGTCGCCCTGTCGGCGGCGCTCGCCCTCACCCTTGCGGCTTCAGGCGCGGCCAGCGCCGCCGCCGCACCACCGTCCGCCGCGGTCGGCGCGCCCGCCGGTGCCGCCTCCTGGGCGGCCGACACCTGGCGGTCCATGGCCGCCATGGCCGACCCGAGCACCGGGCTGCCCGCCGACAACATCGGCGGTGACCTGTCGCCCGCCAGCCGTGCGCGGTACACCTCGCCCACCAACATCGGGGCGTACATCTGGTCGGCGGTCGCGGCCCGTGAGCTGCACGTCATCGGGGAGCGGGAGCAGGTGCGGCGTATCTCGCGCGCCCTCGACTCGCTCGCGAGGTTGGAGCGGCACCGCGACTCCGGCATGTACTACAACTGGTACGACCCGTCCACCCTGCAACTGCTGCGTACCTGGCCGGAGAACGGCTCGGAGGTCCACCCGTTCGCGTCCAGCGTGGACAATGCCTGGCTCGCCGCCGCCCTGATGATCGTCCACAACGCCGTGCCGGAGCTGCGCCACAAATCCGACCCGCTGCTCGGCGCCATGGACTTCGGCTTTTACTACGACTCACAGGCGCGCGGGCCGGACGTGCCGGCCGGGCTGATGCGCGGCGGCTTCTGGTCCGAGCCGCCCCCGGGCTGTTCCACCAAGGGCAACTACCAGCACCGCGGCCCGGACGTCTACTACACCTGCCACACATACGGGTCGTTCAACAGCGAAACCCGGATGATCAGCTACGTGGCGATCGCCCTCGGCCAGGTGCCGCCCGCCCACTACTTCGGGCCGTGGCGTACCTTCCCCGACACCTGTGACTGGTCCTGGCAGGAGATGCGTCCGGTCGGTCAGTGGCGGGAGTACCTGGGTGTGCCGGTCTACGAGGGCGCCTACCGCTACCAGGGCCTGCAGTTCGTGCCCACCTGGGGCGGCGACATGTTCGAGGCGCTCATGCCGGACATGTTCGTGCCCGAGGAGCAGTGGGGCCCGGACAGCTGGGCCCGCAACCACCCGATCTACGTACGCGGCCAGATCGCGCACGGCATGGACGACGCGAAGTACGGCCACTGGGGCTTCTCGCCCGCCTCAGACCCGCAGGGCGGCTACCGGGAGTACGGCGTGGACGCCATGGGGCTCGACACCAACGGCTACACCAGCGACGAGGAACGCACCAGCGTGGACTACGGCTTTGCAGGCTGCGAGGGCCGACCCGCCCAGCCGCTGCCCGCCGCGTACGGCGACGGTGTGGTGACCCCGCACGCGGTGTTCCTCGCCATGCGCTACGCGCCGGCCGATGCACAGGCCGAGCTGGCGCGGCTGCGCAGCCAGTTCGACAGCTACGGGCCCGGCGGCTTCTACGATTCGGTGGCCGTGGGCAGCGGCACCGTCGCGAAGCGGTACCTGGCGCTCGACCAAGGCATGATCATGGCCGCGCTCGGCAACCTGTACGGCGGCGACGTCCTGCGTAAGGAGTTCACCCGCGGCGGCGCCGAGCGGTTCCTGCGCCCGGTGATGCGGATGGAGGAGTTCTCCGTACCCGCTGGGCAGTAGTGAATCCGCGGCCGGAGCCCCGCCGGCTCCGGCCGCGGACGACGACCCGGTCCACGGCCGGTTTCCCGCCGCAGACCGGGTCGTCGTCCAGCTCAGGACCCGGGGACCTCGACCAGCACCACACCGGGCTGCGGTAGCGCGAGTTCGATCACGCAGGCGTCGCCTTCGGTGGTCGGCTGCACCTTCTCCGCCGCCAGGGTGTCCACGGCGCGCAGGGCCGTCCACTGCTCGTCGGTGGGCCAGTCGCCGAGCCCGAGCCGCTGGGCGAGGGCAGTGATGTCGCCGTGGTCGCGGTCGAGCCGGGTGACCATCGCCGACCGGCCGGCGGCGCCGTCGACGGTGAGCCGGACCCGACGGGCCAGCGCCCGGTCGCCGTCCCGCTTGGACTGGTCGAGTGTGCTGTTCCAGACCAGGATCGCCAGGCTGCCGTCGTCGCGCCGGCTGGCCCAGGTCTGCACCAGGCCCGCCGCGCCGTCCCCCTCGGCGCTCACCGCGAGTTCGGTGTCGCCGAGCTGGGCGAGCATCCACAGCGCGTGGTAGCGCGGCTTGGCGATCCCGCCGACGGTGATCAGCCCGAAGCCGCCGTGCAGCAGGCGGGGTGGCCGGCCGAGCTCCTCGAAGTGGTCGCTGGCCACCCAGTAGGACAACGCATCGACCCGGCCCGCCGCCGACCGCATGCCGCTGAGCAGGAACGCCGCGGCGGACGCACCGTCGTTGACCGGATGGAAGTGGGTGGGCGTCACCCCCCACTCGGTCCACAGGATCCGTGCGTCCGGCACGCCCAGCCGGGCCAGAGTGGGCCGCAGATCCAGTGGCGGACTGCCGTAGGTGTGGGTGGAGATGAAGTCCACCGGCGCTCCGGAGGTGGCAACATGTTCCAGCAGGGCGTCCACCCAACCGGCCGCCGCCGACGACGGGCCGCCGACCGGGATGCGCGGGTCGACGTCCTTGACGGCGCGGGCCGTGACGTCGTACAGCCGCATCCACTCCTCCCGGCTGCCCGACCAGAACACCTCCAGGTTCGCCTCGTTCCACACCTCGAAGTCCCAGCCGAGCACCTGCTCGCCATAGCGGTCCAGCAGGTGGGCCACGAGCGCGCGGACCAGGTCGGCCCAGCGGTCCCAATCCCGGGGCGGGGAGATGACGCCCCGGTAGCCGAACACGGTGCGCTCCGGGTCACTGGCCAGCTCGCGCGGCATGAAGCCAATCTCCACCACCGGTCGCAGTCCCACCGACAGCAGCAGGTCATAGACCTCATCGACGCGGCGGAAGTCGTGCACCGGCCGCCCGTCCACCTCCCGGTAGACGCCGAGGTCGTCGTGCAGGATCGCGTGGGCGCGGACGGCCTCGACGCTGATCTCGTCGCGCACCCGACGCAGCGCGGCCAGCAGTTCCGCGCCGATCTCCCGGCCACCCGAGGTGTCCCGGCACAACAGCTGGGACAATCGCTCGCTACCGATCATCGGCCGCCACGGCCGGTGCAGGGCCGCCCCGTCGGCCGCGGCATCCACCCGCAGCGACACCGTGGGCGGCTCGGCCCCGACCGGCCGCGCGGCGGCCGGTACGGGCTGGCCCAGCGCGCCGGTGAGGGTCACCTCCGGTACGGACGCGACGGCGTAGGCGTACTGCCGGCCCGGTTCTCCGGTGGTGTCGACATACCAGGTGTCGGGCACGGCGAGGACGTCACCGCCGAGGTGGTCGACCGGAGTGAACTCGCCGTCCGGTGTGCCGTCGACCAGTGGGGCGCGGTGCACGAGGTAGCCCACGGCGCCGTTCACCGGCTGCCACGACAGGCGGACGTGGCCAACTCCTTCCTCGACGGTCAGCCCCGTCGGAGGCGGCAGTTCCGGGGCTGGTCGTAGGCGCTCTTCATCGCTGCGGCGGGCGATGCGCGCCTCCCAATCGGATCGCGCGGCAGACGGCTGCTGGTCGTTGACGTTCGTCACCGGGCACCTCCAGGCCTTCGCTTGCTGCGGTCCGAGCACTGTAACCGGTTACTGAGGCAAGTTCGAGCGTCGCTCGGCTCGGCCTGCCCGGTCCGGAAACCCCGCGACACCAGAAGGCCTTTGGCGATCTGCGGCTCGATGGCGAACTCGACGTCGTCGGGGATGCCCACAGCGCGGCAGCGCTCACGGTCGTCGCTCCACGCCGCGGGGGAATGCAACTGCCGGTCGATCAGGCCATGACCGCTGGCCGAGCGGTAGGCCAGAAACACCCCGACCTGGCAGTTTTCGACCCCGCCGGCGGTGCCGGAGTACTGCCGGGCCACCCCGGCCGAGCGCACGCCCTGTTCGTTGATCAGGCCGTTGAGGATCTTCCGGTCAGGGTCGACCGGCCTCGGCCGACTGGGTGTTCGACCGACGCCGGACGGTCTCCGAGCCCGGTCGCGGGTCCGCGTCGTCCCGCCGGCGCTGCCGCGGTCGCGACGCTGATCTCTGCTCGGTGACCCCTTCCACGGCGTCGGGGGCCGCGACGGGTGGTGTGGTACGGCTCGCCGCGGTGTCTACCAGGTCCGGCAGGTCCCGCCCGGCCACCAGGGGTAGCTCTCGCGTGACTGCCGTGATCTGCCCCGGCTCGCCCGCCGGGTCGGCGACTCGGGCCGCACGTGCCCGTCCCGTCGCGGGTCGCGGCATCGGTGCCGCGCTGGGGGTCGTTGCCGGCGGCGCGGTGTCGGCCGGCTCCGCGACGGAGCCTGGCGCGGTCGTGGTCGACGGTGCCTCCGCCCGGCTGGTGGCCGACCGCTCTGGTGTGTTGCGCGGCGTTCGGCGCGGTGCGGCTGCCGGCAGGAGCGGGGCGAGTTCTGCGTGCAGCGCGGCCCAGTCGGAGGCGCGGGGCGGGTCGGGCTGATCCGCGGTGGAGGTGAGCTGGCCCGTGCTTTCGGACCGCTCCAGCTGCCGGTCGGTACGGTCCCGCGTCGCCGCCCGGGACCGCTCCGATCCCGGTCGCTCGGCACCGTCTGCCGCCTGCTCGGTGGCGTTCGCCTGCCGAGCGGCGTCCCCGGTCGACTCTGGCCGCGCTGAGCCGCCGGAGGCCGCGTCCGCCGCAGAGGCTACGGGGGCCGCGTCCGTGAGCGGGTCGGGGGCGTGGGGGAGCAGCCGCTCCGGGGCGTCGGCGAGCAGCCGCGCGGCCGAGGCCAGTGCGACGGGGTCGGGTTGACCGACCCGACGCCACCGCCGGCGGCGGCCATTCGCCGGCAGGTTCCCGGCCAGCACGCGCGCGGGTGCCAGATCGGCGGCGATCAGCGCGGTGAGCCCGTCGTAGTCCGCCTGCTCGGCCAGCCGCCGGGCGATCTCGTCGAGGTCGTACACCGCCACGGCGATGTCCGCGGTGGTGGCGTCCAGCGCTCGGGTGATCTTGCGGTGCAACACCTTGTTGAGCGCCGCCTGCCGCCGCTCGGCGCGAATCTGCGCGCGGGCCGCGTCGAGCGAGCCGTACAGCCCGAGGCCGGGGTCGGCCTTGGCCAGCGAGCAGGCACGGCGGGTCAGCCACGGGTGTCGCAACCAGTGCCCGACCGGTTCGTACGCCGGCGTCGTGGGCGGCAACTGCTGCCTGGCGCGCAGCCGGTCCCGCCGCTGGTTCTCGGTGTTCATCAGCCACACCAGATAACCGAGCAGGGACATACCCGCGTAGAAACCGCCTTCGAGGTGGTTGCTGTGAGCCAGCCAGTTGAAGGCGACCGCGGCGGTGGCGATGCCGGCCGACAGCACGCGGGACAGCATCGCCCGTTCGCCCAGTCGACGGCGTACGTCGGCGTTCGCCAGCACCACGACGCCGCCCAGCTCCAACGCGCCGACGGCGGGAAGGGCGATGTACCACGGCATGCCGAGCCGTTCCATCGCCCCGGACACCTGGCCGCCGAGCGCGATCAGCAGCACGACAACGTAGAACCCGGTGCGCAGCACGGCGACGTGCCGCACCGCCTTGGCCAGCTCCGCGTCCCACGCCTCCGGCGGGTCGGCGCCTGGCGCCCCGCCCGTGGCGCCAGGCGCCCCGCCAATTGAGTTTCCGCCGGTCATCCGGGTCCGGTCCGTTTCCTGGAACACGCCGAGCAGGTTCCTCTCTCACTCCGGGCCCCGGCCTGACCGGCGCCGCGGCCGGCCGACCCGGCGGTGCCGCCCGCCGAGGCGTACCAGAGCTGCGCTCCGGCTGCCGCCCGTCGTCCGCCGCATGCTACAGCCCCAGCGAGGTGACGACACCGGCCGCTCATGCTTCTGCTTCCTCGGCCTGCCGCGAGCCGGTCGCGGTCATTCGGTAGGTGCGGCTGCGTCGGGCGGGCCAGCCGAGAAACCAGTCGAACATGTGGGCGGCGCTTCCCGTGGTGCTGCGGTTGAGCTTGCGTGGACACCGCCGGCGACCCTTCGGATCGCGCGCGGTGGGGCCACCATCAAGTGAGCACGACCAGCATCCGTCCTGCTGGGAGCGGCGCCTCGGACAGGTCGCGCATCAGTCCCGCAGCACGGGTGATCAGCGGTAGCACCGCCAGGCGTATGGATCGTCGGGGTTCGACGTCCGTGCGTAGGCGCCGGAATCGTACGTGTCGCGGCAGGCGACGTCCATGTCGACGATGGACGCGGAGAGCAGCCTCGTGCATTGCCAACGGCCGTCGTTGCGGGGGTCCGCTGAGCCCCCGGTGTACCGATCGCAGTACCGCTGAGCCATGTTCGCCACCCCACGGCTGCTCGATGGGCCGAGCAGGGCCGGGCCCGGGCTCCGGGTTCGCGTCGGCGTGGCCCCGGTGGGCGTCGGGGTCGGCGCGGCGGAAGGCGTGACGGACGGCGTGGCGCTGGGCGTGGCGGACGGCGTGACCGACGGTGTGGCGCTGGGCGTGGCGGAGGAGCCGCTCGGTGTCGCGGAACTTGGCGATGCCGACGGTATCTCCGCGAGGGTGACCGGCTCCTCCAACGGGTCCGACGGGGTGGTGGCCGCCGACACCGGCAGGCCGCCTTCCGGCGGTCGACCCGACCCCCACGTGAACGCCAGAGCGCAGAGCAGCGCCCCCAACGCGAGCCCGCCGACCGGGATCAGCCAGCGCCGCCGCCGGTTGGCTGGCCGTGGGCGGGCGCCAAGGTCCCGGTTGTGCTTCCTTCGGGGTCGCCCGCCCTCGTCCGCGTCGGGGCCATGCGCGTCGGACTCCTCGTGGCGGTACTCGTTGCGGCCGGCGGAATCGTCGTGCGGGTAGTGCTCCTCGTCGGCGTAGCCCGTCTCCGGTTGCGCGTACCTCTCCTGCTGCGCGGCGTAAGCGTCCTCGTGGACCGAGCTGGCTTCGGTCGGTCCGTACGGTTCTTGGGCCCGGCGTTCCTCCCGATAGGCCTGGTCGTGCTCGTCGTACTGATGGGTCGGATCGGGCTCGTAGTACGCCGGTTCGGGGTAGGCCAGTGCCCGCCGCCCTGCGTGTCGCCCTTGGTCCTCGTAGGTGTTCTCGGGCTGGTACGACTCCTGGTACTGGTCCGACACATCCTCGCGCCACTGCGGCGCGGCTGTTCCCTGCTGCTCGTGGTACGAGTCGGAATCGCTTGCTTCCAGCCGCGACCGTCGACCGATCCAGCTGTCTATGACACTCGCCGGGTCGTCGTGATCTTGGGCAGCCCCATCGGCGGAACGAGCGGTCGATCTCTCGGCCACGGTCGCTGGCCTCCTCCGGGAGCACAGGTGCCGACAGCTAGGTGACCTTACTCACCATCGGCCAAAAGTCCACCCGGCCCATCCCGCGAACAGACACAGACCACCCCCGGCTTCGGATCGTCCGCCTGAGTAGCGCCACACGGATAACTTGGTCAGGACGAGGCAACCGCCGCTCGTCAGCGGGGCGCCCGTCGATCAACCGGCTTCTTCGGGAAGTCGCAGCGCAACTCGGCCACCCGTCCGGCGGCCCGGCATCGGGCTTCTAGTAGAGGAACGTGCGCGACACCCCCGCGCATCGGGCAACGGTCGGGCAGGTGATGGAAGAGCGCGCGACGATGGCCTTAAGCGGGTGTTTGAGATGGTCTGGCCGCCCGGTCGCGCATTCAGCGCCGCAACAGGACCGGTCCGGCGGCGATCCGAGTGCGGAACAGCGCGTACGGCTTGCGCCGCAGGTCCTGCCCGCGCTGGTACTTCGCCTGCCGGTGCAGCTGGTTGGCCGTGACGTAGAGGTATCCGTCGACCGCCACCGACATCGTGTCCGGCCAGAGCAGCCGCGGATCGTGCACCACGGTCTCGTACTCCCCGTCCGGCCGGCGGCGCAGCACCGCGTTCTGCTCGTAGGAGGTGAGGTAGAAGCGGCCCGCGTCGTCGGTCTCCAGTCCGTCCGAGCCGCCGCCCTTGTCGCCCTCGTCGACGACGGTGGCCGCCACCTCCTCGTCGGAGAGCGCCCGGTCGACCAGGGCATCCGTGGCGACGCTGTACCAGTGGCGCGACGCCAGCGGGCAGTAGTGCAGCCGGGAGCCGTCGGCGGCGATGGCGATCCCGTCGGAACCCATGCCGATCGGCTTCGGCTCGCCCTCGGCGGGGCGTTCCAGGAACGGCCGACCCTCGACCACCGGCCGGAACGTCCGCAGCTGTTCGGCCTTGGTGGAGGGGTGCTCGTGCAGGCGTCGCCAGGATGCGCCGGTGGCCAGGTCGACCACGATTATCCCGTTCGGGCCCGAGTCCGACGAGTCGGTGATGTAGGCGATCCCCGCCTCGCCGCGCCGCAGGTCGAACCGGACGTCGTTGAGGTACGTCGACGGCAGCGCCACGTCGGTCGGGAAGGTGATCACCTGGGCTACGGTGTCGCTGTCGAGGTCGACCCGCACCAGCTTCGGCCCGCCCGGCTTCGTGGGCTGGAACATCGGACTGCCGGTGTCCACGACCCACAACCGGTCGGCCGGGTCGACGACGATGCTCTGCACCGAGACGAACGCGTTGGCGTCGTCGTCGCCGGACGGGGAGTTCCACCCCTGGTCGGGGAAGGGCGCCTCCGCGCCGTCGCGCAACTCGACCACCGTGGCCGGGACCTCGTCGCCCCACTTCGGGAAGTTGACGAAGATCCGGCCGGTGTGCGACACGCTCACCCCGGTCGGCATCGGCCCGGTGAACGTGTGCACGAGCTCCAGCGTGCCGACCGGCTCGGCACCCACCGGCCCGTTCACCGGTGGCCCCGCAGACGCGGTAGCACGGAGCCACCGACCTGGTCGCGGCTGGCGAGACGTTCGTCGGTGGCCCGATCACGGTCGACAACTGTCATGGGTGCGAAACTCCCTGATGATGGTGGCCGGGCGCAGTGGCGTCCCGGCTGGGCAGGGCGGACCCCGCACCTCCGACCCGAGCGGGCGCCGGTCGGCGTCACGCGGACCCGCCCGGGCTGACTCAATCCGTCCGCGCGTCACCTTCCCGCCGATCCGCACCGCAAACCGGCGCGGCGGAGGAGGCCCGACGGCGACCGGACGGTCCGACGGCAGTGACCGCCGCCGCCCGTGACGGAAGCGGTCGGCGCATCGGCGGATGGCGGTTCAGTGGTTACGCTGCTGCCATGTCGGACGCTGGCGCGCGGGGAAAGCAGGCGACGGCGACGGCGTCGGCGGTCGACCCGGTCGTGACGGTCGTGCGGGAGATCCTGTCCGGCATCCCGGCCGGCTGCTCGTGGCTGCTGCCGGTGACGAGTGATGGGCAGGTCGTCGACTTCCGGGTCGAGGCGACCAGCGGCCGGGGACCGACATTTACGGACGGGGGGTGAGCCGCGTCGGCGCGCGGCTCAGCGAGCTGTACCCGAGCATGGTCGGCGGCCCCCTGTGGCAGCTGTACCAGCAGGTGATGGTCACCGGACAGCCCGGCCAGCTGCCCGACTTCCGGTACGAGGAGAAGCGCGCCGGCGTCATCGCCGAGTCGCTCTTCGACGTGAGCGTGCGCCGGGTCCTGGGTGGCCTGCTGGTCTGCTGGCAGCGGCTGGACGAGGACCAGCGCCGGATGGAGAAGGCCGAACTGCTGGGCAGCCTCGGCTGGGCGGAGTACGACCTGACCACCGGGCGCAGCCAGTGGTCACCCGGCATGTACCGGATCTTCGAGCGGGACCCGGCGCTGGGCCCGTTGTCCCGGGCGGAGCAGGCCGCGGCCCTCGTCCCCGAGGACTTCGGGCTGCGGGAAGCCGCCTGGCAGACCCTGGACAGTGGGGCGACGTCGGACGTGACGGTGCGGTTCCGGGCGGGTACGTCGGTGAAGTACCTGCGGATCCTCTCCGACACCGCCCGGGACGCCGACGGCGCGCCGTTGAAGATCTACGCGGTGGTGCAGGACGTGACGGCGCGCGTGGACTCGCGTACCGCCATTGAGCAGCTCAGCGACCAGCTGCACACCCGTGAGATGACCGCGCTGGCGGAGCACCGTCTCGCCGGGCAGCTGCAGAACCTGATCCAGCCGGTGCCCCGGGAGCCGTTCCCGCTGGCGGGTCTCGAGGCGATGGTCAGCTACCTGCCGGCGGAGAGCGCCGTACGGGTCGGGGGCGACTGGTACCACGCGCAGACGCTGCCGGACGGGCAGGTGGCGCTCGCGGTCGGCGACGTCGCCGGCCACGGGCTGGAGGCGGCGAGCGGCATGGCGCACCTGAGGTTCGCCCCGGTGGCGTGGCTGTCGATCGGCATCCGTGATCCGGGGGACGCTGCTCGGCCACCTGAACCACCTCTGCCGGCAGTTGGCGATTACCGGGACCGCGGTGATCGCCCGCTACGACCCGACGACCAGGCTGCTGTCCTGGGCGCGTGCCTGACACCTGGCGCCGCTGTTGGCCCGGGCGGGGACGACCGCCGCCCTCGACCGGCCGTCAGGACTGCTGCTGGGCGCCGACGACGGCGCCAGATACCCGGTGGTCAGCCCCCGCCTGGAAGTCGACGACCTGGTGCTTCTCTGCACCGACGGGCTCGTGGAACGGCGGTCGGGCGGCGCCGACGACCTGCTGGGCAGGGTGCGGCGGGCCCTGTCGGACCTGTCCGCCCTGCCCGGTGACGAGATGCTGGTCCGGCTGCCCGGTCTGCTGCACTACGCCAGCCCCGACGACGGCACGTGCACGCTGGCCGTCCGCGTCCTGCCCTGACAGGTCACAGATCCAGCCGGATCCGCACCACGGTCCCTCTGGGCCCGCGGAGATGGACACCTCGTCGCAGATGCGTTCCACGATCGCCGACCCACGGCCGCGCACCGCGCCCGACGACGGCATCGGCCGGCTCAACGCGCGCATCGACCCCTGGTCGACGACCTACAGAGGCGCCGACAAGCCCCGGGCCATCGCCCCGGCGCAGACGAAGGCGCCGACCGCCGCCAGGTCGCCCGCCGATGGACCGGCCATCAGCGCTCGGGCCGCTGGTCGGCGGTCGACGGACGCAGCAGCTCGCCGACGCCGGTGAGGTCCAGGACGTTCGCCACCATCCCGGTGGCGTTCACCAGGTGCAGCCGACCACCGGCCGCGCGAGCGGCGTGATGGGCGGTGACCAGCGAGTGGATACCGGTGGAGTCGAGGAACGTCAGCGCCGCCACGTCCACGACGACGACCGGCGCGCTCGCCACGGCGGCCAGCAGGGAGGTGGTCAGCTTGTCGCGGGCAGCGAGATCGCACTCGCCGACCAACGCCACGACCATCCGTCCGGGTTCCGTTGACGTCCTGGTCTCGAAGTGCACGCCGACCCCCGCCGGCGCGGCCGGTGTCGGCGAGGGCAGTCATCCGGCAGCAGCACCCTTCGCTGGACAGGCAACAGCTGTTGCCGGCACATCACCTCCCCGGCAGCCCACCATGTCGTCCGTTCGGCGGCAATCGCGGCCGCGTCGATCGCCCTGGGGCGGCAACCGCCGGCTCACCCGGACGCGTCGCCGGTGCCCCGACCCGGTCACCTAAAGTCGGGGTCGGGCTCACGTTCTCCGCGCCCGCCACCGCCGCAACCCGTAGAGGACCCCGCTGGCCAGGAAGAGGGCGGCGCTGACGAGCAGCCAGCGGGCGAGGAACGGCTGCTGGTCCTGCCCGGTCGCGGCCAGGTAGGTCGCCCGGCCCTGCCGGAGGATGCCGGGCAGGTAGACCAGGAACAGCAGCGCCGCGGCCAGCGCCGGCACGCGCAGGTGGTTCAGCAGCGACGGTCCGGCCGCCGGCCGGGCCCGTCGCTCGCTCACCGCCGCCCGCAGCGCCCGGTCAGTCGAGGCGTACACCGGGAACAGGACGAAGTCGTGGGCGATGGCCGCGCCGACGAACCAGAGGAGCATCCGCCCGGCGGTCGCCTCGCCGGCCAGCCGCAGGGCCACCCAGCCGGCGACGGCGAAGCAGCCCACGAGCAGCAGCAGGTGCCGCCCGGGCGCCCCGTACGCCGTCCGGAAACGCGCCGTGAGGTCACGCATCGGGACGCCCCCGGAACTCGATCTCCGCCACCCACTTGGTGCAGTGCACCCCGGGCAGCGCCGGGACGATGACCCGCGCCGGATAGCCGTGGTCCGGGGTGAGGTCCACCCCGTTGACCCGCAGCGCGAGCAGCGAGTCGGGGTCGAGGACCTGGTTGGCCTGCAACGTCGCCTGGGCGAACAGCCCCGCCTTCTCCAGCGAGCGGACGTGGGCGGAGCCGGGTTGACCCGCGCGGACCAGCGCGGCGAGGTCGCGCAGCCGTACCCCGGTCCAGGTCTGCAGCGTCGACCACCCCTCCACGCAGCCGATCGGCAGCCGGGCGGTGTGCTGGGGCAGGGCCAGCAGGGCGGCCCGGTCCAGGCTGGCCTGCCGCCCGTCGGCCCGCAGCGTCAGCCGCCAGCCGGCCCCGGTGTCGGCGGCCCCGACGCCGGCGGCCGCCGCCGTGCGGTTCACCGGGAACCCGGTCGGGCCGGTGCCGGGCTGCCGGCCCCGGGGCAGCAGCAGCGCGGTGCGGCGCCACCGGCCGTCGAGGTTCTGCCCGACGGTCAGGCCGGCCAGCAGCAGCGACAGGCCGCCGACCAGGGCGAGGGCGCCGCGCCGGCTCACGGTGCCCGGCCCGGGCCGGGCGGCCACCAACCCGTCGGGGTCCGGCGGCTCGGGTCGGGTGGCGTCGCGCGGGACGGTCACCTCGGCGCGCAGCGGCCGGGACCGCAGCGCGGTGAGCATCCGCCGCAGCTTGAGTGCCACGTGCGTGACGAGCGCGGCGACGAACACCCACGCGCCGAAGTAGTGCGCGGTGTAGAAGTCGAACCCGAACAGGTACGCGTACTGGATGTTCAGCAGGCCGGTGGTGATCTCGAAGAGGATCCCGCCGACCAGCAGCACCAGGGAGAGCCGTTCGAGCAGCTGTGCCACCGACCGGGCGGGTGGCCAGTCGAACAGCTTCGGGATGACCGACCAGAGCTTGCCCAGCACGACCGGGATCAGCGTGATCCCGAGCGCCACGTGCAGGCCCTGAGTGACCCGGAACAGCCAGGACGGCCGGGTCGGCCAGTCGAACGGCGGCAACCGCAGCCAGCCGACGTCGTGCGGGAAGGCCTGACCGAACTGCGGGCTGTAGGCCAGGTAGTCGAGGAGTCCGGTGAGAAACACCAGCGGCAGGCCGACCAGCAGCGCGAGGCCGTGCACCGCGGTGAGCCACGGCCCGCGCAGCGGGCTGCGCCACCGTTCGCCGATGCCGCGCGCGCCGGGCGGCGGATGCTCCGCCAGCACGGCCCACCCGCGGCGGGGAAAGCCGTACGCCGGGCGGCGGGGCGGCTCGGTCCGCGGGGGAGGACCCGGGCGGTCCCCGGCCGGGGACGTACGGTCGGTGGTCACCGGCCCTCCTCGTGGCTGCTCGACGTGCCGTCCACCGGCGGCGGCGGGAGCCGCGCGGCCCCGCGGCCGGCGCGGTGCTTCCCTTTCGGCAGGCTACGGGCGGCGTCGGCAGTCCGGCGGGGCTTGCCCGATTACGGAAGCCTTACCGGCGCCGGTGGCGCTGCCGGGCCAAAGATGTTGTGGAACGACTACGGCTGCCGCAACGCGGCTCGTGGTGCCGGCCGGTCGACCTACGCTGACCGGCATGCGGGTACTGGTCACCGGCGCGGCCGGTTTCATCGGATCACAGGTCGCGGACCTGCTGGTCGCCGAGGGACACGAGGTGGTGGCGCTGGACGCGCTGCTGCCGCAGGCGCACGGCGGGGAGCTGCCGGAGTGGTCGCGACGGCACGACCCGGTGGTCGGCGACGTCCGCGACCCCGAACTGCTCGACCGGCTCCTGCCCGGGGTCGACGCGGTGTGCCACCAGGCGGCGATGGTCGGGCACGGACTGGACCCGTCGGACGCGCCGGCGTACGCCAGCCACAACGACTACGGCACCGCCGTGCTGCTCGCCGCGATGCACCGGGCCGGCGTGACCCGGCTGGTGCTGGCCAGCTCGATGGTCGTCTACGGCGAGGGGCGCTACGAGTGCGCCCGGCACGGCACGGTCCGCCCCGCCCCGCGCCGGTCGGCCGATCTGGCGGCCGGCCGCTACGACCCGACCTGCCCGCACTGCGCGTCGGCACTCACTCCCGCCCTGGTGCCCGAGGACGCCCCGCTGGAGCCGCGCAGCACGTACGCCGCCACCAAGCTGGCCCAGGAGCACCTGGCCGCCGCCTGGGCGCGGCAGACCGGCGGCGGGGTCTGGGCGCTGCGCTACCACAACGTCTACGGCCCCCGGATGCCCCGCGACACCCCGTACGCGGGGGTGGCCGCCATCTTCCGGTCCGCGCTGGCCGCCGGCCGGCCTCCACAGGTGTTGGAGGACGGCCGGCAGCGGCGGGACTTCGTGCACGTCAGCGACGTGGCGCGGGCGAACCTGCTGGCGCTGGCGACGCCGTCGCCGCAGCCCCTGACGCCGGTCAACGTCTGCTCCGGGGAGCCGCACACCGTGGGCGAGCTGGCCGCCACGCTGGCCACCGCCATGGCCGGGCCGGCGCCGCTGGTCATCGGCGGCGCCCGCTCCGCCGACGTGCGGCACGTCGTCGCCGATCCGCGCCGGGCGACCGACCTGCTCGGATACACCGCCCGGGTCGGGTTCGCCGACGGGGTGACCGCCTTCGCCACCGATCCGCTGCGCGAGCCGGCGGCCCTGACGGTCTGACCCGCGGCGGGCCCTTTCGCCGGCCGCGTCAGGAGACCGTCCACAGCAGGTGGTTCACGGCGAGGGCGGTGCCGGCCTGCCCGAGGAGCCACCAGCGCCGCGTGGACGCCGGCAGGTGGGCGGTGGCGACCAGCAGCCAGACGGCGAACGGCAGCCAGATCCGCTCCACCTCGGCCTTGCTCAGCCCCGACAGGTCACCGGCCAGCACCGCCACTGCCGCGGCCGCCGGCAGCAGCACGGTCGGCCCGGCGGCGAGCATCTGCCCGCCGCGGTCGCGCCAGCCCTCGCCGGGCCGCAGGCCGGGCCGGATCGTCCGGGCGCCGGCCGCCACCGCCCGGCGCAGCGCCGGGCCGAGCACCGGGCCGGTGGACAGCAGCAGCGCGGCCAGGTTCGCCCACACCCAGTAGCCGTACGGGCGGTCGGCCGCCCAGCCCTGGTAGTAGCGCTCCACCACCAGTCGGTAGCCGTCCCACCAGCGGAAGCCGCCCGCGGTGAACCCGACCGCCACCGCGGCGACGCCGGCCGTCCCGGCGAGCAGCGCGGCGACCCGGCCCGCCGGCCGCAGCGCCAGCACCGCCAGCGCCAGCACCCCGACCAGGACGAAGCCGTACGACAGGTACAGCGCGAGGCCCAGCAGCAGCCCACCGGCGGCGGGCGCCACCCGCCCACGTACCGCGAGAAGGGCCAGGCCCGCCGCGACGACACCGGTGAAGAGCCCGTCGGCGGAGGCGCCCACCCAGACCGCCCCGGGCAGCAGCACCAGGAACGGCAGGACGGCGCGGGCGGCGTCGGCCGCGCCGAGCGCCCGCAACGCCACCGGTACGGAGATCGTGACGCTCGCCCCGACCAGGACGCACACCAGCGCGGCGGCCACGCCACCGCCCAGCCCGACCCGGTCCAACTCCACGAAGAACAGCAGCGCCCCCGGCGGGTGACCCGCCGTGTGGGTCGACCACGAGTCCGGCCCGAAGTCGAGGATCCGATCGGAGAAGCCGGCCAGCGCCGCCGCGACGTCGGTGACCCGGGGCACCTCGTGCAGGTACTCCGCCTGCGGGGTGAGCCGCTCGGCGAATCCGGCCGACCAGCCGTCGACCAGGGCCAGCGCCAGCGTCCACGCCACGGACGTCAGGTAGGCCGCGCCGAGCAGGGCGGTCCAACCGGAGTTGCGGGCCCAGCGGGCACCGACGCCGATCACCCCGACCGCGACCACGATCGCGACCGGGGTGCCCCAGCCCAGGTGCGGGCGCCAGGTCGCGTAGAGCGGCGCGGCGTCGGCGTACAGGCCGACCCCGCGGGCGTTGAGGACCGCGCCGACCACCGCGGCGAGGGCGAACAGCGCCGCCTCGACGCCCAGCACGAGCAGGTCGGCTCGGGACCGGCGGACCGGTGCCCGGGCGGCGGCCGAGGGCAGGGTGGTCGCTCTCATGTCGACCGGACGGTACGGACCGCGCCGCGCCAGCGGCGGCGGAACGGCGCAACGTCACCATTCCGTGGGAAGGGGTGCGGGGGTAACGGCTGATCCGTCTCCCGCCGGGCGGATCGCCGCCTAGCGTCGGCGGTATGCCGACGCAGATCGACGTGGTGTTGCCGTGCCTGGACGAGGCAGCCGCGCTGCCCGGGGTCCTCGCGGCGGTGCCGCCCGGATACCGGGCGATCGTGGTGGACAACGGCTCCCGGGACGGCTCGCCCGAGGTCGCCGCCCGGCACGGCGCCCTCGTGGTGCACGAGCCGCGGCGGGGCTACGGCGCGGCCGTCCACGCCGGGCTCGAGGCCGCCGACGCCGAGCTGGTCGCGGTGCTCGACGCCGACGGCTCGTTCGACCCGACGGAGCTGCCCGCCCTGGTCGCCCCGGTGGCCGGGGGAGCCGCCGACCTGGCCGTGGGGCGGCGTCGGCCCGTCCGGGCCGGGGTCTGGCCGTGGCACGCCCGCGCCGGCACCGCCCTCGTCGCGGCGCTGCTGCGGCACCGGGGCGTGCCGCTGCGCGACCTCAGCCCGATCCGGGTCGCCCGCCGCGACGCCCTGCTCGCCCTGGGCGTCGCCGACCGGGCCTTCGGCTACCCGCTCGAACTGCTGATCCGCGCCGCCGCCGCCGGCTGGCGGATCCGCGAGCTCGACGTCCGCTACGCCCCCCGGGCCGCCGGCACCCGGTCCAAGGTCTCCGGTTCCGTGCGCGGCACCCTGCGCGCCACCCGCGACTTCGCCGGCGTCCTGCGCAGCGTCCGATGACCGTCCTGCTCGTGATGGCCAAGGCGCCGGTGGCGGGGACCGTGAAGACCCGGCTGTGCCCGCCGGCCACCCCGGTCCGGGCCGCCCGGATCGCCGCCGCGGCGCTGCGGGACACCCTCGACGCGGTCCGCGCCACGCCGGGGGTGACGCCCGTGCTGGCCCTGCGGGGAATTCTCGCCGACGCGGAGGACGCTGCCGCGCTGACCGCGGCCCTCACCGGCTGGACCGTCCTGGCGCAGCGCGGCGACGGGCTCGGCGACCGGCTGGCCAACGCCCACGCCGACGTCGCGGCGGCCTGGCCGGGCCGCCCGATCGTGCAGATCGGCATGGACACCCCACAGGTGACCCCGGCGCGGCTGGGTTTCACGGTCCGGCGGCTGCTCGCGGTCGACGCCGTGCTCGGCCGAGCCTTCGACGGCGGCTGGTGGGCCCTCGGGCTGCGGGACGCCCGGCACGCCGCGGCGCTGCGCGAGGTGCCGATGTCCACCGCCCAGACCGGACGGCGCACCCTGGCGGCGCTCGGGGACCGCGGACTGCGCACCGCCCCGGCGCCGGTATTGCGCGACGTCGACGAGTGGCCCGACGCGCTGGCCGTCGCCGCCGAGGTGCCCGACAGCCGGTTCGCCCGGGCGGTGGCGCCGCTGCACCGCGCCCTGCTGCGCGGCGGCCGGCCATGACCCTCGGCACCCGCGCCGCCGGCAACCCGCCGGCATCCGGGGCGGGCGACGTGGAGACCCGGGAGGACGGCTTCGCTGCCGCGCTCGACCGCCGGCCCGGTCGGCACTGGCTGCTGCACAGCGACGGCCGGCGCAGTCCGCTGCCGGTGGGGCGCTGGCACGGCCCGCCCGAGCCGGCGAGCCGAGCGGTCGTCGCCCGGTGCGCCGGCCCCACCCTCGACGTCGGGTGCGGCCCCGGCCGGCTCACCCTCGCCCTCACCCGGGCGGGTCACACCGCCGTCGGCGTCGACGTCTCCGCTCAGGCCGTACGCCTCACCCGCCGCCGCGGGGCGGTCGCCGTCCACCGGGACGTCTTCGCTCCGCTGCCCGGCGAGGGACGCTGGGCGCACGTCCTGCTGATGGACGGCAACATCGGGATCGGCGGCGACCCGGTCGCCCTGCTCGGCCGGTGCCGTGAGCTGGTCCGTCCGGGGGGCACCGTCATCGTGGAGCTGGAGCCGCCCGGGCTCGGCCTCTGGCGCGGGCGGAGCAGCCTGGCCAGCCTCTCCGCGGACGGGGAAATGCGGCGGGGTGGGGCGTTCAACTGGGCCCGGCTGGACGCGGTCGCGGTGCACGAGGTGGCCGCCGTCGCGGGAATGGTGGTGCCGGAGGTGTTCCGGGCCGGTCGGCGCTGGTTCGGAGAACTCGCCGTTCCCGTCCGGCCCTGGGCGCCGTCGGGTCGTGCGGGCAGGTAGCGGCAGACGAACAGGTGGGCGCAGGCCAGCTCTCGGCGGGACGCGAAGACCAACTCAGGCGGACGACCTGCTGCGCTGCATCCACCGGTGGCTCACCAGCTGAAGCGAGTGGTCAGGGTTTGCGGGCCACCGCCGCGAACATCGAGGCCTGTGCCGTGGGGGTGCGCTGCTCCGGCGGGTCGTCCGGTCGCCACTCGGTGAGCGGGCTGATGCCCGGCGGGATGAGTTCGAGCCCGTCGAAGAAGGACGCGAACTGGTCCCGGGTCCGGAACGCCATGTCGATCATGCTGGTGGCGGCGGACGGCGCGGCGGTGGCCGCGATGTGCCGGGGCACCAGGTCCGTGGTGGCGTGCGAGATCACCAGGTAGCTGCCGGAGGGGAGGGCCTCGACCAGCCGGCGGGTCACCCCGTACGGGTCGTCTCCGTCGGGGAGGAAGTGCAGGATGGCGACCAGCATCAGCGCGATGGGACGGGTGAGGTCGAGGGTCGCCCGGAGATCGGGATGCCCCAGGATCCGGTCGGGGTCGCGCAGGTCGGCGTCGACGTACGCGGTGGCGCCCTCCGGCGCGCTGGTCAGCAGGGCGCGGGCGTGTGCCAGCACGATGGGGTCGTTGTCGACGTAGACGACCCGCGACTCCGGCGCGACGCCCTGGGCGACCTCGTGCATGTTCGGGCTGGTCGGAATGCCGGTCCCGATGTCGAGGAACTGCCGGATGCCGGCCTGCTCGGTGAGGTGGCGGGTGGCCCGCTGCATGAACCGCCGGTTCTCGATCACGGTGGTGCGGATCGCCGGGTAGGCGGCGGCCACCGCGTCACCCGACTCCCGGTCCGCCGCGAAGTTGTCCTTGCCGCCGAGCCAGTAGTCATAGCGGCGGGCGGCGTGCGGCACCGTCGGGTCGATCCGCGCCGAGGGCGGGACGTCGTCCGCCGGCGGTCGCCCGCCCGATCCGAGCGACTGCGACGTGGTGTCGGCCACCGCGACCTCCAAAGGCTGTGGGAACGGCACGGCGATCGTACCGACCCGACGGCCGTCCGGACGGCCCCGGTGCATCGATGGCGACGGATATCGGCCGGCCGACCGGTACGCGGTGCGGCGCGGCGCCGACGGACTCCCGTCGGGCCGCTCCGTCGTGAACGGCACGGCCGCGGGCGTTGCTTCCTAGAATCGCTGCCATGCCGCGGATCGTGCAGTTGCTGGCCTCGCCCGTGCACCGCTACGTGGGCCGACCCGCCGACGGTGCGGCGCCGGCGCCACCCGATGAACTGGTGGCGGAGATCCACGTCCGCGCCGGCCTCGGCATCGTCGGCGACCGGTACTTCGGCAAGCCGGCGCACCGCGAGGCGAGCGTGACCGTGATCGCGCAGGAGTCGCTGCCGCCGGGCGTCGACCTGGTGCAGGCCCGGCGCAACATCCTCACCGCCGGCATCGCCGTCGACGAGCTGGTCGGGTCCGTGCTGGTCCTGGACTCCGGCCAGGGCCCGGTCAGCCTCCGCGTCCGCCGGCCGGCGAACCCGTGCGCCTGGATGGATGCCGCGATCGGTCCGGGCGCCTGGCGGGCGTTGCGGGGCCGGGGCGGCATCCGCTGCGCCCCGCTGAACGACGGCATGCTGCGCGTCGGCCCGGTCGAGTTCAGCATCAGTGGGTAGCTGGGCGGAACCGGCATCCGCACGTGCCGTGAGCTGCGGATGGTTGCCTTTTGGCAAGAGTCGCGAAGTTTGCAGGGATGTGTAGCCTCCTACCGTGACCGAGGAGCCCGTGGCATCCCACCTGAGCCACCCGGCTCCCGGTCCTGCCCTCAGCGTGGCGCTGATGTCGCAGGACTTCAGCGCCGCCACCGTCACCACCCTGCGCCACCGGCTGACGGCGGCGGTGGCCGCTGCGGGGCTGACCGGGGACGCCGGCTATGACTTCGTCCTCGCGGTGCACGAGCTGGTCACCAACGCCGTACGCCACGGCGGCGGCCACGGCCACCTCGACCTGCGCCGCCAGGACGACGTGCTGATCTGCGAGGTCAGCGACCGGGGCGCCGCTGCGGGAAGCCTGCCCGTGCGGTTGCCCGCCGTCGACGTCGCCGGCGGCCGCGGGCTCTGGCTGGCGCACCAGCTCGCCGAGGGGCTCATCCTCACCCGGGGGCTGCCCGGCCTCACCGCCACCGTCACCGCCTGCCTGTCCCGGGCCGAGGCCCCGGACGGCACGCCCGCCATCGCACGACGTCAGGCAGAGCCCGACAGGCCCGTGGAGGAGGACGAGCAATGACGGATCAGCTGAGCTGGCAGCACCGGATCCGCACGGAACCGGACGGCATCGTCGTCGTGCTCGACGGGGAGATCGACGTCAACGGGGCCGCTGCGCTGCTGAGCCTCCTCGACGCCACGATCGACTCCGCCCAGCAGGTGCTGGTCGACCTGCACGCCGTGCAGTTCATCGACTCCACCGTGATCAGCGTGCTGATCACCGCCCGGCACATCGCCACGGGCGCGGGAAAGCGCTTCGGCGTCGTCAATCCCACCGGGAACGTCGCACGGACCCTGCGCGTCACCGGCGTCCTCGACGCTCTCGCGCCGTCCCGAGCCTGACCTCCGCAGCCCCGACCCGGCCGCCTTCGCTGGGATCGGGCGGCAGTACCCGGTCGCCAACGGCGATCGTCGATGAAAGGGGAGTGGTCAGGACCAGCCGCTCCTCGATCCCGCCGCCACCCGGATCTCCGCCGGCCGCGGGGCCCGTCCGGCGATCGACGGATCCGCGGCGGGCGCGCCTTCGCTCCGGGTACGGGATTGGGCCCGACAGCGGTGGGAAAGGCCGCCTTCACCACGGTCCCCGAGGACGAGGATCGTCCACCTCCTCAGGAGGAGGCATGACCGACCGCGACGACGACTACCAGCAGGCCCTGGACACCGCGGAGCGGCTGCTCGGCGCGCCGCTCGTGCTGCCGCTCGGCACCGGCGAGCCAGCCGCCGGGGCGGACTTCCGGCGGCTGGCCACCATGCACACCTTCGGTGACTCCTGGTCCCGTCCCGGGCTGGACACCCGCACCCGGAGCCTGATCTCCGTCGCCATCGCGGCGACGCTGGGCACCCACGAGCCGCTGCGGGGGCAGTTGCGCATCGCGCTGACAGCGGGCGCCAGCAAGGAGGAGATCGTTGAGTTGTTCATCCACCTGGCCGCGTACGCGGGCGCGGCCCGGGCGTTCGACAGCTACCAGACCGCGGTCGCGGTCTTCGGGGAGGCCGCCTGAGCGAGGCTGTGCCGCCGGTGCCGGTTGCCGCCGAGTCCTCCGCCGTGGTGGGTCAGCCGGGTGACGTCCTCCCGGCCCTGCGCAGCCCGAGCAGGGCGACCACGGCGAGGAGGATGACGGCGACGGAGTATTCGTTGGCGGTCCGGGGCAGGCCGCCGGCGTAGACCACGAGGAAGCCGGCGATGACGGTGGGCAGGCCGAAGCCGACGTAGCAGACGATGTAGAGCAGGGAGAGCACGCTGGCGCGTTCGTGCGCCTCCACGAGCGGCATGACCGTCTTGAGGCTGCCCTGGAAACCCCCACCGAAGCCGACGCCGCCGAGCGCGAGGCCGACGAAGAAGCCGGCGATGGAGTCGGCGGTGACCGACACCACTGTGATGATCATGCCCAGGATGAGTGCGGTGATTGCGGTGTGCATCACGGTGCGCGCGGCAGCGTTGCGCAGCAGGAGAATGGTGCTGACCCCGAAGAGGGAGAAGACGAAGACGACCAGACCGCCGACCACGATCGAGGTGGCCATGAGGGCGCGCACGAGTGCTGGGCCGAGCGCGACGAAGAAGCCGGCCAGCGCCCAGATGGCGAAGACCACCGGGACGACGGCCAGTAGTGGCGCGCGCACGGCGGGGGGCAGCTTGATCTCCGGCCGCAGACTCTGCAGTGCTCCCTTCATCGGCGTGACCGTCTCCGGCATCAGTACGACCCCGAGGCCCTGGATCAGCAGGACGACGAGCAGGACGACGTACACCAGTCGGGTCGGCGCGGGCAGGAACTGGATGAGCAGCGCCGAGAGCAGGGCACCGGTGCCGGTTCCGATACCGGGGGCGATCGAGTTGGCGAGCGTGCCGCGGACGCGGTTGATGTCGAGCATGGCGGCACCGACGGCGCCGGTGGCGGCGCCGGCCGAGAGTCCCTGCACGACGCGGGCGGCCAGCAGCGTGGGTACGCCGTTGGCGAAGATGAAGATGACCAGCGCGATGATCTGGATCGCGATCGCAACCAGCAGGACCGGCCGCCGCCCGACATGGTCGGACAGCTTGCCGAACGTCAGCAGAGACGCCAGCACGGCGACGGCGTAGATGGCGAACACCACCGTGGTGGTGATCGGCGAGAAGTGCCAGCGCGCCTGGTAGATCCCGTAGAGGGGGGTCGGGGCTGTCGACGCGGCCACGAAGGACACGAGGATCGAGGCGAGCAGAAGCAGGGACACTTTCGGCGAGATCCGCCTCTGCCCGGTGATACTCATCAGACGTGCTCCTCGGGTGAGCTGCAAGCGGCGGCCCGGCGCGGTCGACCTGGACGCCCTCCTTCTGACCGGCCGCAGCGGAGTACCCAATCCGCCCCCTTACACGCGACCTGCGCCGGCCCCGCCCCGCCGGCCGTCGGCGTCCGGCGGCCGCGCTCAGGAGCGGCCGGACGGTGACGGATCCCCGCAGGCAGTCCCGGCAATCGAGAGCCGTACAGTCTCGCCGTGATTGAGATCGACAGCGAAGTCGGCCTGTCCCATCCCGCTGACCGGGTCTGGCGCGCGTTGACGGAGCCGGAGTTGATCGCCCGGTGGTTCACCGAGGTGGAGCCGGTGGCCGGTGGACACCTGCTGCTGTACACGGCCGGGCTGCCCGGCTTCGACGCCGCCGTCGACGCCGAGGTGACCGAGCGGCGGGAGCCGGAACTGCTGGAGTTGCGGTGCGACGAGGCGGGCCGTCGCACCCGGCTGACCTTCACCATCACCCCCACCGCGGAGGGCTGCCGACTGTCGGTGCGGGAGGCCCTGGAGCACGGCACGTGGCCGGCCGAGCAGCGGGCCCGCCGCGAGGAGTGCTACCAGCAGGCCCTGACGGGGCGGTTGCCGGCCATCCTCGACTGGTTGGCCTTCCAGCAGGTCGACCTGCGACGCGACGAGCTGGGGGACACCGCCCGGCTGCCGGTCACCGCGGCGATCGACGACGCACCGGCGCGCCGTGGTCGCCGGCTGGTGCTGATCGCGGTGCTGGCCGCCGCCGTCCTGGCCGTCGGGCTGACGGTGTGGGCGGTGCTACCGAGGGAGCCGCAGCCGGTGGCCGGATCGGACCCGACGCCGCTTCCGGAGCCGACCGTCGGGACCGGCGCGACGCACCCGCCCCGGGGCGCCGTCTCCGCCCGCCCCCGGCCGACCACCACCACCGCCTCCGCCCGCTCGACCCGGTCCGTGGCGAAGCCGTCGCGTACCCCCACCGCGCTGCCGCCACCGGCCCCCGGCGTGACCGCCCGCTACACCACCGTTTCCACGCGGATCTTCGGCTACACCGGCGAGGTGGTGGTCGACAACCGGGGTGACGTACCGGTGGCGGACTGGACCGTGGTCGTCACGCTGTCGAAGGGGGGCACGGTCGCCGGCGCCCGCGGGGCGGACTGGCGGCAGGACGGGCAGACCGTCACCTTCACCGGGCCGCCCGTACCGGCCGGAGGATCGCAGACGTTCACCTTCGACGTCCGCGATCCCGATCCGCGCGCCAAGGCGCCCGAGGGCTGCACGGTGGGCGACGAACCCTGCGCCGGTGCCACCGCGACGCCATAGCTTGGCGCGGCCTGCCGGCGGGCGGGGCCGTCCGGGTCGGGGTCAAGCCTCCGCGGCCTGCGACCGGACGGCCCGTCCGATGTCGAGCAGGTGGTGTTCGCCCTCGTGGACGGTCTGCCGACCGAGCCAGAGCAGCGTCCGGACCTGCGGCTGCGGCCAGCAGTACACGCCGGTCCGGGCCAGCTCCGCCTGACCCAGCCCGGCGAACCGGGCCGCCAGGTCGTCGCCGGCCGCGGCCACCTCGGCGAGCACGACCATCGGGTCCTGCTCGTTGTACGCGTCGGTGACGGCGCGCTCGTCGCGACCCATCGGCGCGAACTCCGGTTCCTCCACCACCAGGGCCAGCGCGAGCCGCTCACCCTGGACCCGGAGCACGTCCCGTACGTGGCAGGCGTACTCCAGCGGCGACCAAACCCCCTCCGCCGGCCTGCGGCGCACGTCCCGCACCTCGTCCAGCGCGGCGGTGTACCGCGCGCCCAGCCCGCGCAGGTGCCGGGGCAGCTCCCGCGCGGACACGCTCGCGAAGACGAATGCGCATTCGTCGCAACGATCCACGGGATCAGGGTAGCGCCGCCGCCAACCGCCGACGGAGTCGGCGAATCGCAACTGGGCCACGCCGTACCCAAGCTCAAGAGCATCGATGCGCTTGGCTTCGTCGGTTGGGTGGCGATCACCGCCCGTTGCCGCCCGCGCCAGGTATGCGCCCTGGCCCGCCGGGTACGCGATGCGCCGACGACACCAGGGAAGGATGACTTGCCATGAAGGTCAGAAGCTCCCTTCGCGGGCTGAAGCGGAAAGTGGGCTCGATCGTGGTACGCCGGCGGGGCAAAGTTTTCGTGATCAACAAGGCCGATCCGCGCCAGAAGGCCCGGCAGGGCTGACGGGTCGGCGGCGAGCCGTCAGGGCGTCGCGGCGGGGACCGCTGAGTCTGGCCTGGGGGACGGGCGGCGGTGGTATGAAGGCGGGGGGAGGCGCCGGGGGGAGCCGCGATGTCGAGCAGGCGGGCCACGCTGCTGCGACGCCAGAACGAGCCGTTGCAGGCGTCGTTCCTGGAACTGTTCTTCGACCTGGCCTTCGGTTTCGCGCTGCGGCAGCTGTCGTTTGTCCTGCTCGCCGAGTTGAGCCTCGCCGGGGCGGCGCGTACCGCCCTGCTCCTGCTGCCCCTCTGGTGGGTCTGGGCGGTGACGGCCTGGTTCAGCGACTGGTTCGACCGCACCAACCGCTGGGTGCGGGCCCTGCTGGTCGGCGTGACGCTCGGGGTGCTCCTGATGAGCGTCGCCGTCCCGGACGCGACCGGGGGTCGGGCCTGGCTCTTCGCCGGGGCGTACGTCGCGATCCACGTCGGCCGCAGCGTGGTCACCGCGGTGGCGCTCCGGGGGCATCCGCTGCGCCTCCGTACGCTGCGGATCCTGGCCTGGTTCGCAGCGACCGGCCTCCTCTGGCTGGTCGGGGCGGCCTGGCCCGCGGTGCGGGTGCCGGCGTGGGTGGCGGCCGTGGCGCTGGACTATGCAGTGCCACGGCTGGGCTGGCCGATCCCGAGGCTGGGCCGCGCCCAGCCGGGTGAGCTGCGGCTGCGGGGCGAACACCTCAAAGAGCGGTACCAGCAGGTCTTCATCATCGCGCTCGGCGAGCTGATCGTCACGGCGGGGGTGGCCTACGCGGCGACCGGCCTGGCGGTGGCGCACTCCACCGCGTTCCTGCTGGTCTTCGCCGCCACGGTGCTCATCGGCCTGCTGTACGTCACGCCGGCCGGGGGGCAGTTGGGCGCCGCCATCGACGAACGGGACCCCGCCCGGTTCGGCACGGTCCCGAGCTACCTGCACCTGGTCATGATCGCCGGCGTGGTCGCCCTCTCGGGGGCCGCCGAACTCGTGATCACCCATCCCGCCGAACGGGGATCGGGCGGGGCGGTCTTACTCACCGTCGCCGGGCCGGGGCTCTTCCTCGCCGGGCGGGTCGCCCTGTCCGCCGTCATCGACCGGCGGTTGTCCTGGCCCCGGCTGCTCGGCCTGCCCGCCCTGCTGCTCATCGCGCTCGCCGGGCACGCGCTGCCGCTGCTCGGCATCGCCGCGGCGACGGTTGCCGTCCTCCTCGTCGTGGCGGTTTCGGGCCGCTGGCTCGCGCGTGCCGTGCCGGAGCCGCGGACGGGGCGATGAACGGGTCCCGCCCGCAGACGCCGGCGGCCGGATGCCGGCGGGCCGGCCGGCTGGCCCTCCCGACCTCGGTGGCCGGACCGGTGCGGAACAGGCCGCACCGGTCCCGGTCGCCGGCCGGCAGCGCACGTCGACTGCCCCCGGGTCCCCGTGGCCGGGTGGTCCACGAGTCGCCGGCCGGCCGGCCGCGGTCCCGGCGTACGCTGCTCGGGTGGACCACGAAGATCGCATCGCGCTGTTCCTCGACTACGAGAACCTGGCGTTGGGCGCGCGCGACCATCGCGGCGGGATGGCCTTCGACTTCCGGCCGGTCGCCGACGCCCTGGCCGAGCGGGGCCGGGTGGTGGTGCGTCGGGCGTACGCGGACTGGTCGTACTTCGACGAGGACCGCCGGATGCTCACCCGGTCGCACGTGGAACTGATCGAGATACCCCAGCGCATGGGCGCCTCACGGAAGAACGCCGCCGACATCAAGATGGCCGTGGACGCGGTGGAGCTGGCCTTCGAGCGCGAGTACATCTCGACGTTCGTGATCTGCACCGGCGACAGCGACTTCACCCCGCTGGTGCACAAGCTCCGCGAGCTCAACAAGCGGGTCATCGGGGTCGGCGTGGAGAATTCCACCTCGGCGCTGCTCCCGCCGGCGTGCGACGAGTTCCTCTTCTACGACCGGCTGGAGGGCGTCGAGATCCCGGAGACCCGGGCTCGGCGCGGTCGTCCGGCCCGGCCCAGCCCGGAGCCGCAGCCGGTGGAGCGGGAGCCCGAGCCGCAGCCGGTGGAGGAGGAGGCCCCGCGCGACGTCGACACGCTCGCGGTCCTGGTGGCCCAGACGGTGGCGGGTCTGCAGGGCAGCTCCGGCGGCGCGGTGACGGCCTCGACGTTGAAGCGCACCCTGCTGCGCAAGGATCCGACCTTCAGCGAGTCCGACTACGGGTTCCGCACGTTCGGCGAGCTGCTCCGGTACCTGGCCGGGCAGGACGTGGTCGAGCTGGCGGAGGGCCCGGCAAAGGGCGATCCGGAGGTGTCGCTGCCCGAGCATGGTGACCGGGAGGTGGCGTTCGGGCTGCTGCGTACGGTGGTCCAGGAGTTGGCCGGCGGCGACGGCACGGTGGCGTTGTCCGGGCTGAAGAACCAGCTCCGCCGGGCGCGGCCCGACTTCAGCGAGAAGAAGCTCGGCTATCGCAGCTTCCTGCAGTTCTGCAAGGCCGCCGCCACCAGCGGGCTGGTCGACCTGCGGTGGAGTCCGGAGGCCGACGACTACCTGCTGACCGTGCCGGCGGCGTGACCGCACCACCCGGCCCGGAACCGACACCACGACACGGGTGCGCCCCGGTGGTAGCCCCCGGGGCGACTGGCGGTCTTCGACAAGGCCGGCCGACGCCCGGACGGAGGGCTGTCGACTGCTCCCGGTTGAGTAGTTGTTGGTTTGTGTTGGTGACCGTGGAGGAGTGGCTTGGGGTGTGGGTGGTGCGTCGTGAGGGGGATCTGGTGGTCGGCGGCGCGCTGTGGTGGGGGGCGGGATCGTGGCGGTTGCGGGTGAGTGTCTTACCGGGCGGTTATCGTGCTGCGCGTGGCGGGCCGGGAGCGGTTGAGTGTGGTGCAGGCGTACCGGTTCGCGTTGGACCTGACACCCCGCCAGGAGCGAGCGGTGCTCGCGCATGCTGGTGCGGCGCGGGTGGCGCACAACTGGGCGCTGGCCCGGGTCAAGGCGGTGATGGATCAGCGGGCCGCCGAACGCACCTACGGCATCGACGAGGTGGACCTGACTCCGACGCAGGGCTGGTCTCTGCCAGCGCTGCGTAGAGCGTGGAATCAGGCGAAGGCCGATGTGGCGCCGTGGTGGGCGGAGTGTTCGAAGGAGGCGTTCAACACCGGTCTGGACGCGCTGGCCAGGGCGTTGAAGAACTGGTCGGACTCCCGCACCGGTAAGCGTGCCGGGCGCCGGGTGGGGTTCCCGCGTTTCAAGTCTCGGCGCAGGTCGACCCCGTCGGTGCGGTTCACCACGGGGGCGATCCGGGTCGAGCCGGACCGTAGGCATGTGGTGTTGCCTCGGCTGGGCCGGTTGAAGCTGCACGAGTCGGCCCGTAAGCTCGCCCGGCGGCTTGAGGCGGGCACGGCCCGGGTCTTGTCGGCGACGGTGCGCCGTGACGGCGGGCGTTGGTACGTGTCGTTCACCTGCGCGGTGCAGCGCGTCCAGGGTGTGCCGGCCTGCCCGGATGCGACGGTCGGTGTCGATCTGGGTGTGTCGCATCTGGCGGTGCTGTCCACCGGTGAGGTGGAGCCCAACCCGCGCCATTTGGACGCCGCCGCCCGCCGGTTGCGGCGTCTGGCCCGGCGCGTGTCTCGCCGGGTCGGCCCGGACCAGCGCACCGGCCGGCGTGGGTCGAAGCGGTGGGAGCGGGCGTCCGCCCGGCTCGGTCGGGCGCATGCCCGGGTCGCTCATCTGCGCCGCGACGGTCTGCACAAGCTGACCACCCGGCTCGCCCGCGAGTACGGCACGCTGGTGGTGGAAGACCTCAACGTGGCCGGGATGCTCGCCAACCGGCGGCTCGCTGGGCGCATCGCCGACGCCGGGTTCGCCGAACTACGGCGGCAACTGGCCTACAAGACGGGGTGGAGTGGCGGGCGGCTGGTGGTGGCCGACCGGTGGTATCCGTCCTCGAAGACCTGCTCAGGCTGCGGCGCGGTGAAAACCAAACTCGCCCTGTCCGAGCGCATCTACACCTGCACCCTGTGCGGCCTAGTCCTGGACCGGGACGTCAACGCCGCACGGAACCTGGCCGCGCTGGCGGTCACCGTCGCCGGGAGTGGCTCGGAGACGCGAAACGGACGCGGAGCCGGCCGTAAGACCCCGCTCGCGGGGCTGGTGGCCGTGAAACGTCAACCCGGCACCGCCAGAGCGGGTAACACCGGGACCGTCCCACCGCAAGGTAGGACATCCAATCATGAGCTCACCAACGCACCATGAGAGGAAACGGCTCAATCGCCGAGCCGCTGTCGGGCGAGGAACTTCGGCACCACCAGCCGCCACGCCTCGGTCACCAGCTCGGTCATCTGGGCGTGGTCGAGTCGGGCCAGGTGGCAGCACACCCAGTTGAACCGCAGGTCGGAGGCCCGGGGCAGGAAGAACAGGTCCGGCTCGGCCGCGATGAGGCCGTCCCGCTGCTCCTTCGGGTAGCCGAAACCCATCGTCTGCTCGTCCCGGGAGAACGCGACGTACACGATGGCGCCGACGCGGAACTTCACCCGGTCGTGGATGAGGTGCTCGGTGGTGCGTGGCAGCGTCCGGGTCAGCGCACGGACATCGGCGACGGTTATCACGCCCGGGACCGTACGCCCGCCCTCCGGCGATCCGCGCCCCGACCGCCCGGTCGGGCCCGGAGATTTGTTAGGTAGCTTGCCTTACGAAAAGATGGCGGTTACGTTGACCCCTAACGATGAAGGTCGATCCGCGGCTGGCGTCGCAATCCGCTCTCCGCGGCATCGGTAGGGCTCCGGAGGCAACCATGACCATCGGCGGCGTACGTTGTCTGCTCACCACCGTGATGCTCGTGGTCACCACCGGCGGCCTCTGGGGCGCGCCCGCCGATGCCACCGTCGCCCCGGCCGAGACGACCGCCGTGTCGTTCGCATCCGTCGTGCCGGCACCGGTCCTCGCCACGCCGGCGGGCGGAGTCACCTACCGCATCACGGCGACCACGAAGATCTACGCCGAGCCCGGCTCGACGGCGGTCGCTGACATCGCCGAGCAGTTCGCGGCCGTGCTGCGCCGCTCGACCGGCTATCCCATGCCGGTGGTCGACGCACCGAGTGCCACCCCGGCGGACGGCATAGCGCTCCTGCTCTCCGGGGCACCCACGGGGATCGGCAGCGAGGGTTACCAGCTGGACGTGATCGACGTGTCGATCGCCGTACGCGCCAACGCGCCGGCCGGCCTGTTCGCCGGCGTCCAGACGCTGCGCCAGTTGCTGCCGCCCGCCGCCGACAGCGCGACCGTGCAGCCCGGGCCCTGGGACGTGGCCGGCGGGCGGATCATCGACCAACCCCGGTTCGCTCACCGGGGCGCGATGCTCGACGTCGCACGGCACTTCCTCCCGATGTCGGTGGTGAAGCGGTACATCGACGAGATCGCGCTCTACAAGGTCAACCGCCTGCACCTGCATCTCTCCGACGACCAGGGGTGGCGCATCGCCGTCAACAACTGGCCCGATCTCGCGATCTACGGTGGGAGCACCGAGGTCGGCGGCGGCGCCGGCGGCTACTACACCCAGGACGAGTTCCGGCAGTTGGTGGCGTACGCCGCCGCCCGGTACGTCATGATCGTCCCGGAGATCGACATGCCGGGTCACACCAACGCCGCGCTCGCCTCGTACGCGGACCTCAACTGCGACGGCGTGGCGCCCAAGCTCTACACCGGCACCAAGGTCGGGTTCAGTTCGCTGTGCGTGGGCAAGGAGATCACCTACACGTTCATCGACCAGGTGCTGGGCGAGCTCGCCGCGCTCACGACCGGGCCCTACCTGCACATCGGTGGCGACGAGGCCAGCTCCACCACCGCCGCGGACTACGCCACCTTCATGAACCGGGCACAGCAGATCGTCGCGGCGCACGGCAAGACCGTCGTCGGCTGGCACGACATCGTCAACGCGTCGGTCCTGCCGTCGACCGTCGCCCAGTTCTGGGGGACCACGACCTCCAACGCCGCGGTGGCGACGGCCGCCCAGCACGGCACGAAGGTCATCATGTCGCCGGCCAACCACGCCTACCTGGACATGAAGTACAACTCCCGCACCCGACTCGGCCAGCGCTGGGCCGGCTACATCGACGTCCAGGACGCGTACGGCTGGGACCCGGGGGCCTATCTGGCGGGCGTCGGCGAAACGTCCGTGCTCGGGGTCGAGGCGCCGCTGTGGACGGAGACGATCGAGACGCTGGCCGACGTCGAGTACATGGCCTTCCCGCGCCTTCCGGCGATCGCCGAGCTGGGCTGGTCGCCGGCGAGCACCCATGACTGGGCCTCGTTCCAGCAGCGGCTCGGTGCCCAGGGCCCGCGCTGGCGCGTCATGGGGATCAACTACTACCACTCCACGCAGGTGTCCTGGCCAACCGGCTCCTAGGCGCCGCACCGAGCGGCGCACCGCTTTTCTTCGACTGGATCGAGGAGGCCGCCCATGTCACCGCCCCCAGCCATCCACCCTGTCCAACGCAAGCGCCGGCGGTACGCGACGCTGCTGCTGGCCCTGACCCTCGTGGCCGGCGTCGGCGGCGTGCAGGTGCCGAGCGCGAGCGCCGCCACCGTCGGCTCCACCGAGCTCTCCACGGGCTGGGCGTTCAGGTCAGCCAACACCGTCACGGACCCGGGCGCGACCATTTCCCAGGTCGGCTACAGCACCGCGGGCTGGAACCCGGTGTCGCTTCCGTCGACCGTCCTGGCGGGGTTGGTTGCGAACAACGTGTACCAGAACATCTACGTCGGGACGAACCTGCAGTCGGTGCCGGACCTCACCGGCCAGAACTGGTGGTTCCGGGGGCAGTTCACCGCCGCGGCCGCGGCCCCCGACCAGGCGTACTGGTTGCGCTTCAAGGGCATCAGCTACCGGGCGCAGATCTGGCTGAACGGCACCCAGCTCGACGCCGACGCGGTCGGCACCATGGCGGTGCACGAGTACAACGCGACGAACGCGATCAGGCCCGGCGCGCTCAACGCGCTGGCGATCCTGGTCACCCCGCCGGCACACGACTGCAAGGATCTCTCCTTCTGCACCGTGGACTGGAACCCCGAGGCTCCGGACATGAATGCCGGGATCTGGGGCACGACGCTGCTGGAGACGACCGGGCCCGTGGCGTTGCGTGACCCGTACGTCAAGACCGTCCTGCCGCTGCCCGCGACCAACGCGGCGGACCTGACCGTCTACGTCGACGCCCTCAACGCGACCAACGCCCCGGTCACCACGACGGTCAGCGCCACGATCACCAAGGCGGGCTATCCGACCGTCTCGGTCAGCCAGAACGTCACCCTGGCCGCCAACGAGCGTCGCGAGGTCACCTTCGACCCGGCCGGCTATCCGCAGTTGCACGTCACCAACCCCGCACTCTGGTGGCCCTACCAGTTCGGCAGCCCGGAGCTCTACCAGCTCTCGACGTCTGCGACGGTCGCCGGCGCCACGTCGGACACCAGGTCGATCGACTTCGGCGTCCGCCAGTTCACCGACTACCGGAGCACCGTCAACGGCACCTCGTTCGTCGGCTACAAGGTCAACGGGCAGAACATCTTCTTCCGTGGCGGCGGCTACGTCTGGGACATGCTGCAGCGCTGGGACACGAAGACCAACGCCACCCACATCCAGTACGTCAAGGACATGGGCCTCAACACCATCCGGCTGGAGGGCACGCTCGGCAACGAGGAGCTCTACGACCTGGCCGACAGGGCCGGCATCATGATCATGCCGGGGTTCGTCTGCTGCAGCGCGTGGGAGAACGACAACACCTGGACGATCGAGCAGGAGCAGGTGGCCAACGCCTCGCTGGACAGCCAGCTGCGGGCGTTGCGGGCGCACGCCAGCCCCTTCATGTGGAACTACGGCAGCGACCAGCCGCCGACGGCCGCCCACCTGAGCATGTACAAGAACACCGCCGCAAGGCTGCACTGGCAGAACCCGACGGTGGACAATGTGGCGACCTGGTCGAACGCCAACGCCGGCATGAAGATGGACGGCCCCTACAAGTGGGAGCCGCCGGTGCTGTGGTGGGACACCACCCAGTCCGGCAGCGCGTTCGGCACCACCGGTGAGGAGGGCACGGAGGCGCCGCCGCCACTGGAGAGCCTGCAGAAGTTCATTCCCGCAGCGGACCTGTGGCCCATCGGCGCCACCTGGAACTACCACGCCGGCAAGCCCAGGAGCGTCTTCGACAACATCACGGTGTTCACCGACGGCGTCAACAAGCGGTACGGCAGCACCACCAGCGCCGCGGACTACTCCCGCAAGTCGGAGCTGCAGAACTACGAGAACAGCAGGTCGTTCTTCGAGGCCTGGAACTCGCACGAGTACACCCAGTCGTTCGGGGTCATCTTCTGGATGCTCAACAACGCCTGGCCCTCGGTGCACTGGAACCTGTACGACTACTACTTCAAGCCCGCCGGCGGCTACTTCGGCAGCAAGAAGGCGAACGAACCGCTCCACATCGCGTACGACTACAAGACCAGGAACGTGTACGCCGTCAACTCCACCCTCAGCGGGCGCAGCGGCCTGACCGCCACGACGACGGTGTACAACGTGCCCAACCTGACGCAGGCGTACACGACGACGGTACCGGTCACCGCGGCGGCGAACGCCGCCACTCAGGTGCTCACGCTGCCGGCGTTGACCGGCCTGTCCACGACGTACTTCATCCGACTGCAGCTGAGGGACGCCACCGGCGCGGTGGTCAGCAACAACCTCTACTGGTACTCGACTCAGCCGGACGTGCTGGCGAACAAGAAGAACTGGTACATGACGGCGGTCAAGACGTACGCCAATCTCACCGGGCTCAACAGCCTGCCGTCGAACCCCAACCTGGCCACGAGCGTGACCCGGACCGTTTCCGGCGGCCAGGAGACTGCCACGATCACGATGACCAACAACAGCCCGACGAACATCGCGTTCTTCCTGCGGCCGGAGATCACCGCCGGCAACGGCGGCAACGAGGTGCTGCCGGTGAACTACAGCGACAACTATGTCTCACTGTGGCCGGGTGAGTCGACCACCATCAGGGCGACCTACCAGACCAGCGACCTGGGCGGCCAGGCCCCGCACCTACGAACCCGGGGCTACAACGTCCCGACGACGTCGATCCCGGTGCCGTAACCACAAGGCTGAGCGGCCGGCGGCGGGGGCGGCGGAAGAGCCGCCCCCGCTCCGCTCAGCCGAGCGCCGCGGGTTGTCTGCTGCGCACCCCGTCGCGGAAAGCGACGTCATCCCTTGACCGCCCCGGATGCCAGGCCGGTGATGAGGTAGCGCTGGAACATCACCGCGAGCGCCACGGGCGGCAGGGCGGCGAGGACTCCGCCGGCGGCGATGAGACCGAAGTCGACGGCGTTGCGCCCGGTGAACTCGGCGATCGCGACCGGCACCGTCTTCGCCTGAGAGGTGGAGGTGAAGATCAACGAGTACAGGAACTCATCCCAGCAGAGCAGGAACGCGTAGAGGGCGGTGGCCAGGATGCCGGGCTTGGACAGCGGCAGCATCACCCGTACGAGGGCGCCGAGTCGCGAGCACCCGTCGACCCGGGCGGCCTCCTCGAGCTCCACCGGCAGGGATCCGAAGAAGGTGCTCATGTTCCACAGGGCGAACGGCGTGGCCAGCGAGCAGTACACGATGATGAGGCCGGTCCTGGTGTCGAGCAGCCCGAAGCGCGACATCAGCAGGTAGAGCGGGATGATCAAGGCGATCGGCGGCAACATGTAGGTGACCAGGAACGACAGCAGCGTCACCCGTCGCAGGGGAAACCGAAGCCGGGCCAGCGCGTAGCCGCCCAGCACCCCGACGGTGAGTGAGATGACCACGGTGCCGCCGGCGACCAGGAAGCTGTTGACCATCGCGCCGCGGAACGCGGCGCCGGCGCTGGTGCCGCCGCCCGCGAAGATCTCGCGGTACCGGTCGAGCGTGACGTGCTCGGGCAGCCAGCGCATCGGCCGGGAGACGAGGTCGGTCTGGCCCACGATCGACGAGTAGAGCAGCCAGGCGAACGGCGCGAGGATCACCACGGACGTGGCGAGCGCGGCGAGGTGGATGAACAGGCGGTAGGGCAGGCTTGCTCTCATGGCGACCTCAGCTCGCTCTGCCGAAGCAGCCGAAGGTAGATCAGGGCCAGCACGAGGATGGCGATGACCGTCAGGTAGGCCAACGACGCCCCGGCGCTGAACCGCTGGGCGGAGAACGCCTCGAGGTAGGTGAAGAACGTGATCGTCTGGGTGCCGCCCGCGGGACCACCGCCGGTCATCACGTAGACGATATCGAAGACCTTGAACGCCTCGATGGTGCGCAGCACCAGCACCAACGCGATGTGCGGCACCAGCAGGGGGAGGGTGACCCGGCAGAACGAGCGGATCGGCCCCGCCCCGTCCACCCGTGCCGCCTCATTGAGCTCCCGCGGGATCGTCTGCAGCCCGGCCAGCAGGAAGAACGCGACCAGTGAGGTGTTCTTCCAGACGTCGGCCACGACCACCATGTTCAGGGCGAGAAACGGGTCGTTGCCCAGCCACGACCGATAACCGTCCTGCAGGTGCAGTTCGGTGAGCAGGGCGTTGGCCACGCCGTACTGGGCGTTGAGGATCCACCGCCACATCGCCCCGTTGACGATCGTCGGCAACGCCCACGGGAGGATCACGATCGCGCGGAAGAACCAACGCAGCCGCAACGGAGCGGCGAGCAGTTGGGCCAGACCGAGGCCGAGGACAAGCTCGAGTGCGGTGGAGACGGCGGTGAAGTAGGCGGTGTGCCCGGCGGCCGTCCACAACCGGTGGTCGGCAAGGACCTGGGTGTAGTTGCGTAGGCCGACGAACGGGTATCGACCGGGGAACGGGCTGTCGACGTCGTAGAACGAGATCACGAGGGCGCGTCCCGCGGGGTACAGCACCACGCCGAAGACGACGAGCGCCGCGGGCAGGAGCAGCAGCAGCGCCAGCCGGACCTGACCGCCGCCGGCGCGCCGGGCGAACGGCCACCGGCGCGCCGGCGAGGTTCGCGGGCGCGCCGGCGGCGCGGTTGCCGGGCGCGCCGGTGGCGCCGCCGTCATGACAGCAAGGTACGGGCCTGGTCGGCCGCGTCGTCCAGTGCCTTCTTCGCCGGTTTCCGGCCGAGCAACGCGTTCTGCACCTCGACCTGGAGGATCTGGCTGATCTCGTTGTAGCGGGGCACCTGCGGTCTTGCGATGAGGGTGGCGAGCTGTTTCCTGGCCACCGGCACCACCTGCGGCAGGGCGGACACCACCGCCGCGTCGTCGTACGACGTCGTCCAGCACGGCAGCGAGCTCTTGGCGTACTTCGCCTGCACCTCGGCGCTGGTGATGTAGCTGACGTACGTCCAGGCCGCCTTCTGGTTCTTGCTGCCGGAGCTGACCGACAAGGCCATCGAGCCGTTGACACCCGGGCCGCCCGCCGGTCCCGCGGGCGTCGCGGCCACGCCGACCTTGCCGGCGATCTTCGACTGCTGCGGATCGTTGGCGGCGTTGAACATGTACGTCCAGTTCAGCGCCATCGCGGCCTGGCCGTCGGAGAAGATCTTGCGAACATCCTCCTCCAGCGACTCCACCGAGTTGGGGTTGGTGAGCTTGCTGTCGAGGGTGTTCTTCATGAACTCCAGCGCCTGCAGGCCGCCGCCGGTGTTGAAGGCGACGGACCTGCCGTCGTCGGACAGGAACTTGCCCCCGAAGGCGCCCACGAGCTGCGTGTAGTCGCAGATCAGCGCCTCGGCCTGCTTCCAGCTCCAGATCAGCGGGTAGTCGACCACCTTCTTCGCCTTGAGCGCCCGGGCTGCTGCGAGCACGCCGTCCCAGGTGGACAAGCCGGCCGGCTCGACGCCCGCCCCGGTCAGCATGTCGGTGTTGTAGAAGAAGTACTTCGTGTCGAGGATCCACGGGACGCCGTAGTAGCGGTCCCGGTAGGCGGCGGTCGCCAGCGCCCCACCGAGCATGTCGCTCTTCCACGCCGCCGGGAACTGGTCGGTCACGTCGGTGACGATGCGTTTGCTGCCGAACTCGGCGGGCCAGATGACGTCGATCAGCACCACGTCGAACGTGCTGGCCGGGGCCGCCGCCACGATCTTGTCGTGCAGCGCCTCGTAGGCGACGAAGGACGGCTCGACGGTGATCTTCGGATACTTCTTGTGGAACTCGTCGGTCATCGCGCGGATGTCGTCCTCGGAGTAGCCGGCCTGCTTCATGAACAGGGCCTTGATCTGGCCCTCGCCGGTGCCCGCCGCACCGCTGTCACCGCCCGCGCCGGTGTCGCTGCCGCCGCCGACGTCGCAGGCCGCGAGAAGCAGGCCCGCACCGGTGACCGCCGACAATTGAAGGAGTCTTCGCCTGGACAGCTCGCTCATGCTCTCTGACATGATCGCCCTCCGGGGGCATTAGGTAGGCTGCTTAACAAAAACTTGTACTCGGTTCGCGATCACGGGTCAAGGCCGTCGTCGCAGCCTTCCCGATCCCACAGGCGAGGGAGTGGAACACCTTGGTCTCCGTCGACTCGTCCGGCCGAATGGTGCTGGCCGCACTGCTCGACAGCGTGCCCATGACCCGGCCGGAGCTTGCCAGCCGGACGAGCCTGTCCCGGCCCACCATCTCCGAGGTGGTACGCCGGCTCGTCGAGATCGGCCTGATCGTCGACGCCGGCGTGCGCCGCGGTCGACCGGGTCGGGTGCCCACCTACTACCGGCTGGCCCCCACCGCCGGGTACGTGGTCGCCGTCGATGTCGGTGGCGACAACCTCCGGGTCGCGGCGGCGGACATGAGCGGCACTGTCTGTTTCGAGCAACGCCAGGCCACCAGAGGGGTCGGCGCCGGCCGGGTCGCCGCCCAGGTCGCCCGGATGATCGCGTCCGCGACGAACGCGGTGGGGGAGCAGCTGGGGCCGCTTCGTAGGGTCGGCGTGTCGGCGCCCGGTGCCGTCCATGCCGACGGTCGCACCATGTCGGCCGCCCGCAACCTCGGTGAGGACGGCCCGTTCGACCTGATCACTCCGCTCGAGGCGCGCGTCGACGCGCCCATCGTGCTGGAGAACAACGTCAACCTCGCGGCGCTGGGGGAGCGCTGGCGTGGGCACGCCCGGGATGTCGCGACGTTCGCGTTCCTGGCCGTCGGCGCCGGCATCGGCATGGGTCTGGTCCACAACGGCGAACTCGTACGCGGCGCGCACGGAGCGGCCGGAGAGGTCGCCTACCTGCCGTTACCGGGTTCAGTGCCTCCGGGACAGCGGGCCGGACGCGGCAAGGCGCAGCTGGCGGACGAGGCCGGGGCGTACGGCGTACTCGCGGCGCTCGACGCCCGCAGGTCCTGGCCGGGCACCCGGCCGTCCTCGGTGGAGGAGCTGTTCGCCCAGGCCGCCGCGGGCGCGCCCGCCGCGCGCGATCTGGTGGAGGCCGAGGCCCGGCAACTCGGCCTGACGATCGCCAGCGCGTGTGCGATCTTCGACCCCGAGCTCGTGGTCCTCGGCGGGGGCGTCGGCCGCAACCCGCTGCTGCTGCCGACGGTCCGGGACACCGTCAACGCGTACGCGCCGTTTCCGCCGCGGATCGAGACCAGCGCCCTGGGCGAGGCGGCGTCCCTCACGGGAGCACTGTTCGTCGCCCTGCAGGCCGCCCGCGCTGAGCTCCTGAGAGCAGTCAGCGGTCCCGACGGCGGCTGACCAGCGCGGGGCGCGACAGGTCCCGCTATGGCAGGGTATGAGACGGATGTGTGGCTGCCGTCGAACCGGTGCCCGTAGTGTCGTCTGGCGACGACGGTGCGGCGGTCCGGGAGGAGGTCGATGGCAGCGGAAGGCAGCGCCGGTGCGGCGGCCCCGACCCAGCGGGATCCCGGGCGGCCCGCGTACCTGGAACTCTTCTTCGACCTGGTCTACATCTTTGCGCTGATCACCCTGGCCAAGACGCTCGCCGTCGACCTGACCTGGACCGGCGTCGGGGAGACGTTGGTCCTGCTGCTCGCGTTCACCCTCGTCTGGGCGGTGACCGCGTGGGCCGCGGACACCCTCGACCTGGCTCGGCCCGCGGTCCAGGTGCAGTTCATCGGGGTGGCGGCCGCCAGCCTGCTGCTGGCGGCCGCGGCGCCGGACGCGTACGGCGAGCGTGGCCTGCTCTTCGCGGTCACCTACCTGGTGATCCACCTCGGCTCGAGCAGCTACTACCTCCTGCTGCTGCGCGATGCGTCCGAGCCGCGCCGCAGCAGCCGGGTCCTGTTCTGGTACCTCATCGCCGCGGTCGGCTGGGTCGGCGGCGGGCTGGCGGCCGGCCCCATCCGCCTGGTGCTCTGGGCGGCGACTGTCGGCGTCGAGTACGTCGCCGCCTCGCTCGGCTGGCCGGCGCCCCGACTGGGGCGGGCCCAGCCGCAGGAGTGGCGGCTGGTCGGCGAGCGGGTCGCCGAGCGGTACCGGCAGTTCGTCATCGTCGCGCTCGGCGCGGCTCTCTTCGTGACCGGGACGACGTTCAGCATGAACGGATACACCCTGGATCGGGCCCGGGCCCTGCTGGTGGTCTTCCTGATCGTGGTGCTGGCCTGGCGAATCTACATCTACCGGGCCGGCGAGCTGCTGACCGACGCCATCGCGCGGTCGACGAACCCGTCGCTGCTCACCCAGTCGGCCGCGGTCACCCACCTGATCATGGTGGCCGGCATCGGCGGCATGGCGGTCACCAGCCACCTCGTCGTGGTGCGTCCGTTCGGGGACACTCCGGCCTCGTGGGCTGCGGTCATCCTCGGCGGACCGGCGTTGTTCCTGGTCGGCCGCGGGGTGCTGGATTACACGGTGTTCGGTCGGATCTCCCGGTCCCGGTTGGCCGGGCTGGTCCTGCTGGCCGGCGTGGCGCCGGCCTCGTCCCTGCTGCCGCCGGTGCTGATCGCGCTGCTCGCCATGACCGTCCTGGCCCTGGTCGCGGCCGCGAACCTGGTGAGCACCCGTTTGCACGCCCGCACGCCGAGGCCACCCTCGCTCGGGGGAGCCTCACCCGGTCGGCACGGTGGCCCGGACCAGCCGTGAGCGTGCCGGCAGGGTCTCCCAGACCAGGGTGAGCAGCAGGACCAGGTTCGCCACGACCAGGACGGCCAGCGGCGGGAGCAGGGCCGCCGCGGGCGCGCTGGCGCCCAGCAGCACCACCCCCAGCGCCCGGGACCAGAGGACCCGGCCGGTGAGCACCGCGTCGAACAGGCAGCTCCCGATCAGGAACAGGGCCGGCCCGCCGAGGATGACGGCGGTCCAGGCGGCCGGCGCGGCACCGAACGGCCGGTCGATGACCAGCGAGACGCTGGTCGAGACGAGCAGCACCCCGGCCACCATCACCAGGTGGCTGTACGAGGTGGAGGTGCCGGAGCGGACCCGCTCGACCACCGTGACGGCGGGCGGTGCCAGGAGCTGCCGCACCCGGTGGAAGTAGAGCTGAAAGAGCACGACGGCGCTGGCGAAGGCGACCGCGCTCGCGGCCACCCGGCCGGCCTGGAAGCCACTGCCGGCCAGCCCCGTGCCGACGCTGAGGATCAGCTCCCCCAACGCGACGATGAAGATCTCCCGGTGCCGCTCGGACAGGTGGGTGCCGGTGAAGATCTGACTGGCGAGTTCAGTGCGGCCGAGCTTCGGCGTCGGCCAGCCGATCCGGGCCGATCCCAGGTCGACGGCCACCGCGACCGACCAGAGCAGCAGTCGGGCCGTTCCGTGTACGAACGCCCCGGCCGCCCACGGCGCGGCGGTCACGCCGAACCAGAAGAAGACCCGGATGCTCCTGGCCTGGATGGGGCGGTTCACCCGGGTACCGGGGATGAGGACGGCGTCCCGGACGAGGTGGATGCCGAAGTACGCCGCGACGAGGAGCCACCCGTAGTCGGCGAAGGCGTGCGGCACCGCGATCGCCATCAGCATGGTGCCGAACATGACCGTCAGAACGGTGGCCTGGATGATCGGCAGCCGCGGGTTGAACAGGTCGGTGAGCCACGCGGTCAGCACCCAGACCCACCAGGCGGCCAGCAGCAGGACGGCGGTCTGGGCGGCGCCCCGGACGGTGAGGTCCTGGGCCAGCCCCGCCGAGAGCCGGGAGAGCATGAAGATGAAGACCAGGTCGAAGAAGAGCTCCAGGAACGTCGGATAGTCCGGCTCGCCGCGCCGGCGAAGGATCCGGGGTAGCGGACTGGACGTCACCGCGTCTGCCTCCTCTGGCACGCCCGTACCGCGGGCCGGAGGCGCGGGAACCTGGTGCTCCCCGCCAACCTACAAAAGCGGGGGCCAGCGGAGAGTCGAAACGACAGGAGTGGGGCGCAGGCCCGGCTCCAGGCCCCGCCGCCGCGATCAGCCGCCGGAAAGGGGTCGCCAAATCGGATCGTCCAGGCCGGTCACCCGACGCGACTGAGCACTGTCGAGCACGTGGACCGCGTGCCACGACTGCGTGCCATCCTTCAGCGGGTCGGGTCCGCGCCACGGTCTCCCCGCCGTCATGGAAACCCGGGCAGCCGGCCTCGCCACCTGCCGCACGATCGTGACCGCCGGGCCGCTCCCCGCGCCGGCTTCGGCCGGATCGGTCCGCCGGCGCCGCATGCTGGCCTACGCTCCCCGGTAGGAGGAGCGGGGGTCGGGATGACGCAGGCGCGGCAGGTGGCGGTACTAGGGCTCGGCGGCATGGGGACGCCGATGGCCGGCAACATCCTCCGGGCCGGACTGCCGACGGTGGTCTGGAACCGCCATCCGGAGCCGGCCCGCGGGCTCGGCGACCAGGGCGCGGAGGTGGCCGACAGCCCGGCCGACGCGGTACGCCGGGCCGACGTGGTGGTCACCATGGTGACCGACGCGGACGCGGTCCGGTCCATCGCCACCGACCAGGGGATGCTGGCCGCGATGGCCGAGGGCGCGGTGTGGGCGCAGATGAGCACCATCGGCGTCACCGAGACCGAGCGCCTGGCCCGCCTGGTCGCCGCGGAGCGGCCCGACGTCGTCCTGGTGGACGCCCCGGTGGCGGGCAGCCGGGGCCCGGCCGAGCAGGGCAAACTCGTCGTCCTGGCCTCCGGGCCGGAGCAGGCCCGGGAGCGGGTCGCGCCGGTCTTCGACGCCGTCGGGCAGCGTACGGTCTGGGTCGGCCCGGCCGGGGCCGGCTCGCGGCTGAAGTTGGTCAACAACCTGTTGCTCGCCTTCGTCGCCGAAGGGCTCGCCGCGGCGGTCGCGTTCGGCGACGCGCTCGGCATGGATCGCCCGGCGGTCCTGGGCGCCCTGCAGGGCAGCCCGCTGGTCTCGCCCTGGGCGGCGGAGAAGCTGGAGCGGATCGGTCGGGACGACTACAGCACGCAGTACCCCCTCGCGCTGGCGCTCAAGGACGTCAACCTGGCGCTGCGCGAGGTGGGGGTCGGTCGCTTCCCGGCCGCGGAGAGCCTCGCCAAGGAGTGGCAGTGGGTGGTCGACCAGGGTTTCGGTGCCGAGGATCTGACGGTGGTCACCCGTGCCCTGTCCCGACTGGGCGAGGTGGTGTGACGCACCCGCGGCGCCGGTCGGTTGCCGTTCGCGGTGTACGCAGGCGGGAGGTCGAGGCGTGGCGAACATCCTGATCACCGGTGCCGGCACCGGATTGGGGCGGGGCGCCGCCCTGGGGTTGGCCCGCGCCGGACACCACGTCGTCGCCGGCGCGGAGATCTGGTCCCAGGTGCGGGACCTGCGCGCTGAGGCGCAGCGGCAGGAGGTCACCCTCGAGGCGGTCAAGCTCGACGTCACCGACGACCTCGACCGCCGGCACGCCTTTGGTCACGACGTCGACATCCTGGTGCTCAACGCCGGCATCCAGGAGGCCGGCGCTGTGGTGGAGATCCCCATGGAACGCGTCCGCCGGTCCTTCGAGGTGAACGTCTTCGGACACCTGCACCTCGTGCAGGGCTTCGCCCCGCAGCTGCTGCGCCGGGGCAGCGGCAAGGTGGTCTGGGTGTCCTCGGCGGCGGGCATCCGCACCCGGCCGTGGCTCGGCGTCTACGCCGCTACCAAGCACGCGATCGAGGCGCTGGCGTGGGCCATGAAGAACGAGATGGAACCGCGCGGTATCCGGGTGGCCGTCATCAACCCGGGGCCGTTCCGCACCGGCTACAACGATACGGGCGTCGAGGCGATGTACCAGTGGTGGGAGCCGGCGACCGCGCTGCTGGACCCGCCGGACTTCCGCGACTACCTCGACAACCAGTACGACCCGCAGGAGATGGTCGACGCCATGGTCGAGGTGATTCCCGCCGACCATCACCCGTACCGGACCGTGCGTCCCGCGGCCAGCCTCCAGCAGGACAAGGACTTCGAGTCCCGGGTCTGGACCGCCGGAACGTGATCGGGGACGCCGCCGGGTGCCGTGAGGCTCCGGATTGACCCTGTCAGGCCGGCAGGACTTGATTGCAGCCATTGAGCCATGGCCGCCTCGAAGGTGGCACGCCGTTGTCGCCTGTAGTCGCAGGATCTAGGTTGGGAAACGTCCCCGTAACCTCGAGGAGGCCCGGTGGCAGGTTCGACCGGCAGCGACGAACAGGCGGCGCCAACCATCTACGACGTGGCGCGGGCGGCGGGCGTTGCCGCGTCGACGGTGTCCCGGGCATTCGCCCGCCCGGGCCGGGTCAACGCCGACACCGCCGGGCGGATCCGCAGGATCGCGGTGGAGATGGGCTACCGCACCAATCCCGTCGCCCGCGCGCTGCTCAGCGGGCGTTCCTCGATGATCGCGCTGGCCATCTCCGACATCACCAACCCGTATTACTTCGAGATCATCCGTGGTGCTCAGGCGGCGGCGATGGAGGCCGGCTACACGATGCTGCTCGCCGACGCACAGGAGTCCGACCGGCTCGAGCGGGAGGCGTTGGACCGGGCCGTCCAGACGGTGGAGGGCATCGTGCTGGCCAGTACCCGGATGTCCGACACCTCGATACGGATGACGGCCAAGCTCCGGCCGCTGATCGTGCTCAACCGGGCCGTCGCGGGTGTGCCGTCGGTGGTTACCGATCACCATCACGGCATTCGGCAGGCCGTGGATCACCTGCACGCCCTTGGTCACAGCCACATCACCTATCTGGCTGGGCCGGAGGCGGCGTGGTCGGACGGGATGCGCTGGCAGGCATTACGTGAGGCCGCAGTCGAACTGGGCCTGCGACTGCACCGTCTCGGCCCGTATCCGCCCACCGTGCTCGGCGGCGTCGCCGCCGCTGACGACTTCTGCCGACGACCGACCAGCGCGGTCATCGCCTACAACGACCTGCTGGCCCTGGGACTGCTGCGCGGTCTCTCGGCCGTCGGCGTCCGGGTGCCGCAGGACGTCAGCGTCGTGGGGTTCGACAACATCTTCGGTACCGACCTGGTCACGCCCGGCCTGACCACCCTCGCCGCGCCGCTGCACCTCCTCGGACGCACCGCCGTGCAAGGCCTGCTCGCTCTCATCTCCGGCACCCAGCGTCCGGTCGACAAGCCGGTCACGATTCCGACCCGCCTGGTGGTCCGCGCCTCCACGGATCAACGGCGCCCGACCCGGATCGCTGCCCCCGCCGAACAGGCGGAACTCTCCGACCTGCTGCAGACCCCATCAGCCGGGATCACCACCGGATAGGCCAGGTCGGACCCCGGAGCGGACCGCCGCCGGCCCGGGTAGCAGCTGAGTGCGTCATCCGCCCGGGGGCACGGCAGCGTCGCCACCCCTGGCCTCTTACCACGCGCCAGGGCAACTCACGGCAACTGATGGTCTGCGGGCCTGCACCGGAACTACGGTCACTGCGACTCCTTCCCGGGGTCGGCGAACCCACGCTGCCGGGCAGATCGAAGGTAGAGGTCGTGGAACGATGACGAACGCCACCCGCATGACATTCCTGGGAAGCGCTTTGACGGCGCTGGTGTTCTCCATCGCCCCACCCGCCCTGGCCGCAGGCGGGCGGGTGCCTGAGGCGGCACCAGCCGCGGCGCCCGCACCGGTCAGCCGCACCACTGTCCCAGATTCCGTGTCCGTCGTCCCCTCGGCAGCGGGCATCCACGTCCTTGACATTTCGAGCAACACGATCACCCTGGCTTCCGGTGTCACTTTCATCTACACCGTGGACACCCCCGAGGGTCAGGGCCGCACCCCGCTCGAGGTCGAGACGGTAGACCAGCTGCTGAAGGAGATCACCTCCAAGGACGGTTCCGCCCAGACCTACACGGTCGAGGACTCGCAGGGTACTCAGAAGCAAGCTACTGACCGGGTCGTGCCGGGCGACGTCCTCACCGTGACCGCAGGAGACAAGACACGCCACTACACGATCGACATCGTCAAGGGCGCTGTGCGCGGCCGGCTGGAGCTGCAGCACGACGAGATCACCGCGAACACCAGCTCGGACGTGGTCGTAAACTTCACAGCCGGTATGAGAAGCCCCGCCACCGACGTGCGCGTGAAGGTGCCACGAGGAATCCACGCCACGATGGACAACACGACTGTCAACGTCATCGGCCGCGGAGAGGTCAAACTGTCCGGGCTCGCGACGCAGTCGGTCGGCAGGGTCGGAGCAGGCTACCGGTTCCCGATGGTGGGAACGGTCAAGATTGAGAACGCACGAGACGGCGGCCAGGTCATCACGTTCCACGGGCTCGACCTCAGGCCGTCGAACGGCACCGACCTGCAGATCCGGTTCACGCACGTCTCGGTCGAGCAGGGCAGCTACTCGTTCGAGGCTTCCTACACCACCTCGGAGCCCGAGAAACTGACGAGCCCGGCAGCCATGGCCAGCCTCCAGGTCGTCAAGACCGTTAGCGACTTCCGCCGGGTGCTGGACAAGAGCCTGAGCTACAGGGAAACCCCGGACACCTACAGGAAGGCGCGATTCCGGTGGACGACGCCTCAGCACGCGGCCTCCGTCAGGTTGCTGCAGTCGACGGACCGGGGCGCGACCTGGACGCAGAGCAAGGCCACGGTCGACGCCCGCACCGGCGAAGTCGAGGTCGAGGTCGTGGGCCTGGCACCGAACACCGAGTACGACTTCAAGCTGGACGTCAGAGGCGGTGAGAACCACGGCCAGTCGAACGTCGCATCGTTCTACGCCGGCAAGCTGAACGCCAAGCTGATGGGGGCCAAGGGCGACGGGCTTGCCGACGACACGGAAGCGATCAATCGGGCGATCCGCTACCTCAACGAGATTGGCGGCGGGACGTTGCTGTTCGAGAACGGCACGTTCAACGTCAGGACCGTCCACCTGCTCAGCAACGTCTACCTGTACGTCAACAAGGACGCGACCATCTCCGCGATCAAGGGCGCCGACATGCCCGAGGCCTTGTACTTTTCCGACAAGGCCTATCGCTCGGGTACGTCCCCGACCGACCCGGGGCCCTACGAGGACCCCGAGAACTACACGACCAAGCAGGACGTCGGCCACACCTACTTCAGGAACAGCATGTTCTTTGGCGAGAGGGTCGACAACATCAAGATCATCGGGAACGGCCGGATCTCGGGCAACGGCACCATCGTGACCACCGACAAGGTCATGGACAACGCTCCGGACCTCAGGGCCGACAAGATGGTGACCCTGAAGCTCAGCACCAACTTCGAGTTCGGCGGGCTCGACAACGGCCTGGACCTCTGGTACGAGGAGACCGACTCACCCACGACCGACCAGCCGTACTACATCAAGAGCCTGGCCAAGGACGGCACGACCGAGTCGAAGCAGACAGACATCAGCAACATGCTGAAGGTCGACAACGCCGGACACTTCGCACTGCTGGCCACCGGCACCGACCACATCAACACGCACGACTTCTACTACGACAAGGGCAAGGGCGGTCAAGCGCGGGACGTCTTCGACTTCATGCAGAGCAGCTACGTCACCGTCAAGAACATCTACGCCAAGGGGACGTCCGACGACATCGTCAAACCGGGCAGCGACTCCTCCCTCGGGTTCACCAGGCCGGCGACCGACTTCTACGTCCGGAACATCATCGGCGACACGAACTGCAACCTCTTCCAGATCGGCAGCGAGACAGCCGACGACATCAGGAACGCCTACGTCGACAATATCTATGTGCTAGCTGGCAACAAGGCCGGTTTCTCCATCTCCACGAACGACGGCGCGACCGTCGAGAACATCTACCTGAACTCGGGTAAGACGGGACCGGTCCACCACCAGGCGCAGATGCGACGCACGCGGGCACCCTTCTTCATTTCGATCTCCAACCGCGGCCGTGTGATCGGCGGACAGGCGCAGCGAACGAAATTCATGGAAAACGGCGTGCAGCGGGACGAGCTGCTCAGCACCAACGTCAACATCGGCCATGTCCGCAACGTTCACGTCAAGGACGTCAACATCGAGGAGGTCTACGGGGGCAGTCAGTACAGCGACCCCTCGAAGCGATGGGTCCCCTACACCAACCAGAGCAAGGCGACGCCGATCATCGCCGGCTACAAGGTCGGCGAGGGCGGACCGGCCCTCCCGGACGGTCGCACCATTGGCTACGTCGAAAACGTCACGTTCGAGAATGTGAACCTGCTGGTGAAGGGCGGCAACAGCTACGAGGACTCGCAGATCAGCCCTCCGGAGCTGGGCGTGGGCAAGTACAACGTCGCCGACTTCGGGGTGCAGCCTTCCTACGGGTTCTGGGCGAGGCACGTACAAGGGTTGAGCTTCAAGAACGTGACGACGAACTTCGAGAGCAACGACGACCGCTATGCCTTCGTGCTCGACGACGTCAAGAACGCGAAGCTCGACGGTCTGACAATGGTGCGGGGAAGGAACAACCCCAGCGTCATCGAACTGAAGAACGCCAGCAACATCACCCTCCGTGACTCCGCCTTCTACGACGGCGCCTGGGGCAACAAACTGACTCCTCTCCAAGACCTCACCAATGTGACGGTGTCGGACGCCCAGGCCTACCCGCCGATCGTGAAGGACCCGCACAACACCGCCATCCAGCTCAAGCGGGGCGGGCACGAGAACGTGACGGGCTTGGATACTGAATCGAGGATCGTCACGACGGTGCTGGGGTCCACCGCGGCCGACCTGACCACGCAGATCGAGTCGACGGACGGCACCGCCCAGACGTATGCGGTCGCTGCTCCCGACCGTCGGCCGAGGAGCGCGGGCGAGTTGCTCGACACGGGGGACACCCTGGTCATCACGGCGGAAGACGGCACGACGGAGGCGGAGTACCGGATCGTCGTCTCACCTGACCTGGTGATCGAGGGAGAGTCGCAGCTCGACACGGTCGAGCGGAGTGTCCCCGGCATCACTCTTTCCACCTCCTCGACGAACGGGGCGACCTACCTGCAGACCAACTCGGTGCCGGTCGGGGAATGGATCCAGTTCGACGTCGGTGTTCCCGTCGCGGGCACCTATGACGTCTCATACCAGTACAAGACGAACACGTCCGGGAGGGCGACGGTCCAGGCGTACGTGGACGGCGTCGCGAAAGGGGCGGCGGTCGACCAGAACAGCTCGACGGCCAACCAGTACATCCCGGTGAGCCTGGGGCGAGTGACCTTCGCGGACGCCGGAAGGCATCCGGTCCGCTTTGAGGCCGTGAGACCCGGGTCGATCGTCGTCGACTACATCAAGCTCACGAAGGTGGCCGGCGGACAAGCAGGTTGACGAGCCTCGCGCGACTGCACACCTAAGGCGGTGTCCACCAACTTCACCGGGTGCCGGTGGGTGTTGTAGATCCTCGCCCTTCGGGCGAGCGACTTCCACCCTGGGTGGTGGGGGCTGGCCTCCGCCGGCCCAACTGATCCTCGCGCCGCCTGTGATGGGGCGGCGGGGCGTCACGTCGGGACTGGCCGGCACCGGGCAGGGATTCATGGCCGCCATCGCACACGTGCCACACGGCCACACCCCGCCGACTACCACCAACGCGCCGACCCAGTGACCTTCCCATATCTACGACGGCGGCTGGTGGCGTTCGGTGTCGATGGGAATCAGCTTGCTGTTGCGGCTTGGCCGCCGGGAGCGATGAACATCGGTAGTGGCCGGAGTTGGGCGGGCGGCCAGTGGAGGGGCGGGAGTTGCTGTGACACGAATGCGTATGGCGTCCGGCCGGATCACCCTTGCCGTCAGCGTCGTTCTGCTGGCAGTGCTGTCCGGCGCTGTGCCCACAGCGGCGCTTGCGTCGGGCGCCGGGCTCAGTGGGCCAACGGATGCCGAGGAGCTGAGGGCCAATTGCGCGGAGTACGGTGATATCACCGTATGCTCAGCCCAGGTACCCAGCTTCGATGGTTCGCCCCTTGACGTGGACGTAACGCGTCCCATGCCCGGCACCGGTGACCGCCATCCGATGATCGTGTTGCTGCACGGATTCGGCAACGACAAGCACGAGTGGGAGTCCACCTCGGACGTCGCCGATGGGGCGGACAAGTACCACTGGAACAACCACTGGTTTGCCAGGCACGGCTACTACGTCGTCACCTACACCGCTCGCGGGTTCCGCGACAACGGTCCACGTGCGAGCTACCAACCGGCGACTCCGGCTGGCGAGGCCCCGACGTGCCTGCCGCCTGGCGGCTCGGCCTGCCCGCCCACGGGCACGATACGGGTGAAGAACAAAGACGTCGAGATCCGTGACACCCAATGGTTGGCCAGCCTGGCCGCGCTGGCGTACCCCGACGTCAACCCGGATCAGGTTGCGGTCAGCGGCGGCTCCTACGGTGGCGGAGAGAGCTGGCTGCAGGCCGCTGCCCAGGCGGGTAGCGAGTACTGGAGCGATTTCCCTGGCCTGCCACGACTGCGCCTGCAGGTTGCCGTGCCCAAGTACCCGTGGACCGATTTGGCGTATTCGCTGATGCCCAACGGCCACCCCGGCGGCCCTTCCGGAGCGGCTCCCGGCGAGCCGTACCGCGGGACAGATGAGTACTCGTCCTCACAGGGTGAGCCGGACAGCCTCGGGGTCGGCAACCCGATTGGCGTCGCCAAGACCAGCTACATCGGTGGCCTCTACGGCCTGGGTACCGCCAACGGCGTCTTCGACGAGGGGTCCCTGTCGCCGCAGAGCAACGGACCGGAGCCGTTCACTGCCTGGCTTGGCAGGGTCAACGCGGGGGAGCCGTACGGCGGCTCGGGCCGTGTGGACGACCCGATGATGGCCCAGGTGAGAACCGCCTTCAGCGCCTGGCACTCCGCGTATTACCAGCCTGGGTGGCGCATCGGCCGGAACGCGGGCCGCGAGCCGGCGGTCTTGTCCGTCTCCGGCTGGACCGACGACCTCTTCCCGCCCGTCGAGTCGTTTCGGATGTTCACCTATCTCAAGAGCCTCGACCGGGACTGGCCGGTCGCCGTGATGGTGGGCGACGTCGGGCACTCCCGGGCGCAGAACCCGCCGACGGTGTGGCAAGCGATCAACCAAGGGGCGTGGACGTTCCTGCAGGCGAACATAGCCGGCGGCCGACCCGCGCGCACCGCCGTTTCCAGCTACCCCACGCGGTGCGAGGGCACTGCGACTGCCGCCGACGCGATCAGCGCACCCAGCCCCGCCGCCCTCGCCAACGGCAGGCTGATCGTGGAATACCAGGGCGAGGCCCTCCTGCCAGCGACGGCCGGCGCCAGCGACCCGGACGGCCCCGCCACCGACGCAGTCGCGGGCGGCAACACCGCGAGCGGCCCGGCCTGCCGCATGTCCGCACGACTGGCCACGCCGACCGGCGGCGGGTACACGTCGCTGTCGCGGCCGCTGCCCGCAGGGCAGACCTTCGTCGGCGTCGGCCACGTTCAGGCCCGGTACGCCGCGACGCCGGGCGCGGCCGGCGCCGTGTTGATCGCGCGGGTATGGGACGTCTCGCCCGACGGCACTGCCGTGCTGGTAACCCGAGGTGTCTACCGGTTCGACTTCAACGGGTACGACGCCCACAGCGGGATTGTCCAGGTGCCGCTGTACGGCAACCACTGGACGTTCGCTGCCGGCCACCGGATCCGATTGGACCTGGCCCAGGTCGACCACCCGACCTACCGGGCACCGAACGCCGCGGTGACGGCGACACTGGACCTGTCCGCCACCCGCCTCGTGCTGCCGGTCCGGCAGGACGCCGAGATCACCATGCAGTAGTCAACGGCACCGGGGCGGCGACCACAAGGCTGGTGCACCCCCTGCCACCGACTGTGACGGGCGCTCCGGTGAAACCGCAGCCACATGCCCGGCTCTGGCAGCCACGGCCGATACGCCCGCCGGTACCCTACCGGCCACGCTGCCTGCGTCTTAGCCCGCGCGTACCGGTTCCCACCGGTCGCCAGGTCGGCTCGACGGCAAGGAGGTGCCGGTCATCCCTCAGTCCTGGGACGGGGTGGTGATCGGCAGCCGGCGGCGCTTGGCCGATGGTTGTTGCGCTTCAGCGGTTGACGTCGATGTCCATCACGAGGGGTTACTACCTCCGACACGACGCAGGCATGATTCCGACCTTCAGAGGAGCTTCCATGCGTATCCGTCCACCGCTGGCCGTCGGGGCGGCCTTCGCCCTGGTCTTGACACTCACTCCATCGGCCGCTTCGGCCGTCGTCGATGTCGGGTCACCGGGCGTCGAGCGGCTCGATGTCCGCCGTACGTCGGAGTCCGTACGACCTACCGACGCTCAACTGTCTGCGGTGCGCGAGTTGGTGGGCGCCGCGGGCGCCGGCACGCGGGTCAGCTGGGACGGGCGGTTCGGCACGCCTCGGACGATCCGCAAAGACGGTGGCTGGCTCACCGGCCCGCGTTCGGGGAACGCGATCGAGGTGGCCCGGTCCTTCATCGACGCCCATCGTGACGCGTTCGGCCTGACGGCGGCGGACGTCGCGGCGCTGACGGTCTTGCGGGATCACGAACTCGTCGGCACCGGCACGCACGTGGTGAACTTCGCGCAGACGTTCGCCGGGGTTCCTGCGGTCCGCGGGGGGCGCCTCGGCGTGGCGGTGACCAGCGACGGGAAGGTCCTCTCCTACGCCGGCAACTCCGCCCGCGGCGGCGGGCTCACCGCTGGGCACAAGCTGTCCGCCGGCCAGGTGTTGGAAGGTGTGGCCAGCAAGCTCGCCCCCGGCGTGGCCTACACGGCGCAGCCGACCGCAGACCGTGCAGGATTCCAGGTCTTCGCGAAGGGCCCCTTCGCCGGTGAGTCGTATGTGCAGAAGGCGGCGTTCCCGACACGCGACGGCGCCCGGCCGGCCTACCGCGTGCTGTTTATCAAGGCCCTGGATCAGGCGTGGGACACCGTGGTCGACGCGTCCACCGGGGAGACGCTGTACCAGACGTCCCTGGTGGCGCGCGACGCCGAGGGCACCGTCTACGAGAACTACCCGGGCGCGCCGGCCGGCGGCGCACCCGTCGTCAAGTCGTTCGGGCCGACCGCCCAGTCGCCGTCGGGTTACGTCGACCCGACCGGGCTGGTGGGCGTGGCCGGGCCGACGACCTTCGGCAACAACGCGAACACGTACGCCAACTACTCGAACTTCCTGGTCCCCGCGGACCAGGGACCGCGGCCGGTGAGCCCGACCGCGCAGTTCAACTACGCGTACTCCGCGAACTGGGCGCGCAGCAAGGGCCAGGCGGTACCGCCGAGCTATGTCCTGGATCTCGATCCGGCGGCGACGAACCTGTTCTGGCACCACAACCGCATCCACGACGAGTTCCGGGCGCTGGGCTTCACTGAGTCCGGGGGCAACTTCCAGGTGAGCAACGGCGCCAACGGCGGTTCGGGTGGAGACCCGGTCCTCGGGCTGGTGCACGCCGGCGCGACCAGCGGCGGCGCACCGACGTACACCGGCCGGGACAACGCCTACATGCTCACTCTGCCCGACGGTATCCCGGCCTGGAGCGGCATGTTCCTGTGGGAGCCGGTCAACGACAGCTTCGAGGGGCCGTACTCGGACGGCAACTTCGACGCCTCCGTCATCGAGCACGAATACGCACACGGGCTGTCCAACCGGTACGTCAGTGGTGAGGACAACGCCCTCAACACCCACCAGTCCGGCTCCATGGGTGAGGGCTGGGGCGACTGGTATGCGCTGAACTATCTCTACGGCAAGAAGCTCGCCACCACGGCCGTGGTCGGCCAGCACGCCACCGGCAACACCGACCGGGGCATCCGGAACTGGAGCTACGACAAGAACCCCACCGGCTTCGGTGACATCGGATACGACCTCGGCGGCGCCGAGGTCCACTCCGACGGGGAGATCTGGACGGCCACGCTGTGGGACATGCGTAAGGCCCTCGTCGCTCGCTACGGCGAGGCGGCGGGCGGTGAGATTGCCGCGCGTTTGGTCACCGACGCGATGCCGCTGTCCCCGGCGGACCCCTCGTTCATCGACATGCGTGACGCGATCCGCACCGCACTGGACAACCGCTACCACGGCAGATCCGACTATGCCGCGCTGGTGGACACCGTCTACGGTGCCTTCGCCAAGCGGGGCCTGGGCCTGCACGCCGCCACCGACGACGGCGACGACACCGACCCCACCCCGTCCTACGAGCACGTCAATCCGGCCCGCAACGGCACCCTGACCGGCACCGTCGTGAATGCCGCCACCGGCAAGCCGATTCCCGGCGCCCGCATCAGCCTGGGCGTCTTCGAAGCCAGGGTCACCCCGCTGCGGACCTCGTCCGTGGACGGCGGGTTCTCCGCGCCGGTGACCGCCGGCACCTACCCGGTGACCATCACGGCTGAGGGTTTCGGCGCCCGGACCTTCTCTGGTGTGAAGGTCACCGCCGGCACCACCTCCGCGTTGCGGTTCGCTCTGGCGCCCAACCTGGCGTCTGCCGCCAACGGCGCCACCGTTGTCTCGGCAACGGCGACCGGCGCCGCACGGCTGATCGACGACACCGAGGCCAGCAGTTGGAAAGCCAGCCGGGAGACCGGCAACGCGGTGATCAAACTGGCCGCTCCTGCGCAGATCTCGTCGGTCCAGGTCAGCGCCTTCACCACCGCCCGATTCGAGGGGCTGCGCTCGTTCACCCTGCAGACCTCCACCGACGGGGCGAACTGGCAGACCGTCCTGACCAAGCCGGAGGCGTTCGGCTACCAGACGCCCCGCCCCACCGCACCCGACCTGCACTACAAGCAGTTCACTCTGCCGAAGGCGGTGCAGGCGCAGTACGTGCGGTTCTGGACCGACGCCTCGCTGGGCGAGACGAAGAGCGACGTGCAAACCGCCGAGCTGCAGGTCTTCTCGCAGACCGCTATCGGGGTGGAGCCGCTGCCGCCGTCCCCGCCGGACGCACCGGTGACCGACAGCGGGCTCATCGTCGCGGGTAACCCGTCCACCGGCACGGCCGAGGACGCCACCGGCGTGACCGCCACCGCGTTCAAGACGGCCTGTGCGGTGCCGGCCGCGCCGGCGCAGGGCGCGGACGGTTGGGTCACCAAGCTGCCGGACAGCTTCGGCGACGGGGCACACGAGGCGCAGGTTCACAGCGACACCGTCACGCCGTACGACTTCGACCTGTACTTCTACGACGAGTCATGCACCCTGCTCGGCTCGGCGGCCTCGTCGGCCGCGGACGAGTCCGGCACCATCCCGAGTGGGGCCCACTACGTCCTCACCCAGCTGTGGCTGGGCGCCGCAGTGCCGTTCACCCTCACCGCGACCGACACGAGGTGACGCAGAGCGTGGGGTGCTGGAGCAGTTTCTCCTGAACCTGTCCGTGCCGTATGTTGCGTGGTGGCTGCTGGACGCCCGGCAGCCACCACCTCCTGCCCCTGCCGGTGTCCGACCCCTCCCGACGCGCTGAATCTCCCGGGCGTCCTTGTGGAGGCCAGTTGTGCAGGTTTTGATACCCTTGCGTCACTGGCAGTGTGCTTGCCGGAGAGCAACGGTCGCGGATCCGCCGTTGGTGGTTAGCCTGCCGGTATGAGCGACGGCGGCTCGACGGCGGTGACCTGGTGAGCGTGGGCGTGCACGGGAGTCCACCGGTCGTGCTGCTGTCGCAGCCGTTCACGGGCGCCACGGTGACGCAGGTACGGCATCTGCTTGCCGCGCAGGTCGCGGCGGTCGGCTTGCCCGGCGAAGCCGGAGACGACTTCGTGCTGGCCGTTCATGAACTGGTGACCAACGCGGTGCGCCACGGCGGCGGGGCAGGGCAGGTGGATCTCTACCTGCGCGCTGATGTGCTGGTGTGTGAGGTGACCGATCACGGTGCCGGCATAGGTGACCTGCTCGTCGAGATGCCGGCGGCGGACGTGCCGGGCGGCCGAGGGCTGTGGTTGGCGCACCAGCTAACCGGCACGCTGACGGTGACTGGAGGGCCCGCCGGAGTCGCTGCCTCAGTGAGCGTCTGCCTTACCCCCCAATCGACACCCGTCGCTCTGGACAGTTCGCCCCCTGAAAGGGATAGGGTCGACTTATCTGCCGATGAAGGGTGAGTAGGCGTGAGTCCAGAGCCGACCTGGCGATATCGGGTCCGTGCCGACGGTGACGCGAGGACTGTCGCGCTGTCCGGCGAGATCGACATCAACGGTGCCGAGGAGTTGCACACGCTGCTGCAGGAGGCGGTTGATGCAGGCAGCGGGGTGCAGGTCGACCTCGCCCAGGTGACATTCATCGACTCCACCGTCATCACCGCGCTCATCAAGTCGCGGAACTCGGCCAGGGTTGCAGGTCGCCGTTTCGCGGTGGTCAATCCCGCCGCCCAGGTGCATCGGGTACTCGCTGTCACCGGGGTCTTGAACGCCCTGACATCCGGCACCCGGTGACGGCCACGATCGGCCAGGGGAGCACCCTATCTTGCGGACACGTGGCGATACCGCGCCATGGTGCAAACGGTGCATCCGAGATACGAGCACGGTAACGTCAACACTGCCGCTGGTCCCGCCGGCCTCGAACTGGCTTGCTTGAACCAGGCCGGAGCTCCGCCGGCCCTCGCCGGCCACACGATCGTCGTGGCCGGTTCGGGCGGCGCCGCGGAGGTGCGAAGACAGCGGGAGCTTGCCGAAATGTGTGGGTGTTGACGGTCACCGGGCCGACGATGGAAGGGACCTGTCGACCAGTCGCGCGTGAGGGAGAACCCATGCGATCAAGGTGGGGTCGGTACCTGCTCCTTGCGAGTGGGGCAGCGATGACGCTGGTGCCGTGGATAGCCGACTGGAACCGCCGTCACACCTTCGGGCCGGGTTACGGCCCGCACGCCCGCTGGCACGGTACCGCGGAGGTGGTCGGCGCAAGCTGGTCCGGCCTGATGATGCTCTGGCTGCTCGCCCGCGATGGACAGCGGGAGCGGGGGCTTGCGACCGGGGTGGCTGCGCTGCTGCCGCTGCTGCGCTATGGCGCCTTCAACGTGACCCTCGCCGTGCCTGGAACGTCTCCTTACGAAGAGGGCGGGCCCCCTCTGCGGCTGCTCGGACTGCCGGCCTCGTTGGTCAGCCAGGACGTCCTGATCGCGCTCGCGCTCGGCGGCTACTGGTTGGAGCGACGCGCCGCACGGCAGTGAGCTGAATTGCCGGCGGACAGGAACGCGGGCGAGGTTGCTCGCATTTTCGTGTCAGGGGCGGCTGTCGAGACTATGCGCCGCCGCGAGGGGTAACCCGGCACGCTCAGAGGTGCCGGGTCACTTCGTCGCTCCTGGCGCCTGCACTTGGGCGCCCGCTTCCTGGGTGCCTCCCGCATGTTGGTTCGGTGAGGTGGTCGATGGCGGAGGGTGTTCCCCGGAGAGTTGCTGGAGCGGAGAGCCGCCGGATGGTCGTCACCGGTGGAGGTGAGCAGAGAGCTTCGGACGGCACGGGCATACTCGAGCGCTTCGTGGACCTGTCGGGAGGGCCGCGGGCGCGGATTGTGGTGATCACCACGGCCAGTGGTGAGGCACGCCGGGTGGAGTCGGAGTACCTCGAGGTCTTCGACGCGCTGGGTGTGGAGCACGTCTGTGCGCTGCGCCTAAAGGACCGGGAACAGGCCAATCCAGCCCATGCGCGGGTGGCGCTGACGGGGGCTACCGGGGTGTTCTTCGCCGGGGTGACCAGTTCCGGATCGCGTCCGTGCTCGGGGACCCGCGTGGATTCGCTGCCTCACGCCAGGATCAGGGAACCGACCAGGACCCGTCGAGCGGAAGGAGCTGGGGATGACCATCGGTAGGGACGACAACCCGCTGGAGCTGCCGCCCGAAGCCGACGCGGTCGAGCAGCGGCAACCGCTCGTGGACGATGGGCAGCCCGACGAGACGCCGGCGGCCCAGCCGGAGAGCGCGACGGAAGCCGACCTGGTCGAGCAGGGCGAGTCGGTGATCGGCGAGCACCGGCTGCCGGCGACAACCCTGCCGGCCGATGCCAACGCAGCTGATGCTCTGGAGCAACGCCAGCTGGTCGAACCGATCGACGAGGACCGCCGCGAGTGAGGTGGGGCGTCCCGCCCGTCGCCCGACAAGCCCATACATGCTGCGCCCGGCGCTCTGGACGGCGGTGGCCACTGCCCTGGGAACGAGGCCACCGCCGAGGCGTCTGCGGGCCTCGACGATGTTCTTGGTGACGTGCTCCATGACCGGCAGGACGATCGGCTGGGCTGCTGCGGGTGAACCGGCTGTACGGCCGACCGACCGCTGGCTACGGTCGGCGGCCTTCGCAGCGGCGTTCCAGTCGGTGCACCTCGTCGACGTGGTCGTTCCGTCGAGGCCGTCAACGGGAAGGGGCGGGTCTAGGTAGCACGTAGGCGGCCCCGCGGACGGTGAGCCTGACATGTGTCCCTGACGGATAGTGGGTTGGCTGATCCAGGATCCGTGCGGTCACCCGTGTTCCGTCGTGTAGCTGGAGGTCGAGGAGGGCGTCGTGGCCGTGGAACAAGTAGTGACGGACGGTTGCGGGTACACCCGAAGTGTCAGCGTCGTTCAGGCGCAGCTGCTCAGGCCGTATCAGGAGGGTTACGTCCCCGTGGTGCGAGCTGGAGAGGGGCAGGGTGCCAAGCCGCGTCTGGGCCGTGCTGCCGTGGGCGGTGGCGTCCACGAGGTTGGCGTCGCCCACGAAGGCGGCGACCCATTGGTCGGCGGGCCGGTTGTAGAGGTCGGAAGGGCTCGCGGTCTGCCTGACCCTGCCGTCGTGCATGACGGCGACCTGGTCGGCGATGGAGAGTGCCTCGGTCTGGTCGTGCGTGACCAGGACGGCGGTGGCGTTGTCCGCGCGCAGCGCGGCGCGCAGGTCGGTGCGTAGTTCCGCGCGCAGGCTTGCGTCGAGTGCGGTGAACGGTTCGTCGAGCAGGATCAGCGGTGGGCGTGGTGCCAGGGCGCGGGCAACGGCCACCCGCTGTTGCTGCCCACCGGACAGCTGGTGGGGCATCCGCTTGCCGTACCCGGCGAGACCGACGAGGCTGAGCACCTCCTCGATCCGGCCGTCACGCCGGGCCGCCCGGTCGAGGCCGTATCCGACGTTGCCGGCCACATCCATGTGCGGGAAGAGCGCGCCGTCCTGCGCCACCACGGCGACGCGTCGCCGGTGCGGGGCGACGTGCAGGCCAGACGCGGACCCATCGGCAGCTCATCGAGCCAGGACAGGTAGGGGCGGCCCTCCCGGCACCGGTCGTACGGCACGCACTGCCAGCCGACGAGGTCCAGCGTGACGCCGATGACAGAGAGCACGAAGGCGGCGGTGAGCGTGCCGGCGAGCAGTCGGCACAGCGCACCGAGCAGCCCGAACCGGTCGGTCGGCGTCGGGCGCAGCCAGACCGCGAGGTTGCCCAGCATGAACGGCAACAACAGCACCATCGAAGCGGTCCGCACCGCCGCGCCGGCGGTCAGGGCACCCCAGCGGTACGCCTCCACCGCGACACCGTCAGTGGAACCGCCGGCCGCGCCGCTTCCCGGCCGCGGCCGGTAGAAACCGGCATGACGATCCCCGGCCACCCGCACCACGATCGGGTGATCGAGAACCGTGCCGCCGGATACCCCGTGCACCCTCAACTCAACGGCGTCACACGCAGGTCCTGTGCCCACGCGGACAGGGTCACAGACAAGCAGCCGGCTGGCAGCCAATACCGCACAAACAGCAAAATTGCGACTTGTATTGAGTGCGCCGGTGAACCGCATCTCCCCGCCAACGATTGACATGTGGAACTTTTTTCGAACGATGCGTATCTATGACCATGGGCCGTGTGGGTGCCGCGATCCGCCGTACGCTGGCGTGCTGTCTTGTCGCGGGCGGGTTGAGCCCGCTGGTATCGCCGCCCCGAGTGGCACCGGCCGCGACGGCAACGGTGAGCGTCTCCGCCGCGTCGGCCACCCTGGCCGGCTACCCGGTGTGGGCGCACTTCACCGATCCGACCGCCGGGCGCGACTACACCATCCTCACGGAGCTGCAGCGGCTGATCGACGCGGCGCCCGCCGGCTCCACCATCCGGGGAGCAATCCACTCCCTCAGCGTGGATTCGATTGCCGACGCCCTGCTGCGCGCGCAGAGCCGCGGCGTCACCGTGACGGTGAACCTCGACGGCAAGAACGCGGCCTCGACGGACTCGGCCGTCGCGACGATCAAGCAGCTGAGCAACTACCAGTTCTGCCTGAACAGCAGCGGCGGCCACGGCTGCATCAGCACCAGTGCCGCCGGCGACATGCACACCAAGCTGTTCACCTTCACCAGCACCACCGATCCGAACGGCGTCGCCCGCAACAATGTCGTCTGGTCCGGGTCGAGCAACCTCACCTACGCCACCGGCCCGGACGCTTTCAACAACGCCATCACCGTCCACGGCGACGCGGCGCTCGCCGCCGGGCTCAACGCCAACTTCACCGACATGTGGAACCGCCGGCACTACAGCGGCAACGACTACTACGACGCCGCCTCCGGCCGGGGCTACTACCAGGCGGCCCGCGGCCGACGCGTACGCGTCTCCGGAAGGGGTCGGGCAGACCGACACCATCGTCACCCGGCTCAACGACCTGACCCCCGACACCAACTGCCGGCTGCGGGTGGCCATGGCGTCGGTGACCACCGGGCGTCCGGAGATCGTCGATCTCGTCACCCGGTTCCGCGGCGGCCGCGTGCAAGCTCTGGATGGTGATCGGCACGAACGCCGACGGCGGCATCGCGATGAGCCAGTCGGTCTACAACGAGATGCTCGACGCTGGCGTGGCCATCCGCCGCCAAGACAAGGTGCACGACAAGTTCTTCGTGGCCTACGGCAAGTACGGCAGCGCCTACCAGTACCGCGTCTACACCGGCTCTCAGAACTGGACCCAGGACGCCCTCAACGAAAACGACGAGATCTTCGTCAAGATGGCCCCGGAGAGCGGCACCACGCACCCGCTCTACGACGCCTACTACACACACTTCAACGATGCGTACAACTACGGGGTGACCTGCTCGAAGAGCAGCTTCCCGTGCCGATCCTGACCGGTTGGCGCTCTCTTCCTGTTGATCCCCGCGTTCCGGGGAGTGCAGGGTGTGGACCTGTTCGGGTCGCCGGCCTGATGGGCGTCCGGCACGGCCGCCAGCGGGTGGGCGGCACGGGCGAGATCGTGCGATCGTCCCCGCTGCCCGCCCCGACCCCAGGAGGGCGGCGGCAGCACCGTCGTGACGGCCGTCGCTGGGCACCGGCGGCAGTGGCAACATTCATCCTGCTCAACCTGCTCGCGATCGGCGCGTACGTGAACGCCCGGTTCACCCCGGACCACCGCAGCGATGGCCCGGCCGGCACCGGCGCGGTCCCGGCGGTGGAGCGCGACGGCGGGACGGTGGTTGTCGTACCGGCGGTCGACCCAGCCTCAGGGTCCCGCATGGACGTCTCACCTTCGACCGCACTAGCCGAATACGCGCTGCCGCACCCGCTGATGACCATGACCATGGACCCAGTTCACGGTTGCAATGTGAACTTCCTTCGCGGGTTCGGGCCGCTGGGCGGGGGTAGGACCTAGGGGCAAGGCCAACTCAAAGGAAGGAAGTACCTCATGCGAGTAGCACGCCTAGGCAGGACCGTCGCGGCCCTCGCTGCGGGGGCAGGACTCATCCTCGGCAGCGCCGGAGTGGCCCAGGCCGCCCCGGTGACCCAGCAGGCCCCGGCCGTCGCACCCGCCGCGTCCACGTTGAGCAGCCCGGTCACGGGCAGCTTCACCGACGCCCTCGGCGGCGCCGGCACCTTCGCCGGTACGTTCACGCCGACCCGGTTCGTCAACCAGAACGGCCAGCTGGCGGCTGTCGGCACGCTCACCGGGACGTTGACCAACTCGGCGGGCACCGCGCTTGGCACCGTGACGCAGCAGGTGACCGTGCCGCTGCAGGTCAGCGGTACCTGCGACATCGTGCACCTGAACCTCGGGCCGCTGGACCTGGACCTGCTCGGCCTTCAGGTGCACCTCGATGAGGTGGTGCTGGACATCACCTCGCAGCAGGGCCCGGGCAACCTTCTCGGCAACCTCCTGTGCGCCATCGCCGGTCTGCTCGACAACACCGGTGGCGCGGGCGGCGCTCTGAACGGCATCGTCGCCCTGCTCAACCGGATCCTGTCGCTGCTGGGCTGATCGACGACAAAATCCACTGCGGGAGCTGACTGTGGAGGCCGCCGGGAGCATCGGGCGGCCTCCACCGCGTGGAAGAGTCTGTTCGCCCAAGATAAGCCGGGACCACCCCGTACGCGATGCTGCCGGGTGAACGCCCGCTTCACCTTGACCGCCCAGGCGCTGAGTCACCATCGAGGTCATGGCCGGCGACGAGAGCCTCATTGGTGCCGGACATGGCGCCTCATTGACTGGCAAGAACGCTGGCGGGAGCGTCGGTAAGGTCTCTCGCGGGCCGGGCGTCCTTGGTCGGCCGCCTGCGCAGCGCCCACTCGGTCACAGCCAGGTTGATCACCCAGCCGGCGAGCATCAGCAGCACCCGGGCGAGTCCGCGCGGCTGGCCAGCCAGCAGGATCCAGGGCAGGTGGGTCAGGACCTGGGTACCCGCGCCGAGGCCGATCGCGTAGCCGCGGGCCATCCAGGCTCTGTGACGGGGTATGTCCCGACGCCGGATGGCGGCGAAGCCGAGGACGATGCAGCCGACCATGGCCGAGCCGAAGAGGAGCCGGATCGGGGTCAGGAGCACGTCATCGATGGGCGGGCGCGGATAGAACAGCGTCATCCAGAGGCCCGACAGTGCGGCGGTGAGCCCGCTTGGGATCAGCAGCCGCCCGGCGATGCGGTGCCAGCCGGGTCGGCGGCGGCGGAGGCCGGGGGCGAATTGGAACGCCCCCAGGAGGCAGTAGAGGCTGGCTCCGACGATGTGCACCAGCACGGGTACGGGCGAGGCGAAGAACCGGGCATTGTCCGGTGTGACCGTCGCACCGGCGGTGAGCTCGGTGACCCGGGCGGCGCCGGCGATCACGGGAACGGCGCTGAGCATGATCAGGCCGACGGGTACCAGCCATTTTCGCTTGGCGGAGGAGGTCACGAGGACATCCCTTCATCTTCTGGTCATCCGTTCAGCCGCCACTTGACCACGGCCCGAAAGTGTACGGCGTACACCTGTCGGTAGGGTAAGGTGTACGCCGTACACTGTCAAGACGCGCTAGCCTTTGCATCCGCTTCAACGGAGGGCGACGCACATGGCCCAGCAGCAGATGAACGGCGCGCGCCGGGCCCCCCTCAACCGGGACCGGGTGCTGCGCGCCGCCGTCGAGCTCGCCGACCACACCGGCGTCGACTCGGTGAGCATGCGCAACCTCGCCCAGGAGTTGGGCGTCGTGCCGATGGCGCTCTACAAGCACGTGGCCAACAAGGAGGAGCTCTTCGACGGCATGGTCGACATCGTCGTCGGCGAGATCGATCCGCCGGTCGGCGGCACCGAGTGGAAGCCGGCGATCCGACAGCGCATCCTTTCGGCGCGACGTGCCCTGCTGCGCCACCCCTGGGCGTCGCGCGTGATCGAGTCCCGTCCGCGGCCCACCCTGGTCGTCCTGGACTACCTGAACTCGGTCGTCGGCATGTTCCGGGCCGGAGGCTTCTCCGTCGACCTCACTCACCACGTGATGCACGCTCTCGGCAGCCGGGTGTGGGGGTTCACCCAGGACCTGTTTCCCGCCTCACCGCTGCCTGCGGACCCGCAGTTGCAGGCCGCCATGTTCCGCGAACTGGCCGGCAGGTATCCCCACATCGCGGAGATAACGATGTCCGCCGCCCACGACGAGGGGTCGGTCGTGGGCCAGGGCTGCGACGACCAGTCTGAGTTCGAGTTCGCGCTCGACCTGCTGCTCGACGGGTTCGACACGCTCCACCGGCAGGGATGGACTTCCCGCAGCAATTAGTCCTGACCCGACGACAGGCGCCCGTGTGTGGTCGGTGCCGGTGCCCTCGGGGCCCGGCACGTAGGCAGTCCCTTGCTTGGGGCGGACATCGATGGTCCACATCCTGTATTTGCCCACACAGGGGGCAGAAGGGGCCCCTGGCCGGCGGTGACGCCAAGCCCAGGGGCCCCTTGACGCGAGCGGCCTACGTCAGCCGTCGGACTCCGACGACGGGATGTAGGCGCCCGGCACGTCCTCCGGCGCGAAGATCTTGTCCTCGCCGGGGTACGGCTTCGTCCACTCGTGCGTCTGGTACCACGTGAAGTGGTTCATCTGCGCGGGGTTCGCGAAGTCGGGCTTGGCGTCGGGCCCGGTCAGCCGCTGCTGCGACTTCCAGTCCTCCCACTTCGCCGCGACCTCCTGCTTGTCCGCTGGCACCTTCGCCGACGGCGCGGCCGCGGCACTGGGGTTCTGCGGCGCCGGAGTGTCCGGGCCGCAGGCAGGCGGGGTCTTCAGACCTGCGGTCAGCGAGGTCCGATTGGGCAGCGCGGTGAACGGGGTGAAGTCCGCGTTGTGGGTGAACGCCCCACGCATCGGGCTGGCCGCGCTGTCCTTCTGGTTCATCGGGTGGATCCCGAGGATCTGCTCGATGGTCCGGATCATCGTGATCTGCGTGTAGTAGTGGCTGTCGACGACGCCGTGCCTGGCCCAGGGACTGATGATCTGGATCGGGGCACGGTGGCCGTCGACGTGGTCAAGGCCGGCCTGGGAGTCGTCCTCGACCACGAAGATCGCCGAGTCCTTCCAGTACGGGCTGTGCGAGATCGTGTCGACGATCCTGCCGACCGCGAGGTCGTTGTCCGCGACCTGAGCGGCCGCGTTCGGCGGACCACCGGTGTGGTCGCTGGAGAGCCAGAACATGTTCAGGTTCGCCGGCCCGTTCTTCTCGAAGTCACGCTTCCAGATCTCGTACCGGTAGATGTCCGGGACACCGGTGTCGAACTTCGGGAAGCCGGGCACCGACACGTCGTTGAGCGACGGGATCGGCGAGGACGAGACCATGGAGTAGGCGGTGTCCTGCCCGGTCGCCGCCATGTTCCTGGTGTCGCAGTACAGGTTCTGCCAGCTCGCCCCGGCCGGCTTGGTCAGGAACTGGTGGAACTCGCCGAAGTCCCGCACGGTCTTCCCGGCCGCCTGCGCACCGGTCCAGATGAAGCCGGTCCGCTGGTGGCCGAGAGCGTCGTCCTCGGTGTCGTAGCTGCGGATGTACTCACCGGCCGTGGACTCGGTGTACTCCGGGTTGTCGGCCTGCATCAGCCAGTTGTGGCCCTCGGCCGAGTTCGTGCCGATGTCGTACGTGTTGTCGTACAGCCCGAACTGCTGTGCGATCGCGTGCTGATTCGGCGTCACGTTCTCGCCGAACTGCGCCAGCGTCGGGTCGCCGTTCCCACGCGTGTCGTCACCGAACACCTGGTCGTAGGTCCGGTTCTCCTTGACGATCAGGAAGACGTGGTTGATCGTCGAGGGGTCACCGAGCCGCAGCGGGACCGGCACCGGCGTCGCGTCGCCCTTGCCCTCGGTCAGCGTGACCGAGCCGCCGTGCCAGCCGTTCTGGCTGAAGACCTTGCCGGTCTCGGACTTGATGACATCGTCGCTCGGCAGCGTGAACCGCTGCAGGCTCGACGTCGTGTCGTGGGTGCCGTGCGCGGCGCTGTTGGTGGGGCGGCGGGCGTCGATACCACGGGTGTTGGAGACCAGCACCTCGTTGCCGACGGTGGTGATCTCCGCGGGGAAGTAGTCCGTCGGGAGCAGGCCGACGTAGCTGACCGGCTCCAGCGGGGTCGTGTACCGGTAGACGGCGACCGCGTTGGCGCGGCCGAGCGTCACCAGCAGGTGACCGTCGTCGGTGAGCGTCACCGCGTCGGGCTCGTAGCCCACCGTCGCCTCCGGCCACGGCTGGGTGGCGATGGTCTGCACGACCTCGTTGCTCGCGGTGTCGATGACCGACACGTCGTTGGTGGCGGTGTTGGTGACGAACAGCGCCCCGTTCTTGGCGTACAGGGCGGTCGGGTGCAGACCGACGTCGATGCTCGTGACGGCGGCAGCCGGGTTCGCCAGGTCGATGACGCTGACCGTGCCGGTGGTGGTGGCAGCGGTCACCGGGTCGGCCGGCACCTGCGTGTTGTAGGAGTTGATCGTGGTGTCGCCGGGCTTCGCCGGGCGCCCGCCCTCGTTGCTGACGTAGAGCTTGCTGCCGACCGTGATCACGTCGCGTGGGGCGTTGCCCACGGCCCAGCTCTGCTGGATGGCCCCGGTCGCCGCGTTGATGGCGACCACCCGGTTCTGGCCGTTGACGGCGGAGTACACGGTGGAACCGTCGGGCGAGAACACCGCCTCACCCACCAACGCGCGCTTGACCCCGTCCTGCGGGATCCGGATGAACGTCGCGTTGGCGAGGGTGCCGTCCGGGTTCACGGTGAACTTGCGGTAGCCGTCGGCCTGGCCCAGCCACAGCTGGGAACCGTCCGGGGAGTACGCGGGGCCTTCCTGGCCCACGTCGTTGCCGCTGATGCGCAGATTCGCCGCCGCGTTGTTGCCGACGAGCTGCTGCACCTTCCAGTTCTTCAGGTCCACGATGGCCAGGGCCATCCCACCGTCGGCGACCGAGGCCGCGATATGGGTGCCGTCCGGGCTGACCGACGACGACATGATCTTGCCGTTGTTGATGACGAGGCGCTCGCCGATCGGGTTGATGTACTGGTCGTCGGACACGACCAGGCCCTGGTCGGTGGTCTGGCCGACCTGGTCGGTGCCGAACTGGTGCGTCTGGGCGAAACCGATGCCGCTGCCCGCGGCGACGACGACAGCGGTGGTGCCTGCCGTGACGAGGGGTATCCGGCGGCCGATGCGTCGACCGAGAAGGCTGGAATGGTCCTTCTCGACACGCCGACGGCGTGTTACCTGCATTGAGTTATCCCTTCCGGGTGGTGGGGAGCAGTTCGACGTTGCCGTCGAACTGCCAGAGCGGGTTCGGTGCGTCCCCGGTCGGGGTGCGCACCAGGAAGTAGCCGTTCACTTCCTTCGGTCCGTCGCCATCGGCCACGAACCGCCCGTCTGCGGTGACGTCGAGCTGGTAGATGGCCGTCCCTGCGGCCTCGACGTCGGGGAGATGCCAGGAGATGACGCAACGCCAGTCGTTGCCCGGCCCCTGGGCGGCGAGATTGCCGCCGCCCTTGTTGCACGTCGCCGTGGCCTGCAGCTGCGCTTCGGTGACGTCGGGGCGGTTGAGCTGCTGGGTCTGCATGCGGTAGAGGTGGGCGAATGCCGTGGCGACCGAGCCCTGCACTTTGTCCTGCTCGATCCCGGAGCCCGTCGCCGGGGTCGCCGCGGCGACGACCGCGACCGTCACGGCGACCAGCCCGACGAGCGGCAGGACTCCCGCAGTGACCGCGCGGCGCCCTGAACCGTCGTCGGTCAGGTTGGTGAAGTCGCGTCGCAGGAAAAGCACGTAAGCCAACGCTGTCGCGGTCACGGCCCACACCAGGCTGACCACGATGCCGATCAGGAGCGGGCCGAGCTGTGCCGGGTTGGTGAACAGACCGTTCCAGGCGATGAAGGCGTAGCCGGGCAGCGCGACGCGTACGGCGACGGGCAGCGGCAGCATCTGGGCGAGCTGCATCGCGAGCGCGACGAGCGCGGGCAGCAGCAGTCCCATCGGGGACCGCCCCAGCGCGACGGACCCGAGTAATCCGATCGCGGCGAGGGCCAGGGTCGGGGCGAGTACGCAGACCCAGGCGAGCAGGCTCTTCCCGGCGGCGTCCGGCGGCGTCAACAGGTGGCCGTCGAGGCCGACAAGTGGCTGGTTGCCGACCGCCACGACCCCGCCGGCCGCGCTGGAACAGGCCAGCCCGGCCACGAGCAGCAGGATGACGGTGAGGCTGGACAATGCCTTCGCTGCGAAGATCCGGCGAGGCGACCGGACCGCCACGAGCAGGTGACGCCAGGTGCCGAGCCGGTCCTCGGAGGCGAACACGTCGCCGGCGACCACCGAGGTCAGCAGCGGGAGCGCCCAGGTGCCCGCGAAACCGAGCATCACGAGCGTTCCGGCCCACCCGGTGGCGTGCATCCAGCGACCGAAGAGGGTGTCGACGGGCAGCGAGCTCTGCTGGCTCACCGCGGCGACGAAGAGCGCCGGCGCGATCCAGCAGGTGAGGACCAGCAAGCGGATCCGCCATTGCGAGACCAGCTTGACCAGCTCGAAGCGGTAGCCGCGCGCCACCGAGACGCGGCGGGTACCGGCAGCGTGGACGTCGGCGATGGTCGCGGTCATCGAATGACCTCCTGCTGCTCGGTGAGGGCGAGGAACGCGGCCTCGAGTGGCGACACCACGGGTGCGAGCTCGCGCACCGCGATGCCCGCGTGCACGAGCCGCACCACCAGTTCGTCGAGGGCGGGCACCAGCGCGCGTACGACGAGCACCTCGGTGTCGTGCCGTGCCCCGGCGTCGTCGTCGACGTGGACTCCGGCCGTGTCGGCGGCCAGCCGGCGGGCGGCCTGGGGGTCCGAGGCGCGTAGCCGGTAGTCGAGTTCACGGCTCTCGGCGGCCAGCTTGCTCAGCGGGCCGGAGAAGACGACCCGCCCGGTGGCGAGGATGGTGACCTCGGAGCACAGTGCCTCGAGATCGTCCATGCGGTGGCTTGAGAGCACGACGCTGGTTCCGTCGGTCGCGAGCCGGGCCAGGACACTGTGTACGTGTTTTTTGCCGGCCGGGTCGAGGCCGTTGGAAGGTTCGTCGAGCACGAGCAGCCGGGGCTTGGTGAGCAGGGCGGCGGCGAGCCCGAGCCGCTGACGCATGCCGAGGGAGAAGCCGCTCGCCCGGTCGCCGGCGACGTCGGTGAGCCCGACCTGGTCGAGCACGTCGTCGATTCCCGTTGTCCGCACGCTGTGGCCGCGGAGAGCGGCCAGGGCGGCGAGGTTCTGCCTGGCGGTGAGCGAGGGGTAGAGGCCGGGCCCGTCTACGAAGCCGGCGACACCGTCGGGAGCGGCGAGCGCCCGCGCGATCGGCGTACCCAGGATCTCGAGGTGGCCGCTGTCGGCGACGGCCAGGCCCAGCAGGAGGCCGAGCAATGTGGTCTTGCCGGCGCCGTTCGGCCCGACCAACCCGTGGATCTGCCCCTGGGTTACATCCAGATCGATGCCGTCGAGTGCGACGACGTCGCCGAAAGACTTGGTGATCCCGCGAGCCCGGATTGCGAGGAGTGCGTCCATGAGCCCCTTCTTTCGTAGCCTTAAGCAACATAGGGACGGCAGACAACGCGGGCAGGGACAGCTGGCTGAACGTTCATGGAACGGGAGACGACGGGGCATCCGCCGCGCCGATGCCCTGCCGATGGCCGTCGATATTTCGAGCGTGAGGGCCGTACCTGGGAAGCGGCCAATCTGCCCGCAGTGGCCGGTGCCGCGGGAGCCAAGGCGTCCAGCTTGGTGACCTCTTCAGCGACCCGAGGGACTTCGTCTCTACCCGTCGACCGACTCAATGGGGTGCTCGGCGTGCGAGGGGTCACGACCGGTTAGCGCCCAAGGGGATCTGCAGGAATCCAATGCTCGAGCTTGTCCTGGGCAGGGGCTCACAAACCGGCTGTCACCTAATCGCCGTCACTACCCTGTCCCGGGTGAGCGATCATGCCTGGTTGGCTGACACCCGAACCTCCTATGACACGGTCGCGGTCAGCTATGCCGCCCAGGTGCGTGAAGCTCTCGGTGGTGAGGTTCCCCCGATAGCGTGGAGGCCAGACCTAAGGGGATAGATGGTCATGGCTGAGACGAGACGGCGGTTCGACCGGGAGTTCCGTGAGGGCGCCGTGCGGATCGTGCGGGAGACCGGTAAGCCGATCGCGCAGGTCGCCCGGGATCTGGGGATCAACGAGGGCACCCTGGGCAACTGGGTCAACCAGGACAAGCGCTCTCGCGGTGAGGCTGCCGGTGGCGGGTTGAACGAGGATGAGCGTGCCGAGTTGGCGCGGTTGCGGCGGGAGAACGCCGAGCTGGCGATGGAGCGTGATGACGCCCCTATGTTTGTCAAGTTGAGGGAGTCGGCGTTGTCGCTGGTGGCAGGGCTGCGGTGATGAGGGGGAAGATCTGTCGGGCGACGTAGCGCTTCAGGCAGCGGATGATCTCCTTCGTTGATTTGCCCTCGTGTGCCCGTTTGGTGGCGTAGTCGCGGGTGCGTTGGTCGCGGCCGAGTCGGGTCAGGACGATGGTGTAGAGGGCGCTGTTGGCGCGCCGGTCGCCGCCGCGGTTGAGCCGGCGACGGGTGGTCTTGCCCGAGGAAGCCTCCACGGGGTTGACGCCGCAGAGGGCGGCGAACGCGGCCTGGTTGGTCAGCCGGTCGGGGTTGTCGCCGGCGGTGATGAGTAGCGCCGCGGCGGTGTCGGGGCCGACGCCGTACTGGTCGAGCAGCTGCGGCGCGCAGGCGGCGATGGCGCTGCTCATCTGTTGTTGCAGGGCGCGGGTTTCGTCGGTGAGGGCCAGGACGCGGCGGGCCAGGCTGCGTAGGACCGTGGTGGTCGCCGCGTGGGTGCTGTGGTCGGTGGTGGAGGGTAGGGCTGCGCAGCGGCGGATCAGCGCGACGCGGCCGAGACCGCTCAGCGATTCGCGCAGTGTCGGGTCGGCGCGCACCAGCACGGCCTTGAGCTGGTTGATGGCCTGGGTGCGGGCCTTGACCGCCGAGTCCTTGGCGATCTTGAACATGCGGATCATCTCCGCGGCGCCGTCGCCGCTCTTGGCCAGGCCGGTGGCCTGCCCGGACAGCACTGCTCGGGCGGCGTTCTCCGCGTCGATGGCGTCGGTCTTGCCGCGGCGGCGGCGCACCGCCCGGTCGGGCCGGTTGACCTCGATGACCTGCAGCCCGTCGCGGTGCAGGTGCCGGGTCAGCGCGGTGCCGTGGGAGCTGGTTCCCTCCACGCCCGCGCGGCGCAGCCGACCGTGTCCGCGCGCCCAGTCCACCATCGCGATGTAGCCGGCGGCGGTGGTCGGGAACGCCCGGGTGTCCACCAGTGCACCCAGCACGGTGATCACGGCGGCGACGTGCGCGTCGTTGTGCGTGTCCACCCCGAGGATGATCTCCTCATCCATCGTGGCGGCGTTGGTCGGGACGTCGGTGGGCAACACCAGATCCTTCCACTCGGGAACAGGGATCGACGTCGACCGGACGTGGTGGTCAGGACTGTGACGGTGCCCATCGGCGAGGCCCCTATCGGGACACATCCACGCCCGGGTCGGGTCGGTGCCACCCAGGGACGAGGTCGACGGGTCATCACGAAGGCACCGGCAGGGCCAGTCTCAAGCTGGGTCAGACCCCGCCCGCCGGGCGGCACCAGTCCATCCTCACAGTTCTCAAGCGATCCGTGGTCCTGTGGGTCAAGGAGGCGACGAGGTGAGCGTGGCCGGGTTCGTCGCTTCCCAGAGGACCGAACACGGTGTGCCGCACACGGTGGCCTGCCGCGCGCTGGGGTTGAGTGAGTCGTGGTTTTACAAGTGGCGTGGCCGGCGGCCCACCGCCCGGCAGCGGCGGCAGGCCGATCTGGATGAGGCGATCCAGGTCGCGTTCGAGGCCTCCGGCGGCACGTATGGCTCGCCGCGGGTCACCCTTGATCTGCGCGCGGCCGGTTGGCGGGTCGGCGAGAACACCGTCGCGGCCCGGATGGCGCGGTTGGGTCTGGCCGGGCGCACGCCACGGCGCCGGCGCAGCCTCACCAAGCAGGGCAAACGGCCGGTGGCGCCGGACCGGGTGCGCCGCCGGTTCACCGCCGTCGCCCCGGACGTGCTGTGGTGCGGCGACATCACCGAGGTCACCACGGACGAGGGCAAGCTCTACCTCGCCACGGTGATCGACCTGTACTCCCGCCGGCTGCTCGGCTACGCCATGAGCGCGCATCACGACGCCGAGCTGACCACGGCCACCCTGAGCATGGCCGCGGCCACCCGCGGCGCCACCGTCGACGGAGTGATCTTCCACAGCGACCGCGGCAGCGAATACACCGCCGCCGACTACGCCAAAGCATGCAAGCGTCTCGGCGTGGCCCAGTCGATGGGCAGGGTCGGCTGCGCCCTGGACAACGCCGCCGCCGAGGCGTTCAACTCCACCATCAAGGTCGAATACATCCATCGCCAGCGGTTCCGCACCCGCTCCGAGGCCCGCATCAAGATCGCCACCTGGATCGTCGACTTCTACAACCTCCGCCGCCGCCACAGCGCCTGCGACGGCATGTCACCCATCGACTACGAACGCTTCATGGCCCACGCCCGAGAAGCCCGGGCCGCATAACGGAGCCCTCCACGATTCCGGGGGATTGACAGTGGCGAGCCCTACCTGCGGGGGAGTCTGGCGACGTTCGCCGACATGATTCACGGCGCCGGCGGTGGGCCGGTGGCCGACGTGGGCTGCGGACCAGGACACGTCACCGCCCACCTACGCGAGTTGGGCATCGACGCCTTTGGCATCGACCTCTCACCGTCGATGGTTGCGGTGGCTCGGCGTGACCACCCCGGCATGCGGCTCGAGGTCGGCTCGATGACGGATCTGGACCTCGCCGACGCCTCGCTTTCCGGGCTTCTTGCCTGGTGGTCACTGATCCACGTTCCCGACGACGCGGTGCCCCGAGTTCTGGCACATTTCCGGCGGGTGCTGCGCCCCGGCGGGCTGCTGCTGCTCGGCTTCCACGTCGGCGACGAAGCACGGCTGAAGACACAGGGCTACGGCGGCCATCCCATGAAGGTCTACGTCCACCGCCGCCAACCCAGCCAGGTGGCAGCCTGGCTGCGCGACGCCGGATTCACGGTCGAGGCTCAAACACTGCTCGACCTGGACCAGAGCGTTCCAGGTGCCGTCCTCTTCGCGCGTCGCATGGCCGAGTGAGGTGACGCGACCCTCCTGGAGAAGCCCGACGTGTCAGCCTGCGCCCTTCTACCTCAACGGGCCAGCGGTCGTTGGGCCTCGACCAGCACCTGGGAGCGTCTCTGGTTTCCTATGTGATCCTCAGCGAGCCGGACTCCCTGCCGGTACTTCCGTCCCGGTGAGTGATCGGGGTGGCGCGTACGTGGCGGTGGAAGCCGCGGCCGAGGACGGCCCCGCGGACCCGGTGTGGGTGTCGCGGGGCGGTGGTGGGAACCGTGTGCGGCACCTGGCGAACCGGCCCTGACGGCTGGGTCTCCTGGGGTGTCCGTCCCGCCGGACGCTTGCCGGCAGTTCCCGGTGGGGGTTCTGCCGGGGCGGGAACCTGCCGTCGCAAGGGCAGCAGGCGTGAGGTCTTGACCGTTGCAGGTCGGACCTGCTTCGGGGTGGGTGCGGTCTTGCGTCGGTCCCGCACCGGCCTGATCGTGGCGGCTGGGGTAGGTCGACGGCTCCGGCGCCGGACGGGTGTGTCGGTGGCGGTCCGGATCGCGGTGTTGCCGTTACGGCCGCGGCGGGTTTTGGCCTGGTTGGCCAGGCCCCGGGCGGCGATCCGCTGCGACGCGGCGTGGTCACGGTCCATCGACAGGCCACACGAGCAGGTGGCCCACCGGTACCCGGCGGCGCTGCGCTCCGGTGTTTTGACGTGCTTGATCGCGCGGCCGCAGCGGGGACAGCCGGACGAGGTGCCGCGCGCCGGGACAGTGACGACGGCGATGCCTGCTTTCGCGGCGAGGTGGGCGATGGCGGTGAACACGGCGCCGCGTACCGCACCGGAGAGTCGCCGGTTGAGGCTGCGTGACCGGCCATGCGCCTCGAGGGTGGCGAGGTCCTCGATGTAGATGACGGTGGCGGCGACCGCGGTCGCCGCGTCGACGAGCCACCGCGCCGCCGACCAGGCAAGAGCCTTGTTGAGATGCCGGATCCGGGCGCACACCGCCGAATGCTCAGCCTCCAGGACGACAAGCTTCGCATTCAATGCCGGGGCGTGGGCGGGTCGGCCGTCACGCAGCCGCGCCAGATGATCGGCTTTGGTGTGGAGGTGTTCGCGGTGGCGGCGTAGCCGCACCAGCTTCGCCGACACACCCGTCGCGTCGAACCGCAACGGGCGCCCCTCGACCAGGACCGAGCCAGCTTGGTCGAGGTCGGCCACGGTCGCGGTCAGCAGGGTGTTCACCCCCCAGTCGACACCGAGCGCCCGCGTGTGCCCGTCCACCGGCGGCGGGGTGTGCGGGGTCTGCCAGGGCAGGTCGACCCGCACCTTGCCATCGCGGGGCCGCAGCGTCGGCGTGCACACCTTCACCCCGGCGGGCACGGGTGCCGGCAGCACCACGTCGACGGCATGCCACACCCAGTCGCGGTAGGAGGCCGGCGCCGCGCATACCGGAAGCTGCGACCACACCCGCACCACGCGGTCGTCAACCCGGTCGACGACGACCTGTTGCCGATCGGCCGCAGCCAGGCTCACCTGCCGCGCCACGACCGGCGGACCCTCCAACTCACACAGGTCCGCCGGCAGGTGACCATGCATGTCCATGTATCCGGCGATCTGCCGGGTGCGGTTGCGGATCGTCGCGTTGTCGGTGCCCTCGGGTAACTGCGCACGCAACGCCGACCATTCCTCACCGGTCCGGGCGAACGGATCGGCCGGCCACGTCGCGAGCAGCGCGGCAACGACCGCACGACGGTGGCATCCCAGACGCAAAGCGCGGGCGGCTTCCTCCTCCGCGATCCGACGAACCCGGTCTGACACCACCACACCCGCCGGCGCCACCGCACCCCAACCGAGCCGGCGCAAAGCCATCCACCCACTGCTCGGCAGACGCCTCCCATCAGCCCCGACGCCACCACCAAACACCGCAAGATCGGCATCCGACCAGTGCGCAACGATCACCCCGTCGGCCATGCCCCGAACCAGGTCCGCCAGCCACCCCACCCGGTCGGCGAACACCCGCCCAGCCACAGGCCTCTGAACTCCGGGTGCGTCGGGCTTACCACCGCACAACGCCCGGTACGCGGTGCACGTCGCGGTCGACGTCAACCACGCACCAGCCACTACCCCACGCCCCTACCCGCAGCTACCAACAGTCGACGCTCCACCATACGGGACCGGATCCCGCAAATCCGGCCGGCATCGGGTCCGGGGGATAGGGTGCGTCGGTGGAGGAACTGACACGCCTGTTTCGTCTGGCCGCTGACCACGCGGCGGAATACCGGCGGTCGTTGCCGGACCGGCCGGTCGGCGTGCCGATCGACCAGGCTGTGTTGACCGACGCGTTCTCGGGCCCGTTGCCCCCCGCCCCCTGCCCGCCTGAGCAGGTGTTGGCTGACCTGCTCGCCGCGGCCGAGCCCGGCCTGGTCGCCAGCGCCGGTCCGCGGTACTTCGGGTTCGTGGTTGGCGGCGGGCTGCCGGCGGCAACCGCGGCCGACATGCTCGCTGCCGGTTGGGACCAGCTTGCGTTCAACGCCGTCACGTCGCCGGCTGCCATCGCCGCCGAGGCTGCTGCCGGCAGCTGGCTGAAGGAGCTGCTGGGGATCCCTGCGTCGGCGTCGGTGGGTTTCGTCACTGGCGCCCAGGCGGCGAACACCGCCGGGCTCGCCGCCGCCCGGCACCAGGTGCTGGCCGACGCGGGTTGGGACGTAGAACGGCGCGGGCTGCCCGGGGCGCCGCCAATCCGCGTGATCACCGGGGACGAGCGGCACGGCACCATCGACCGGTCGCTGCGTCTGCTGGGCCTCGGGTTGGACGTGGTGGAGCCGGTGCCCACCGGGCCGAACGGTGCCATCGACCTCGGAGCGCTGCGGGCTGTGCTGCAAGCTGGCTCCCCGGCGCCTACCATCGTGTGTCTCCAGGCCGGCAACGTGAATACCGGCGCCTGCGACGAGCTGCGGGAAGCGTGCGAGCTGGTCCACCAGCACGGTGGGTGGGTGCATGTGGACGGAGCATTCGGACTGTGGGCCGCGGCGAGCCCCGCCACGCGGCATCTGGTGGACGGGCTGGAACTGGCGGACTCCTGGGCCTGTGACGGCCACAAATGGCTGAACCTTCCGTACGACTCGGCATTCGCGTTCTGCCGCCGGCCCGATGTGCATGCGGCGACAATGTCTTACGCCGCGGCGTACCTGGTCGGTTCCGGCGGCGCGCCGGTGGGAGCGGACCTCACCGCCGAGTCCTCGCGCCGGGCGCGGGGGTTCGCCGTTTGGGCCGGGCTGCGGGAGCTGGGCCGCGACGGGGTCGCGGCGCTGGTCGATCGCTGCTGCGCGCTGGCCCGCCGGTTCGCCGAGGGCCTGACCGCGGCCGGGTTCGAGGTGGCGAATGAGGTAGTCCTCAACCAGGTGCTGGTGGGCTTCGGCGACGACGCGCGCACCGACCAAGTGGTGGCGGCGGTGCAGGCGGACGGCACCTGCTGGGCTGGCGGTACGACGTGGCGGGGGCGGCGACTGATGCGGCTCTCGGTGTCGAACGCCACCACGACGGTGGCGGACGTGGACCGGTCGGTCGCCGCGATCACCCGCCTCGCCGCCTAACGTCGACGCTCTAACCAGCACCGATTCCGGTGGATACCAGGCCGGCGAGGGGGCCTTCGGAGCGAGCTGTGCCGACGTTTAGGGCCCACCGGCGACGTATGGGGCCAAATCGAGGTCACCGACGAGCGAGTCCGGGGCCCGCATGCGCCACGCATCGGTGATGAGCTCCCGTAGACGGTCGACGCTCACCTGCGTCAACCGCAGCATGACCAGGGGCAACCCGTCATACGCGGGCGTGGTGAAGAAAACCTCGGGCTCGCCGAGGAGTAACGCCTGCTTCTCCGCTTCGTCGCCGACGTATAGAACTGCGATATCGGTCCGGATGAGGCGCGACGTACCAGCTCTGCGCTCCGGGTAGGACCAGACAAACCCTTTGTCGGCGACTCGGAAGTCGAAGCCGTCACTGTCGATCTCGACCACGTGAGGCAGCGCCACCGCCAGCTGACGGACATCGTCGGCGTCAGCCATCGAGGTCGCTCCAGGACACCGCCCCCTGCATCCGTACAGCCTAACCGCCGACGCCGCGCCGCCGGCGCACAGGACTCGACAGCGAGACGACCGGCCGGCACCGACAGAGCTACCTGTCGCTGGCCATGGAGTTCGGGCGTACGCGGTGATCCAAAGGCGGATGGGTCGGGCATTGCCGCCATCGCGCAAAACGGCGCATAGGGGACCGGAGGCGGCACGCTGGTCATCTGGTCGTCGCTGATCGCCGTTGCGACCTTCTGCGGGGTGTCCGGCCGCAAGTTTGTTCCTGCCTGTGATCACAGACTCGTCGTCAGTGCGGTGGTCCCCGAGATCATCTGGTGAGGCTTCGGGGTCATCCGAGCGGGACGATGCCGGCGCTGCTGTCACGGTGTACCGTGCGGCAGCGCCGGCATCACGACGAGCATCGGTCATCAATTGAGCTGGACGGTCGTCTCCTGCTGAGGGCGCAGCACGACCGGTCCGAGGAGTCCCGACTGCTGTCCCGCGCCGTGGGCGTTGGCCGGCGTGTTGGTCACCGTGACGTCGATCCAGTTCTCCCCCACGTGCAGGAGGTCGGTGACGTCGAGCCGGTAGGGCTCCCACATCAGGCGGCCGGCCTGCGTACCGTTCACGGCGACGTGGGCGACGTCCCGGACGCTCCCGAGGTCGAGGATCAGACGCCGCCCCGATGCCAGATCCTGTGCCGAGAGACTGAAGTTCTTCTCGTACGTTGCGTCCCCAGAGTAGGAGCGGTCGACTTGCGTCCACGACCCCAGGGGCCGCTCGGTCCATTGCGCATCGGGCTGGTCGAAGCGGAAGCGCCAGGGACCGTCGAGTGCGATCGGCGCAAAGGATCCCTCGACGTGCAGGCTGCCCGTGTACCTCCGCGGGCCCTCGGCGCCTACCAGCGTGAAGTCGCCTGGCTGGTCGGCGATGACGGTGGCCTGGAGCGTGTCCCGATCAGTCCTGCTGACTGAGCTGGCTTCGAACGGGGACTGCACCAGATGTGGCGCCGGCGGCTGGCCCCGGAACACCACGGCCAGGGCCTTCGTCGGCTCGAGGTGCAGCGGCACGGAGGTGGCCTGGCTGCCGGGTGTCGCGTCGAACCGGGTCGCGACGCGGTGGGAGCCGTCGTCGGGATCCCAGATCTCCGGCGTACCCATGATCGGGAAGGCGGCGGTGGTGTCCACCGGCTTGGTGCCCTCGTTCATGAGGATGAACACCTGGTCCGGTCCGTGCTTCACCCGCAGTACGCGGATGTCGGGGCTGGCGGGCTGGAGCTGCGCGGCGGGTGCGCGGGCCCCGTCGAGCGCCCGCCGGAGGTCCGTCGTGGTGGAGACGAACTCCGCGTGGCCGGACCCGACCCGATGGTCGGTCGGCTGCGGGCGGGCGGGGTCGGTGCCGAACAGGCGGATGAGCGCCGTCCGCAGGGCCTCGTCCTGGCCGTCGGCCTCATGAACAGGGAGTTCCCCGTAGGCGATGACCGTGCCTCCGGCACGGGCGAGCTCGTCGAGGCGGGCGACGGCCTTCACGCTCATCGTTGGCGCCGGCGGCACCACCACGACCCGATAGGACTGCTGGCCCACCGTCAGCGCACGGTCGCTGACAACTGCCTGGCGTTTCATCGCGGGGTCCCCGTTGAGGTAGGCCTCGTCGAGGATGTCGAAGTCGACCTGCGCGTCCTCCATCGCGTACGTGACGGTGCGGAACTCGTCGTCGAGCGCGTCGCCCGTCTCGGTTCGCTGCCAGGCCTGTGCCGCGGTCTGGGGATGCAGCAGGGCGGTGGGCGCGTTCGCCTGCCCCCGCGTCAGCTCCATCACCCGGCCAGTCCAGTCGACGACGCCGTCCATGGAGTTCCACCACGGGTTCGTGGGCTGAAGCGGCGGGGGATAGCGCACGCTGTCCGGGTTAAACCAGTACGCGTGCAGCACCGTCAGGTTGACGCCCCGCACGCCCATCGCGCCGTTGACGTAGCGCGCCAGCTGCGGGGTGACGCCCCAGCCGTAGGCGCCGAGGTTCTCGTGCAGGATCCGGCTTGCGCCCTGTTGATGCCCGTCGCTGGTGATGTAGCGCGGGACCAGGTTGCGCAGCCCTGGCGCCACCCTCCCGCTGATGGCATCGCCGCCGGGCACCTGGATCCACTGGTTGTCCTTGTGGATGTCGCCCGTCTCGCGGAGCATCCAGGCTGGTGGGCGATCGTCGGACAGGGGGTTGGAGATGATCTGCGTGCCGTGCGCGCGAGCCCAGTCGCCCTGCTGCTTGTAGTACGCCTGCGCGAGCGCGTCACTGGCGGCGTTCGAGAGCACGCCCCGCAGGCGGCTGCCGCCAGGGCCGTAGTCGCCGAAGGTGGCGGCCAGCGCCTGAGCCGGCGTCGCACCGGCGTGGGCGAGGTTGCGCCCGACCAGGTCGGACCACGGGGGCTCCGCGCCGTACCCGGTGGCGATCCGCGGCTCGTCGTCCCAGAGCCCGCGGACCACACCCGCGTCGAACGCCCAGGCGAAGCGCCGGTAGTACTCGTCGTGGACCACCTGGATGTAGCGCCTGATCGCCTCCTCGTCGAACAGGTTCAGGTACCCGTCCCCGCCGAAGTCTGTGCGGGCGTGGTGGAGGTAGTACTCGACTTGATAGTCGCCCTCCGGGACGCTCCACGGCGTCCCTGCGCGGAAGCGGTCGGTGAGGTCGACGAGTCCGGCGAGGTCCGGCTTGCCGTCGCGCACCGGCAGCGCAGCCACGGCGACGACGTTGTCGGCCGGCGCGGGAGTGGCGAAGTCGCTCAACGCCGACTCCGAGTCGAAGGTCTGCGAGTGCAGGGTCGTGCCGTCCGGTGCGGTCACGCGCAGGTTGTCGAAGGTGGCCGACTCGTGCTGGGTGGTCGCTTCCCGGAAGCCGATCGTGCCGTGCGCGTAGGTTGCGTCGGTGGTCTCGTCGACGACCGTGCCGTCGATCGAGGTGACGACGTGGTCGCCCTCGACGCGCGTCTCGACGTGGTACGAACGGCCGCTCACCACGTTGAACGGCAGCCGCATCACCCGGGTTGAGACGTACGCGCCATTCTTGTAGATGATCTTCGTCAGGTTTCCGCCCGCGGCCCCCGCGTGGGGATAGTTGCCGAGCAGGTACATGTAGCCGTTCGCGGTGTCCTGGGCGCGGTAGACCCAGCCGGCCTGCGCATAGCTGTGGCCACCAAGCGATGCCGTCTGGAGTGGCTGCGCGTCGAAGGAGAACGTGTAGTCGGTCCAGTCGCTGCCGCGGCCCAGTAGCGTGACGTAGCCCCCGTCCACCTTCAGGCGGCCGTCGGACACGCTGAGCGCGGCGGGGATCAGCCCGGGAAACCGCCCGCGGACGTCGAACGATATCGGTCCTGAAGCCTCGAGCTCGCTCCGGGCGATGCTCTGCGCGCGCAGCTCGGGATGCGGTTCGTAGACGCGGTCGCCGATCGTGCCGCCGTTCACCACATAGCCAGCGGCGCGGCCGCTCGGGAAGCTGCGGTCGTTGTACAGCCACACCTTCATGCCCGTCCGCTGCGCCTCGCGCAGGGCGTGCCCGACCATCGCGAACCAGCCCTCGGTGAAGAAGGCGGGGTTCAGGGACGAGGTCGCGTCGGGGAAGATCACGACCTCGCTGATGCCTTCGCTGCGCATGTCGGCCAGTTGACGGTCGACGAGGTCCTCGGTGATGGTCCCGTTCCAGAACCAGAGCATCGTGGGCTTGCTGTCGCCCGCTGGATTCTCGAAGCGGGCCGCCGACAGTGCGGCTCCCGCTTCGGTTTCCGCTTGCCGCGTCCCCACTTGCGCCGGCTGGTCGCTGCGGGCGAGTGCCTGCAGGGGGGACGCGGCCACGATGAGCAGCGCCGTGAGGACGCCCACCACTTTCGACAGATGCCTGCCTCGATGAGCGAAATGCTTACTGTTGTGTGGACCGGCCACGCCGACCCCTCCTCATGATCGAGTTGCGCGCGACGGTAATCGAACGCACGGTGGCGAATTGCGCAAAGGGCTACCACTTCGCGCTGCGAGCTGAATCGTTTCAACAGTGGTTGCCTCGTGAAAGTAGGTCCGAGCTTCAGTGCGGGTCAAGAGTCACATCCTTCGTGCTCTGCCACGTGGGATCCACGCGCCGATCGCCGCACTCACTCGTACGCTTCGAACTCCATGATCCTGCTGTACCCGTGGTCATTGGTGTCGTGAACGATGATTCGCACTGCGCTCGCCGTCGTTGCCCGAGAACGTCGACTCGACGACGCCCGCCGTGTTGCCCCGCACCTCCGCCGCCGTCTGCCAGACCCCATCGACCTGCAGCTGAACCTCGTAGTCACGCAGGCCCCAGCTGGCCGCCGGGTACTGCCGGCTGTCCAGCGTGAAGACCTTTACCCGCCCGAGCCGCACCGGACGCTCCCAGGTGGCGGTGAGCGAATCGGGGAACTCGCCGGCCGTGCCGTCGTTCCAGCCGCCCGCACCGTTGAGCCACTGCTCGGAGTCGGTGTTCCCGTTGTTCGCCAGCGACGGCGAGGAACTCGCGTGCGTGCTCGACGCGGACATCGTGGCGACCCGCACCCAGTTGTCGGTCGCCAGCAGGGCCACCGTCAGGGACTCGCCGCCCACCTCGAAGGTCAGCGTGCCGTCCGGCGCGCCGCGATCCCGCACGACCGTCACCGGGACCTCGAGCGAACCGCCGGCGGGCACGGTCGCCTGCTCGGACTGCACCGTCACCCGATAGCCCTGGCTGGCGCTCACCGCCGGCCGGACGACCGAGTCGGCGTCGGTGATGTTCTGCAAGGTGAACACCACCGTGGCCGGCTCCGCGGGCAGCGTGAGCACGTCGTGCGCGGAGGCACCCGCCACCACGACCGGGGGCAGGACCGAATCCGGATCCACCATGGCGAGCGCGTTCAGGTGCCAGTACTCGCCGGGGATGCCCGACAGGCGGAGGTCCACCGTCTTGCCGGACGGCCCGCCGTCGAGTGTGAAGGTCAACCAATCGAACTCGTTGCCCGCGAGCACCCGGCTGCGGGCCAGCTCAACCCCGTTGACGCTGACGATGGTCGGCTGTGAGCGGACGACATCGCCGACGAGCAGGTACGTCGGATACGAGCCCGGCGGGACGGCGATGCGCAGGGTGCGGGTGGGGACGTCGGCGCAGAAGTCGCGCCGCAACGCGTCGAGGGCCGATCCGCGGTCGCGCTGCTGAGGTGGGGTGCCCACCCAGCCGAAGCCGCGCTGCGCGTCCCAGGCGGTCTCCGGGCTCAACCCGGCGTAGCCGGGCAGCAGTGGGCTGGACTTGGAGCCGGCGTCGAGGGCGCGTACGCACCTCCGGCCGACCGGCGCCACGACCAGGGACGTGTTAGTACCTCCGAGGACGGGCAGACCACCCGCCTGCACGTCGGCGCTGACGGAGACGATCGCCCCGACCATGGGTGGGATCACCGGCAGGTCGACCACCTCGAACTGCCGGGACTCGATCGCCCTGGTCGCCGCTTGGGCTGTCCAGCCGGCGGGGGTGTTCACCCGCGCCGTGACCTCGAGCGGACCCGGCGAGGCATTGCCGATCTCCACCGGAAGGCGGTTCGGCCACCCGCCCAGAACCAGCTCCGCGCCCGGATCGGCGAGCTTGACCTGCACCCACGAACGGCGTTCGTCGAGCAACCGGCTCAGCCGGAAGAAGTAGGCGACGATGGTGTCCCGCCACAGCGTGGCATGGGCGATCTGCGCAACGAAACGCTCCGCCACCTCCGCGTGCCGCCGGCTGCCCACCCATGGTTCGACGCCGTCCCACGTGCGGTGTTCGCCAGCGGCTGCCGCGAGCCCCTCGAAGTGGGTGTCGTAGATGTGTTGGGCCACGGTCTTGCCCGAGTGCAGCCGGTGGGCGTACGGCACGCGGTGCATGAACAGCAGCAACTCGTCGGGCACGGACTCGAGGGACTCGTAGATCTGGTTCCACGGCTCGCGGTAGAGGCCGGTGAACCCGGTGCCGGTCGCGACCGTCCGGTCAAACCCCACAGAAGTACCGTCGGCGATCTGCGCGCTCGCCGGGTCGGGGTTGTAGTGGTCGCCGTTGCCGGCGACCAGGTTCCCGACGCCCAGCGGCGACGTGTAGTCCTCGAACGTCGCCCACGACCCGAGCAGCATCGCGGTCAGCGGCTTGACCAACTGCGGGTGCGAGCCGAACGTCATCCGGATCCACTCGTCGGTGATCTGTTCCGCGGAGAGGCTGGGATCCCAGGCGAGGCGCCCATAGCCGTACGCGTTTGCGCCCGCGAGGTGGTGGCCCGTCCAGTTCCGGTCGTCGCCGAAGTTGGAGACGCCGGCCAGCCCGCCGTGGACCGACCCGAAGGCCGACCCGCCTACGACGCGCGCCACCGTCGTCCCGGCTCCCTTGGCGTACGTGTCGAAGGCCAGGACGCTCTTCCACCACGGCACGAGGTAGCACAGGTGGGTGGCGTGGCCGGTGTGCTCCTGGGTGACCTGCAGCTCAAGGGTCATGTTGGTGCGGGGCATGGCCCCGAAGAGCGGGTGCACGGGCTCGCGGACGTGGAAGTCGACCGGGCCGTACTTCGCCTGCACCACGGCGTTGTCTGCGAAGCGGCCGTCCAGGGGAAGGAAGGTGCGGTAGGCGTCGGTGGAGACGTCCCCGTCGCTCAGGTCGTACACGAACGCCCGCCAGATGACCAAGCCGCCGTGCGGTGCGACGGCTTCGGCTATCACGTTGGCGCCGTCCGCGTGCGTGCGGCCGTACTCGGTCGGACCCGGCTGCCCCTCGGAGTTGGCCTTCACGAGGAACCCGCCGAAGTCCGGAATCTTCCCGTACACCTCCGCGGCCTTGTCGCGCCACCAGGCCTTGACGCGGGGCTCGAGCGGGTCGGCGGTCGGCAGCCGGTCGAGGACGATCGGGCTGGCGAAGTTGGCCGAGAGCATCAGGGTCACGCCCCACGGCCGCATTGCGTCGGCCACTGCGGCCACCTCGTCCAGCATTTTCGCCGTCAGGAACTGCGGGTTCGCGTTGACGTTGTTGACCACCGTCCGGTTGATTCCCAGCGACGCCAGATACCGCGCATAGTCGCCGACCAGCGGTGACAGGCCGGGCACGGACCACTGGAAGATCGATCCGCCGGAATACCCGCGCTCGACGGTGTCGTTGATGTTGTCCCAGTGGTTGAGCACCCGCAGCGGGTTCGTCGGCCGGTCCCGGACGTCCAGCCGCTCGACCGGCTGCTCGGTCTGCAGCAGCCGCAGAAGGTGGAATGCGCCGTAGAGCACGCCGCGGTCTCCCGTGCTCGCCACCACCACGATGTCCTTGCCGCCGCCGCGGACCCGACGCAGCACGAAGCCCTCCGGACCGAACTCGTCAAGCTCCCCGGCGGGCAGCAGATCGCGCACCAGGGCGGAGCTGCTCGGGGTGCCCAGCACCACGGCACCCCGCTCGGACGGCTGGTCCGCGGTCGGGATGTCGCGGTCCAGCAGTCCGCTGAGGCCCCGCGTCAGCTCCGCCGCCGCGGATTGCAGCACCGGCGACTTGCCCTGCCGTACGACGTGCGTGAACGCCAGGGTGTATTCCGTACGTCGGCCCGGGTTTCCCACCGGCCGATACCGCAACCAAAGCTCGTACCCGTCCTCGGCCGGATCGAGCTGGGGCAGTTTCGCCGGCTGGGCTTGCGCCGCCAGCGCCTGCGAGGGCAGCAGCCACGCGCCGGCCACGGCTCCGGCGCCTGCCGTCAACAGCTGTCGCCTGGTCAGTCCCGACATCGCCTCTCCTCGTCTAGGTCCTTCCTCAAGGCCGTCGTCGCGCGCTCTGACGCGGCTGGATGCGATGGGCAGGCGTTGAGCCGGCGACCGGTCGCCCTCATCACTCGGCCCGCTGCAGGACGAGCGCCACCAGCCGCCAGTAGCCGTCCCGCTGGGAGCCGATTAGTTCCAGGTCGGCGGTCCGGCCGTCCGCGCCGCCGTCCAGCCGGAACGTGAACCAGCGGAACTGCCCCTGCGGGATGATCTCCGCGCCGGAGGAGCCGAGATCCTGGGAGTTCTCGCGGATCGTCGTCGTTCCCGAAGGCGCGAAGGCATCGCCTGTCAGCACGTGCACCTGGTGTACGCCGGGCGGCACCGCGACCCGTAGCACGTACGGTGCGTCCCGTCCGAGCGTGAGGTCGCGCCGGAGATCGTCGAGGAGATTGCGGTCGCGGAAGTCAGGCGTCCGGCCGACCCAGCCGTATCCGCGGGCCGGGTCCCAGGCGTCGTCGGGTGCCAGGCGCTGGTACGTGGCCAGTACGGGGCTCGCCGAACTGCCGGCGTCCAGCGCGAGGGGCACCGCGTCGCCGGGTGGCACCGCGACCACGGACAGGGACCGCTCGCCGTCTCCTACCTCTGCCTCGGAGGTCACCCGGACGCGTATGGTCGCGATCGTGGGGACCAGTGGCGGCGTGACCTTGACCCGCACGGTCTCCTCCCTGCCGGCGGGCAGCACACAGGACAGCGGTTCGGTCGCCCAACCACCCGGCACGTCGATCTCGATCGTGACCGGAACGGGCTCGTTGCCGGTGTTGGCCACCGACACGGCGACCTCTGCCGGCCGGCCACCCAGCCAGGCCAGTTCGGCCTCGACGTCGGTCAGCACGGCCGGGGGCAGGACCGAGGCGGGATCGACGATGACGAGCGCACACAGATGCCAGAACTGGTCGGGAACGCTGTCGAACGTCAGGTCGACAGTGCGACCGCTCGCGCCGCCGTCCAGCGGGAACCGGACCCAGGCGAACGACCCGCCGGGGAGTTGCGGGCTCTCGGCCACCCGCTGTCCGTCGGCAGCGATAAAGGTCGGGTAGGAGTCGGGCCCGCCGTCCCCGACGAGGACTGCGACGTCGTGCCGCCCGGCCGGGATCGCGATCCTGAGCGTACGGGCCGGGTAGTCGCCGCAGAAGTCGCGCCGCAGCGCGTCCCACGCTCCTCCCCGGTCACGATCCTGGGGAGCGCCCCCGACCCAGCCAAACCCACGCTTCGGATCCCACGCGGTTGCCGGCGTCAGCCGCTGGTAGTCGCGGACAAGCGGGCTGCTGGACGAGCCGGCGTCGAGCGCAAGCAGGCATCGCCTGGCCGCCGGAGTCACCACGAAGAGCTTGCCCGTGTTGCCGAGCGTTTCCAGTGCGGTGGGCTCGACGGCGAGGTCCAGGGTGAGGAGGTCCGGGGTGAGGGGCGGCTGCACCGGCGGCTTCAGCGTCGCGAAGTCGGTGGACGGGACGACCCGCTCGCCGGGCGACGCTTTCCAGTCGTCGCCTGGAACCACCACGGTTGAGCGGACGGTGAGGTGTTGGCCGGTCGCGTTGCCGATCTCGACGGGCAACCGGTTGGGCCACCCGCCGAAGAGCACGGCCGACGCTCCGCTGAGATCCGCCTGCAGCCAGCCGCGGCGCTCGTCGAGGATCCTGCTGTAGCTGAAGAAGAACGACACGACGGTGTCGCGCCACAGCCTCGCATGTGCCATCTGGTCGTCGAACGTCTTCCGTACGTCGGCGTGTCGCTGCGGGTCGACGTAGGGGGCGATCCGCAGCCAGGTATCCCGCTGCTTGAGGGCTCGACGGAGACCATCGAAGTGGCTGTCGTAGATGTGCTGAATCACCGTCCTGCCGGACTGCAGCTTGTGCGTGTACGGAACCCTGTGCATGAAGAGCAGGAGTTCGTCCGGGACCGAGGCCAGCGACTCGTAGGTGTCGGCCCAGTGTTTGTGGTAGAGGGCGGTGTACCCGGTGCCGGTCGCCGTCGTCCGGTCGAAGCCGGTGCCGGTCGCGTCGGTGTAGTGGGACAGGTTGAGCGTCGACCGGGGGTCCGGATCGAAGTGCGCGCCGAGCGGGTAGGTGAGATAGCCGATGCCGAGCGGCGACGTGTATTCCTCGTACGTGCGCCATGACCCGAGCAGCATGTCGGTGAGAGCCGCGACCAGGGGCGGGTACGTCCCGAAGGTCATCCGCACCCACTCCCGCGCGATCTCCTTCGCGTCGAGCCGCGGGTTCCAGGCGAGTCGGGCGTAGCCGTGGGTATTGGCGGCCCCCAGTTGATAGCCGGTCCAGTCCCGGTCGTCACCGAAGTTCACCACCCCGGCGAAGCCGACGTTCGTCTGGCCGTACGCGCTGCCGTCGACGATCCGGGCCACGGTGCTGCCGGGCCCCTGCATGCGGGTGTCGAAGTCGAGGACCTCCTTCCACTGCGGAACCAGGTAACACAGATGAGTGGCGTGGCCCGTGTACTCCTGGGTGATCTGCAGCTCGATCATCTGGTTCGTCTCCGGTAGCGCACCGAACAGCGGATTCACCGGTTCTCGGACCTGGAAGTCGATCGGCCCGTTCTTGGTCTGGACCGCGACGTTGTCGGCGAAGTCGCCGTCCAGCGGTGCGAAGACCCGGTGCTGGTACTCGGCCCAGTCGCCGAACCCCTCGTGGACGAACGACCGCCAGATGATGATGCCGCGGTGTGGCGCAACGAGGCCGGCGAGCATGTTGGCGCCTTCGGCGTGGGTGCGTCCGTAGTCCAGCGGGCCGGGCTGACCTTCGGAGTTGGCCTTGACCAGGAACCCGCCGAAGTCGGGTATCGCGTCGTAGATCTCGGCCACCTTGGCCCGCCACCATGCCTGGACGCGGGCGTCAGCGGGGTCGGCGGTCCTGATCGGGTCAGCGTCGTCCGCCGTGAAGATGATGGGGCTCGCGTAGTTGGCGGAGAGGTAGAAGGTGATGCCCCACTCGCGGAGCAGCCCGGCCAGGGCTGCCAGGCCCGGAAGGCGGTTCGAGGCCAGGAACCGCGCGTCCGCGTTGACGTTGTTGACGACCGTGCCGTTGATCCCGACCGAGGCGAGCGCTCGCGCGTAGTCGGTGTAGCGCGGATCCAGCGTCGGGAGCCCGTCCCAGTTGAAGATCGAGCGGCCGGCGTACCCGCGCTCCACCGACCGGTTCAGGTTGTCCCAGTGGTTGATCAGGCGTAGCGGGCTCGCCGGCCGATCCCGCACGTCCAGCCGGCCGATCGGCTGCTCGGTCTGGAGCAGCCGCAAGAGATGGAAGGCTCCGTACAGAACGCCACGCTCGCCGGCGCTGGCCACGACGGTGACATCCTCGCCGCCCAGGCCGATCCGCCGCAGCACATATCCCTCAGGGCCCAGCTCGGCCAGCTCATCGGCGGGTATCGCGGACCGGATCATTGGCGAGCTCTCCGGCGTACCCAGCACGACGGCCCCCGGCCGGGTTGGTGCGGATGTTGCCGGGACGCTCCGGGCCAGCAGCCCCGCCAGGCCGCGAACCAGCTCCGATTCCGCAGCCCGCAGCACCGGTGTTTCGCCCTGGCGGACGATCTGAGTGAACGCCCGCTCGTACTCGAGTCGGCGTTCACGATGAGCGACGGGCTGATACCGCAGCCATAACCGATAGCCGTCCTCGAGTGGCAACTGATCCTCGACGGGGCTGGCGTAGGCGGGTCTCGTCTGCGCCTCCGCGGCCAACAGGTAGGCGCTGAGGACGCCTCCGCCGCCGGCCTTCAACAGCGCCCGACGCGATATGCCCGGCATGCGGCCCTCCTTCAGCAGGTGCTGGCAGGGGAGAGGAAGAGCTACTGCAAGCAGTCTGAAACCGTTTGCGATGTTCAGACCACACCAGACGCGTGGCAGAGGGTCAACGTGTTTCGTAGCTGAAACTTGTTTCAGTCGTCGTCGATACGCCGTGGCGCGGGCGGTCGGATAACGCACGTGGCCGGTGCCACCGCACTCTTGGCCGTCAGGCGGGGTGCGGAGTGGCGGCCGCGCCCTCCGGGCTGGGCCGGCGGTGCCGCGGCCGCCGGCCGATCGTCCGGTCGCTCGAATCCCGTACGACCAGCTCCGGATCGAAGACAACCTGCCGGTGCTGGTGGCTGCTGTCCTCGGTCGCCTCCTCGATGAGCAGCTCCGCGGCGGTCCGTCCGAGCAGATGCCGGGGCTGGCGAACCGAGGTGAGTGGCACTGCGGCGGCGGCGGCGAAGTCGATGTCGTCGTAGCCGACGATCGCCACGTCGTGCGGAATCCGCACGCCGCGGCGGGTCATCTCCTGAAGTACGCCGAGAGCGAGCAGGTCGTTGGCGCAGAACACCGCGGTCGGTCTGGGCATCGCCCCGGCGAGGCGGGCGGCGGCGTCCCGGCCGGCGGCGACGTTGAGGGCGCTGGTTTCGACGATGTGCAGCTCGCCCGGGTCCCGGCCGGCGGCCCGCATCGCCTGGAGGGCGCCCTGTTGCCGCTCCTGCACCTGGCGGATCGTGAAGGGTCCGCCGACGAACGCGAGGTGCTTGTGCCCCTGCGCGAGCAGGTGTCTCACCGCGAGTTCGCCGCCGAGGACGTCGTTGACGGCGACGGAGCATTGCGTGTCGTCGGTCGCCCGGCGGTCGAGCAGCACGATGGGAGTGCCGCGCTCGCGTAGATGCTCCAACCGGTGAGTGGTCGTGGTCACGGGGGTGATCAGGATTCCCTGCACCCGCTGCTCTTCGAGCAGGTCCAGGTAGCGGGACTCCTTGGCGGGGTCGTCGTCGCTGTTGCAGAGGATGACCGCGAGACCCGCATCGTTGGCGCTGTCTTCCACACCGCGTGCGACGTCGGTGAAGAACGGGTTGGCGACGTCGAGGACGACAAGCCCTATCGTGCGGCTGTGACCGGCGCGCAGGTGTCGGGCGGACTCGTTGCGGACGAAACCGAGATCGCGGATCGCGTCGAGCACCCGCCGGCGGGTGACGTCGGCGACGATGTCGGGACGGTTGAGGACGTTGGAGACCGTGCCGACGGAGACGCCGGCCATGCTCGCGACGTCACGGATGCTCACTGGCGGTCGGTTCACGTCGTCCTCGTCTCGTCAGCGCCTGCCGTTGCCGGGCCGACCCTTGGCGTTGATTCAAATGTGCTGATCAAGTGACGCCCCCGTTTCGAGTCGATGTCAGAGCGATGACGTTGTGACTCTTGACACGTGCCGGAGGTCGGCTCTAGCTTCACAGCGTAGCGGTCGTTGAAACGATTCACCACCACCCCACATCGTTGGTTGGAGCCCGCCGAATGAGCCCTTCAGTGGACACCGCCCAGGCTCCCGTGCTGGAGGTCTCCGGCCTCACCGTCGAGTTTCCGGGGGTGCGCGCGCTCGACGGAGTCGACCTCGACATCCGCGCCGGCGAAGTGCATGCCCTGGTCGGGGAGAACGGCGCCGGCAAGTCGACCCTGTTGAAGGTCCTCGGCGGGGTCTACACACCCAGCGCCGGCACCGTCCGGCTACGCGGCGAGGTGTACGCGCCGCGACGGCCCAGTGATGCGCACGCCCACGGCATCGCCGTGATCTACCAGGAGTTCACCCTCTTCCCCGATCTCACGGTCGCGGAGAACGTGTACGCGGGACGCGAGCCGCACTCCCGCTGGTCCCGCGGGATCCGGTACGGCCAGATGCGTGCCGGCTGCCGGGAACTGTTCGGCATCCTCGGGGTCAACATCGACCCCGATGCCCGGGTCGCCGATCTCAGCGTCTCCGAGCAGCAGCTCGTCGAAATCGCCAAGGCACTCGGCGCCGACGGTCAGGTCATCGTCATGGACGAGCCGACCGCAGCACTGTCCAAGGAGGAAGTCGAGCGGCTGCTCGATGTGGTCCGCCGTCTCCGCGACGAGGGCCGCTCGGTGGTCTACGTGAGCCACCGGCTGGAGGAGGTGTTCGCCGTTGCCGACCGAGCGACGATCCTTCGCGACGGGCGCTTCGTCCGCACCCTCGACATCGCGGCCACCGACGAGGACAAGCTGGTCCGACTCATGGTCGGGCGGGACATCGATTCGGTCTTCCACCGTGAGGCGGTGGCGGAGGGAAGGGTCGTCCTGCGCCTCGACAGCGTGAGCGCCGGCCGGCACCTGCGCAATGTCAGCCTCGACGTACGGGCGGGGGAGGTCGTCGGCATCGGGGGCGTGGCGGGTGCCGGTCAGGCCGAGCTCACGCAGGCGGTCTTCGGCGCGCTGCCGCTCCGCGCGGGGCACATGGAACTCGACGGTCAGCGCTTCGCTCCGTCGACCCCGGCGGATGCGCTGGCGGCGGGTGTCGGCTTCCTCCATGAGGACCGCAAGCATGCAGGCATCCTGCCCGACCTGTCGGTGCGCCAGAACCTCACGGTGACGGTGCTGGACCGGCTCCGCCACGGGTTTGCCCGCCTACTCTCCAGACGGGCGGAGGAGCGCACCTACACCGAGTACGGCAGCCGGCTGCGGGTGCGCGCGACCGGGCCCGAGCAGCTCATCAGCGAGCTCTCCGGTGGCAACCAGCAAAAGGTGCTGCTGGCCCGGGCGCTCGCGCCGGGCGGGCGGGTCCTCGTCCTCAACGAGCCCACCCGCGGCGTGGACATCGGCGCCAAGGCCGAGATCCACGCGCTCATCAACGAGCTCACCGCCGCGGGAGCGGCGGTCATCATGGTCAGCAGCGACCTGCCGGAGCTGCTCGGTACGAGCGACCGTGTCGTGGTGCTCTCCAGAGGACGCGTCGTGGGGGTGCTCGAGGGCCAGGACCGCACCGAGGAAAATGTCGTCGCCTGCGCGACCACGGGTCGCCGGATCGGAGTGGCCGCATGACCACCGCCGCCCCCGAGCGGGCCGTCCGCGCGGCCGACCCGCGGGCCCGCCTCAGCCGGGCGATCGAGAATGCACCGCTGGCGGTGCCGCTCGTGCTCATCGCTGTCGTCCTCACCGTGGCGACTGACCGGTTCCTCAGCGTCGACAACCTCACCAACGTGGTGGTCGCCGCCGGGATCGTTGCGATTCCCGGGTTGGCGATGACGCTGTGCATCGCGATGGGAGAGTTCGACCTGTCCGTCGGCTCGACGGTGTCGCTGACCGGCGCGGTCACGTGCACCTGGATCGTGGGCGGTCACCCCGCGGGCCTGGCCATGGTGGTCGGCCTGCTCGTCGGCGCGGCGGTGGGACTGCTCAACGGCCTCGTCGTGACGAAGCTCGGCGTGACCCCGTTCATCGCGACCCTGGCGACGCTGGTCATCGTCCGTGGTGTCTCCCTCGCCTACACCGGCGGCCGGGACGCCATCGTCAGCTCGTCCACCCTGAAGTTCCTCGCCGCCGGACGTGTCTTCGGCGTACCGATGCCGGTGGTACTCACCGCGGTGACGGCGCTCGCCGCATGGTGGGTGGTCAACCGCACCCGCTTCGGACGGTGGGTGTGCGCGATCGGCTCGAACCGGGAGGCCGCGCGCATGTCCGGCCTGCCCGTCGACCGGGTACGGACCACCGTCTACGTGATCGTCGGCGTCGCCGGGGGCATCTGGGGCCTGCTCATCTCGAGCCAGTTGCAGAAGGGTTCGGGGCAGCTCGGCCTCGGATTCGAACTCGACGCGATCACGATCGTGGTGATCGGCGGCACCAGCCTGCTCGGCGGACGCGCGTCGGTCGTCGGCACGCTGCTCGGGGCGGTGCTCATCGAGACGATTCGCAACGGTCTCAACCTGCTCAACACCCCACCCGCCTACCAGCGCATCAGCATCGGCCTGCTGCTCGTCGTCGCCCTGACGATCCAGGCCCTGCGCCGCAACGCCCCCGCGGAGGCCCTCGATGACGTCTGACACCGCCCTGCCGCCGGCTCCCGGCGCCCAGGCCCCCGCCCCGACCACCGAGACCCAGCGCCGCTGGGCCCGGCAGCACAGCATCGGCACGCTCTGGGAGACCTGGGGGATCACCGCGGTCCTCGTCGTTCTGCTGGCCGCCTCGCCGCTGCTGTCGTCGGACTTCCTGACCGTCGCCAACCTCCAATCGGTGCTGCGTGAAAGCGCCTACCTGGGGATCGTCGCCGCGGCGATGACGCTCGCGGTGATGAACGGCACCTTCGACCTGTCGGTCGGTGGTCAGCTTGCGCTCGTCTCGGTGACGACCCTGATGGGCTACGCGGCTGGCGGCACCGGGCTCGCCGCCCTGGTCGCGGTGCTCACCGGGATGGTCTGTGGAGCGGTGAACGGCGCGCTGGTGACGGCCATGCGGGTGCCACCGTTCGTTGCCACACTCGGCATGCTCTTCGTCTTCCGCGGCGTCGCGTACGTCCTCACCCAGGACGGTCCCAAGACGTTGCCCTACAGCGAGATCGGGTCGCCCTTCGTGAAGATCGGCGGGCTCAACATCGCCGGTATCCCGTTGCCGTTTCTCATCATGTTGGCCTGCTACGGCGCGGTCTGGGTGCTGTTGCGTCGCACCGCCACCGGGCGCCGGATCGTAGCGTTCGGCTCCTCGCCGGAGGCCGCACGGTTCTGCGGCATCTCCGTGCATCGCATCCGCATGCTCATCTTCGTCGTCATCGGAGTCAGTGTCGGCATCGCAGCACTGACCTACATCAGTCGGGTATGGACCGCCGACGGCTCCGCGCAGGACGGGTTCGAGCTACGCGTCATCGCGGCGGTCGTCCTCGGCGGCACCAGCCTCAAGGGCGGCAAGGGCACACTGATCGGCACGTTTTCCGCGGTGCTGCTGGTCGGCGTCCTCAACGATCTGCTGGTCAGTCGCGGTGTCGACGCCTCCTATCAGCGGGTCGTGCTCGGCTGCGTGCTCATCACCGCACTCGCCATCGACGGGCTCAGGACGCGGTTCGCCGCGGCCGGATCGTTCGCCCGAATGCTGCCCCGCCGGCGCCGGGAGGCACCGGCTCCCTGACCACGTCTCCCGTCCCTGTCCACATCAGAAGAGAACGCGCTACCAGCAGTTGAAACGTCTCAGCTTGCACCGCCCGCTGCGGGGACGCAAGCGGGAACCTTCAAAGGAGGAACCGTGCGCACCACCGTCTCCACTCTGGCCCTCGCCGGGGTGCTCGCCCTTGGGCTGAGCGCGTGTTCGGACTCAACGACCGCCGAGGGCGGCAAACCCTCCGGCAAAGCCAGCGGCGATGTCACCGTCGGCTTCTCCGTCTACGACATGCAGTACGAGTTCTTCCAGAAGATGGAGAAGGGCACTCGCGAAGCCGTCGAGGCAAAGGGCTGGAAGTTCAAGCTCCACGACGAGAAGAGCGACGAGAACGAGATGGTGACCGGCGCCCAGGCGCTGCTCGACCAGGGCGTCGACGTCCTCATCATCAGCCCGTTCAAGCCCGACGCGCTCGGCCCGATCGTCGCCAAGGCCAAGCAGAAGAAGATTCCGGTCATCATCGACGACATCGGCGGGGGCGGGACCCCGTACGACGCCATCGTGATCTCCGACAACGCGGACGGCGGTAAGCAGGCCGCGGACTACATGGTTCAGCAGGTCGCGGCCAACGGCGCCAAGAGCAAGAAGGTCGTATCGATCACCTGCGAGCCCTCGGCCGTGTACGCGGCCCGGCGTAACCAGGCGTTCGACCAGCAGATCAAGGACAAGGGCTTCCAGGTTGTCACCGAACTCTCCGGCAACTCCAAGGCCGAAGAGGCGTACAAGATCATGAAGGACGCCCTTGCCAAGGACCCCGACGTCGTCGGCGTCTTCGCCTGCAACGACCCGATGGGCGTCGCGGCCGCCAACGCGATCAAGGACGCCGGCAAGGATCCGGTCAAGGGCATCGTGACCGTTGGCTTCAACGCCGATCCCGAGGCGGTCACCGCGATCGGCAAGGGCGGGCTGTCGGCCACCATCGCTCAGGACCCGGCGGGCATGGGCGCCAAGACCGTGGAACTCGCGGCGCAGGCTGTCAACGGCGGAAAGCTGACCTACGACGACGAGACCAACCGCGAGGTGTTCCAGAAGGTCACGCTCGTGACCAAGGACAACGTCGCGCAGTTCGCGGGCTGAGCCAGCCCCAGCGCCGTGCGGGGCGGGAACCACACCCGCCCCGCACGGCGCCCAGAGAACCCACATGCCATTTCTGCCTGCTGCTCCATGCCCCTGACCCCGTGGCGCCGCTGACGCGCCCCCCGGTCGCCGGGTAGCCCCTCCCTCCCCCCATCCCCCCGAGGTAGGTATCCCGTGAGCACGCCCATCTCCCGCAAGAACTTCCTCCGTCTGGCCGGTGCGAGCGCTGGCGCCCTCGCCATCGACGGCGTGGTCGGCAGACCGGCCGCCGCGCAGACCACCACCCCACAGGCCCAGGAGCCCGGCGTCGAGTTCGTGGCCTACTACTTCCCCCAGTGGCACGCCGATCCCCGTAACGAGCAGTGGTTCGGGCCGGGGTGGAGCGAGTGGGAGGTGCTTAAGTCGGCCCGCCCGCGCTTCGCCGGCCATGAGCAGCCGAAGCGGCCGCTGTGGGGCTACACCGACGAAAGCGACCCCGAGCAGATGGCTCGGCGCATCGCCGCCGCTTCCAGCCACGGCCTCAACGCCTTCATCTTCGACTGGTACTGGTACGACGGCCCCTTCCTCAACGGCGCCCTGGACCGTGGCTTCCTCAAGGCCGACAACGCGGACGAGCTGAAATTCGCGCTCATGTGGGCCAACCACGACTGGTGGGACCTCTACCCGGCCAAGCGTCGCACCCTCTACGACACCCTCATGCACGGGGCCACCGATCGCGCGGGGTTCGAGCGCGCCACGGATCACGTCATCGCCAACTACATGCACCACCCGCGCTACTGGCGCGTCGGCGGTAAGGCCTACTTCTCGATCTACGACATCGGGACCCTGCAGACCGGGCTCGGCGGCCGCCCCGCGACCCGCGCAGCGCTCGATGACCTGCGGGCGCGAGCGGCTCGCGCCGGCGTCGGTGAGCTGCACCTGAACGTCGTCGTCAACCAGTGGATGCCCGACATCAACGCGATGGTGGCGGAGTTGGGCTTCGACAGCGCCACCCATTACACCTGGATCCACCACGAGTACGACCTGCTCACCCAGATCGCCACGCCGTACGACACGGTCCGGGAGTCCGCCGCGCGCAGTTGGAAGCGGTTCGACGGCGACTTCGAGGCGCCGTACTTCCCGGTGGTGAGCATGGGCTGGGATCCGAGCCCCCGGACCGCCCAGTCCGACGTCTACGAGCACATCGGCTACCCCTTCACACCGGTCTTCACCAAGAACACCCCCGGTGAATTTCGGCAGGCGTTGCAGGCGGCGCGCGAATTCGTGTCCAAGCCGGAGCACGAGCTGAAGATTGTCGCGATCAACGCCTGGAACGAGTGGACGGAGGGCAGCTACCTCGAGCCCGACGTCGAGCACGGCATGGCCTACCTCGACGCTCTTCGCACGGTCTCGGCGAGAGCACGATGAGCGCCGGCGGCGCATTGGTTCGTGTTCTCGTCCGTACGAGGATCCTGGTCGTGGCAGCCGCGCTCGGGCTGCCGCTGGCCGCGGTCGCGATCCCGGCTGCCGCGTCGCCCGGCACGGGTGCCGCTCCCTCGATGAGCACGACGGTGGTCAACGGCGACACGCATGGCGGGACGATCCGCTTCGACGTGGACGGGAACGCAATCGACGCGCACGACGGGGAGATCCAGCGGTTCGGGGACCGGTACTACCTTTACGGCACCACCTACGGCTGCGGCTACGTGCGGCTCGAGCGCCCTGCCACGCCGTGGTGCGGCTACCGGGTCTACTCCTCGTCGGACCTCGCCCGCTGGACCGACGAAGGCCCGCTCTTCGACGCCACCACTGCCGCATGGCAGTCGCGGTGCAACAGCGCGACGCTGTCGTGCTATCGCCCGCACATCGCATACAACGCCGCCAGCCGAAAGTACGTCCTGTGGGTCAACACCTACGAGGTGCCGGTGCACTTCCACGTGCTGACCAGCGACTCTCCGACAGGGCCCTTCCTGGAACAGCCGGACCTGCCGAAGCTGGCGCTCGACGGCGGCGGCGACATGGACTTGTTCGTCGACGACGACGGGTCGGCCTACCTGGCGTACACGCTCACCGGCAACGGCTATGACATCGCCGTCGAGCGGCTGGACGAGACCTACACGACAGGGACCGGCGCGTACACGAGGCTCGAGGTCCGCAACACCGAGGCGCCGTCACTGTTCCGGCGCGGCGAGACCTACTACGTGACGCTCTCCGATCCGAACTGCGCGTACTGCTCCGGCACCGGCGCTTCGTACCTCACCGCCCCCTCGCCGCTCGGGCCCTGGACCGGGGCGATGCGCGGTGATGCGCCGATCATCGACGGGCAGCTGAAGCTGGCCAATCTCGGCGCGGTCAGCAAGCCCGGCCTCGACTGGACGGACTACACCCTCGATCTGTCCGTCACTCCGCTGCAGACCGGCGGCGGCGGAGCGTACGCCCAGGCCGGATGGTTCTTCCGCGCCCAGGACACCCGCAACGGCTATGCCTGGCTGATCGGCAACTACCCGCACCCGGGAGCGACCGGCGGCAATCTCACCAAGGTCGTCTACGTCAACGGACAGCCGGCCAAGGTAACCGTGCTCAAGCTGCCGTTCTCGATCGTCGGCGGCCAGCGCTACCAGGTCCGCACCGAGGTGCTCGGCTCGACCTTCCGCACCTGGGTGAACGGAGTCCTCGTGGACACGACCACCGACTCCACCTACGCCACGGGCCGGATCGGGCTGCGCGAGACGACCGGCGAGAGCGGCCTGTTCGACAACGTCAGCGTTGCCGCTCCCGACGGCAGCCTCCTGTTCCAGGAGGGCTTCTCCGGCGACACCGCGCAGTGGATCGGGTTGGAGCCGCGCAAGCGTGGCTTCCCGATCAGCGAGGACTCCTGCGGTGGACAGCCGGCCGATGTCGCTGTCCTTCCCGCGCCAGGCGGTCGCACGTACCTCTTCCAGTCGGACCGCTGGAACAACGGTGATCAGAACGAGGCGCTCGCCACGCACTACTGGGAGCCGCTGCGATTCCGGGCGGACGGCTCGATCGAGCCCCTGACCTGCGGCGCGACCTACGACCTGACGCTCGCGGGGCTCAAGCAGGGCAGTGACCGCGCCCCGGCCGACCTGGACCAGAGCACGGGTTCAGCCGGCTTCCGCGCCTTCTGCGACACCAAGGGCGCGCTCCGGCGGGCGCAGACCTTCATCGCCGGTCGCTCGGGTGTGCTCAGCCGCGTCGCCTACACCTCCTTCCAGGACAACCATCCGAACGGGCCGCTGACGGTGGCGATCACGACGCTGCGTCCGGACGGCACCCCCGGTGAGGTGCTCTGGACCGGTACCCGCCAGGTCGACGACCTGAGCTGGGCTCCCACAGAGGTGGCCGTCGCGCCCGACATCGCGGTGACGGCCGGCACGTCGTATGCCGTGGTCGTCAGCGCCCCGACGCTCACGAAGGGTTGCTACGGCATGGCCTACGCGCCCGACGACCCGTACACCGGCGGAGCCGCGCTGGTCAGTACCGACGGCGGCACGTCGTGGCGGGTCGAACAGGGTCGGGATCTCAAGCTCGAGACCTCGGTGCGCCCTGGATCCGCCACCGCCACCGTGCCGGCGGCCGCGGCATGAGCCCCCTGTACGGGCGCGTCAGCGCCTCTCGAACGCTCGAAGCAGGCAACCACCTGATGGAAGGAACGGTGGGATGACCCAGGACATTCGCGTGGTTTGTGCGAGGCGACCGTGAAGCGGCACCGCCTCCTTCTCCTGAGCGCGGCGGCCGCCCTGTCGATCGTGGTCGCCACCCCACCCGCTGCGGCCGAGTCGCCGCAGCCGGTGACGACCGTGGTGAACGGGGACGCGGCCGGGTCGACGATCCGGTTCGCCCCGAACGGGGACGCGGTCGACGCGCACGACGGCGAGATCCGCCGCTTCGGCAACCGCTACTACCTCTACGGCACGCGCTACGGATGCGGCTACGAGTGGCAGCGCCCCGGGGCGCCGTTCTGCGGCTTCGCCTCCTACAGCTCCACCGATCTGGTGCACTGGCGCGACGAGGGCCTCCTCTTCGACGCCTCGACCACGCAGTGGCAACAGCGCTGCAACGGCAACACCTACGGCTGCTACCGCCCGCACGTCGCCTTCAACACGGCGAGCGGGAAGTACGTCCTCTGGATCAACTCCTACGACGTCGGCGTGGGATACCACGTCTTCACCAGTGATCAACCGACCGGCCCGTTCGTCGAGCAGCCGTTCCCGCGCCTCGCCGTGACCGACGGCGTCCCGCCGGGCTTGAACAACGGCGACCATGATCTCTTCGTCGACGGCGACGGGACCGCCTACCTCGTTTTCACGGACTGGCGCCGGGGCGGCGACATCGTGGTCGAGAAGCTCGATGCGACCTACCGCACGGGCACGGGCGAATATACCCGGTTGGGTTTGACCCGGGTCGAGGCGCCGTCGATGTTCGAGCGCGACGGGCGCTATTACCTCACCCTGTCTGACCCGAACTGCGGCTACTGCACCACCGGCACGTCCTACTTCACCGCGCCGACGCCGCTCGGCCCGTGGAGCGGTGCGCCCGCTCAGGACAGCTGGAAGCTCGCCGGTGGCGCCCTGCTGGTCGACGGCGGCGGCATCGGGCTGTCCAGGGCGGGTGCGCAATGGACCGACTACGACCTGTCGTTCACCACGACGCCGCTGCAGACCGCCTCGCAGGGCGGCCACTCGTACGCCCAAGCCGGCTGGGTCTTCCGGGCGTCTGATCCCGGCAACGGCTACTCCTGGCTGCTCGGCAACTACCCGCACGCGGGAGCCACGGGTGGCAACCTCACCAAGATCGTCTGGCGGGGCGGCGGCATCGCGAGCGCGGTGACGGTCAAGACCCCGATGGCGATCGAGGGCGGGCGATCGTATGCCGTCCGTACCCAGGTGACCGGCAACACGATCCGCACCTGGGTCGACGGGGTGCTGATCGACGAGACAACCGACGGCACATACCACTCGGGACGGGTCGGCTTCCGCGAGAGCGGGGGCTCGGATCACGAGAGCGCCCGCTTCGACGACGTCAAGGTCACGGCGCCGGACGGCACAGTGCTGCTCGCCGACGACTTCGCCGGCGACCTCGCGGCCTGGGACCGGCCATCCGTGCCACCTCTCGGCATCAAGATCAGCAACGACTCGTGCGGTGGACAGCCCGCCGACGTCGCCGCGCTGCCCGCCCGACAGGGCAACGTGTACCTGTACCAGAGCGATCTGTGGAACAACGGCGCCCCGAACGAGGCGTTGGCCCGGCACCACTGGGAGCCGCTGCGCTTCCGGGCCGACGGGTCGATCGAACCGATCACCTGCGGCCGCAGCTATAACCTGCCGCTCGCCGGGCTACGCGACACCGCCGGCCCGGCGCTGCCCGCCGGCACCGACGTGACGACCGGTGACCTCGGCTTCCGGGCATTCTGCGACGTGGCCGGACGGGTCCAGCGGGCACAGACCTTCACCGCGGAACGGGCTGGACGGCTACAGCGCGTCTCCTACACGACGTTCCAGGCCGGCCATCCCGACGGGCCGTTGGTGCTCGAGGTCTCCCGGCTCGGCGCCGACGGACGGCCGGGCGAGCCGCTCGTACGGCGGGAGGTGCCAGCGGCCGCGGTGAGCTGGTCACCGTCCAGGGTCGCCGTCGAGGTCGGCCTCGACGTGGCGGCGGGGGACCGGTTCGCGCTCGTCGTCCGTTCGGCCGCCAGCCGCGGTTGCTACGGCATGGCCTACAACGACGCCGACCCCTACCCCACGGGCGGTGGGGGCCTCTACAGCAATGACGGTGGCACCACTTGGCGCGAGGAGACCGGCCGCGACCTGCGCATCGACACGACGGTCGAGGCCGCCCCGTGATCGGGCGGGAGACGGCAATGACTGACTGACACACGGATCGCGACGAGAGAGCCCACGACGAGAGTGATGGATCAGGAGCACGACTGATGACTGACACAGCAACGGTAAAGGCCGCCCTGAGGGCGCAGCGGATCGAGACACCGTCGTGGGCGTACGGCAACTCCGGTACCCGCTTCAAGGTCTTCGCCCAGGAAGGGGTGCCGCGCAACGCGTACGAGAAGGTCGACGACGCCGCGACCGTGCACCGCTTCACCGGGGTGGCACCCAGCATCGCCCTGCATATCCCGTGGGACCGCGTCGACGACTACGCCGAGCTGACCAAACACGCCGGCGATGCGGGGATCCGGATCGGCGCGATCAACCCGAACGTCTTCCAGGAGGACGACTACCGACTCGGCAGCGTCTGCAACCCTGACCCGATCGTCCGCCGCAAGGCGCTGGACCATCTGTTGGAGTGCGTGGAGATCGGCGCTACCACCGGCTCGACGATCCTCAGCCTGTGGTTCGCCGACGGCACCAACTACCCCGGGCAGGACAGCATCCGGGCCCGCCAGGACCGTCTGGCTGAAGCGCTCGAGGCGACCTACGCCGCGATGCCCGGGGCGATGCGAATGCTGCTGGAGTACAAGCTCTTCGAGCCGTCGTTTTACACGATGGACGTTCCCGACTGGGGAACGTCGTACGCCCACTGCCTGCAGCTCGGGGACCGGGCCCAGGTGCTCGTCGACACCGGCCACCACGCGCCGGGCACCAACATCGAATTCATCGTGGCGCTGATGCTGCGCGCCGGTCGGCTCGGCGGTTTCCACTTCAACAGCCGCTTCTACGCCGACGACGACCTCATGGTCGGCGCCGCCGACCCGTTCCAGCTGTTCCGGATCATGCACGAGATCGTCCAGGGCGGCGCCCTGGACCCCGCCGCGGACGTGGCGTTCATGCTCGACCAGTGCCACAACATCGAGCCGAAGATCCCGGCGATGATCCGGTCGGTGCTCAACGTCCAGGAGGCCACGGCCAAGGCGCTGCTGGTCGACTCCGACGCGCTGCGGGCCGCCCAGGACAGCGGGGACGTGCTCGGCGCCAACGCCGCGCTCATGGACGCGTTCAACACCGACGTCCGGCCGATCCTCGCCGAACTGCGCGAGGAGATGGGCATCGACCCCGACCCGATCGCCGCCTACCGACGGTCGGGCCACCACGAGCGGCTCGTCGCTGAGCGGCAGGGCGGCGCACAGGCCGGCTGGGGCGCCTGACAGTCGTTCCGACGTCTACCACCACCAGCAGCCGTCGTAAGAGAAGACCGGAGAAGGGCCACAATGAGTACGACCCACCCGACCGTCGCCGCTCTGCTCGATCGCGCGCACCGTCTCGGCGCCGATCCGCGGAACACGAACTACGCCGGCGGCAACGCCTCCTGCAAGGCGACCGCGACCGACCCGGTCACCCGGGAGAACGCCGAGCTGATGTGGGTGAAGGGGTCCGGCGGTGACCTCGGCACGCTCACCGAGGCGGGTCTGGCCGTCCTGCGGCTGGATCGCCTGCGCGCGCTCGTCGACGTCTACCCCGGCGTCGACCGCGAGGACGAGATGGTGTCTGCCTTCGACTACTGCCTGCACGGAAAGGGTGGTGCGGCCCCGTCGATCGACACCGCCATGCACGGCCTGGTCGAAGCCGCCCACGTCGACCACCTGCACCCCGACGCGGGCATCGCGTTCGCCAGCGCCGCCGAGGGTGAGGCGCTCACCAAGGAGTGCTTCGGCGACCGCGTGGTCTGGGTGCCGTGGCGCCGCCCCGGGTTCCAACTAGGGCTCGACATCGCGAAGATCAAGGCGGAGAACCCGCAGGCGATCGGTGTGATTCTGGGCGGGCACGGCATCACCGCGTGGGGCGACACCTCGCCGGAGTGCGAGGCCAGGTCGCTGGAGATCATCCGGAGCGCGCAGGCGTTCATCGACGCCCGGGGAGCGGCCGAGCCGTTCGGCGCGCTGCTGGAGGGGTACGGGCCGTTGCCCGAGGCCCAGCGGCGGGCCCGCGCGGCCGCGCTCGCCCCGGTCATCCGGGGGCTCGCCTCGACCGACGCGGCCCAGGTGGGGCACTTCACCGACGCCGACCCGGTGCTCGATTTCCTGGCCCGGGAAAAGCATCCGGCGCTGGTCGCGCTCGGCACCTCCTGCCCGGATCACTTCCTGCGGACCAAGGTGCGCCCGCTCGTGGTCGACCTGCCGGCGACCGCGCCGCTGGAGGACGTGATCGCGCGCCTTCGTGAGCTGCACACCGGCTACCGGGTGGAGTACCAGGCGTACTACTCGCGGCACGCGACCGTGGAGTCCCCGCCGATGCGCGGCGCCGACCCGGCCATCGTCCTGGTGCCCGGCGTCGGCATGTTCTCCTTCGGCAAGGACAAGCAGACGGCGCGGGTCGCCGGCGAGTTCTACCTCAACGCGATCAACGTGATGCGCGGCGCCGAGGCGATCTCCACGTATGCCCCGATTCCGGAGTCGGAGAAGTTCCGGATCGAGTACTGGGAGTTGGAGGAGGCCAAGCTCCGCCGGTTGCCTGCGCCGAAGCCACTGGCGACGCGCGTCGCGCTGGTAACCGGGGCAGGCTCGGGCATCGGCAAGGCGATCGCGACGCGACTGGCCGCGGAGGGCGCCTGCGTGGTGGTCGCCGACCTGAACGAGGATGCCGCGTCGGCGGTCGTCGCCGAGATCCGGGACGGCATGGGCGCGGACGTCGCCGTGTCGGTGCGCATGGACGTCGCCGACGCCGACCAGATCGACGTGGCGTTCGAGGCCGCCGCGCTGGCGTTCGGCGGGGTCGACCTGGTCGTGAACAACGCCGGCCTGTCGATCTCCAAACCGCTGTTGGAGACCGACGAGGCCGATTGGGACCTGCAGCACCGGGTCATGGCCCGCGGTTCGTTCCTGGTCGCCAAGGCCGCCGCGAAGGTCATGATCGATCAGGGGATGGGCGGCGACATCGTCTACATCGCCAGCAAGAACGCCGTCTTCGCCGGCCCCAACAACGTCGCGTACGGCGCGGCAAAGGCCGACCAGGCGCACCAGGTGCGGCTGCTCGCGGCCGAGCTGGGCGCACACCGCATCCGGGTCAACGGCGTCAACCCGGACGGCGTGGTGCGCGGTTCGGGGATCTTCGCCGGCGGCTGGGGCGCCCAGCGAGCCGCGGTCTACGGGGTGCCCGAGGAGAAGCTCGGCGAGTACTACGCCGGCCGGACGTTGCTCAAGCGGGAGGTGCTGCCGGAGCACGTGGCGGCGGCGGTGTTCGCGCTGACCGGCGGCGACCTGTCCCTGACCACCGGCCTGCACATCCCCGTCGACGCTGGCGTGGCGGCGGCGTTCCTCCGCTGATCGCTTGTTGGAGAAAGGAGCTCCCGTGGCACTGTCCCGGTTACGCAGCCCGCTTCGCCTGGTCCTGGTGACCGGGCTGGTCGCGGGGCTCCTTCCGGCCGCGGCCCCGCCCGCCGCCGCGAGCCCGGAGGACGGACCGCCGTCGCTCGTCGCGGTCGCCGCCACCACGGACCACCTCGCCGCACCCCTCGGGGTGGACAACCCGGCGCCGCGGCTGGCCTGGACGCTGGCCGCGACCGAGCGCGGCGAGACGCAGACGGCGGCACAGGTGCAGGTGGCGGCGAGCGCCGACGACCTGCTCGACGGTGACCTGATCTGGGACAGCGGTCGCCGGGAAAGCGCCGATCAGTTCGTCGACTGGGCCGGCCCGCGGTTGCGGTCCGCCACCCGCTACCACTGGCGGGTCCGGGCCTGGGGCCGCGACGGCGTCGTCTCCGGGTGGAGCAGGTCGACCTGGTTCGAGACCGGCCTGCTCGACCCTGCCGACTGGGGCGGGTCGTGGATCGGCGCCGGAGCCCGCGACGGCGCGGTGGACTGGGGTAGCGCCGGCTGGATTTGGCACGGGCCGGCCGATCTGCCCACCGGCGCGCCCTCCGGCACCCGCTACCTGCGGCGCAGCGTGCCGCTGGCCGCGGATGCCACGATCCGGCAGGCCACCTTCATCGCGACCGCGGACAACCACTTCCGGCTCTTCGTCAACGGACGCGAGGTCGGACGCGGTGACGACTGGCAGCAGGTGCAGCGCTTCGACCTGACCGATGTGCTGCGCCCGGGCGCGAACGTCGTCGCGGTCGAGGTCACGAACGACCCGGACCCGGGCGTGTCCACCGGACCCGCAGGTTTCCTCGGCAGCCTGCGCGTCGTCCTCTCGAGCGGCGCCACCGTGGCGATCCGGACGAACACCAACTGGCGGAGTGCGCAGTCCGCGCCGGACGGCTGGACCGAGCCGGGGTTCGACGACAGTGGCTGGGCGCGGGCGCAGGTCGTGGCGGCGCAGGGCGCGGGACCGTGGGGACCGGTCGCCATCCCGGCGGTCAGCACCGCCGCACCGCAGTTGCGCAAGGCGCTCCAGTTGGACAAGCCGGTGAGCCGGGCGCGGGTGTACTACAGCGGTCTGGGCATCTCGGAGCTGCGGATCAACGGGGAACGGATCGGCGACGAGGTGCTGTCGCCGGTGTTCTCGCGGTATGACAAACGCGTCTACTACGTGACGAAGGACGTCACCGGCGCGCTCCGCAGCGGAGAGAACGTCCTCGGCGTGACGCTCGGGCGTGGCTGGTACTCGATGACCACGCCAACGGTGTGGAACTTCCACACCGCGCCCTGGCGTGCCGAGCCGGCCCTGCGGCTCAAGCTCGTGATCGACCATCCTGACGGCACGAGCGACACCGTCGTCAGCGACGGCACCTGGCGCTGGGTGGACAGCCCGACCCTGGCGGACAGCCTGCATCTCGGCGAGGTGTACGACGCCCGCCGCGAGCAGGCGGGATGGGACGCCCCCGGCTTCGACGACGCCGCATGGCGACCGGTCACCACCGTGCCTGCGCTGGCCGGCGAGGTGCGCGCCGAGCCGCTGCAGCCGATCCGCCGCGCCGGCTCGGTCGCCCCGGTGAAGATCAGCCGACTGCCGTCCGGCGCGTACGTCTTCGACTTCGGGGAGGTCGTCGCGGGTTGGGCCCGGCTCAGCGTCGAGGGCGAGCCGGGCCAGCAGGTCGAGCTGCGGTACGGCGAGCAGCTGCGCGCCGATGGCACGGTGGCCAACGAGCAGCAGCACATCACCGGCGACATCCAGGTCGACCGCTACCTGTTGCGCGGCGGTGCAGCGGAGAGCTGGGAACCCAGGTTCAGCTACAAGAGCTTCCGGTACGTGGAGGCCCGGGGGCTGCCGCGGGCGCCGCAGACCGGCACGCTCACCGCCGTGTACGTGCACTCGGACCTCGCCCGCAGCAGCGAGTTCACCAGCTCGAACGAGCTGTTCAACCGGATACACGACGCGATGGTCCGGACCACGCTCAACAACCTGTACGGGTATCCGAGCGACTCGCCGATGTTCGAGAAGAACGGCTGGGCGGACTTCCACCTGTGGTCGGAGGACACGCTCATCAACCTGGACTCGGTGCCGCTCGTGTCGAAGTGGGTCACCGATCTTTCCGAGAGCCAGACGCCCGATGGGCGGATCCCGGCCATCGCGCCCGACGACGGGTGGGGCGCGGGCATCGACGCGATCGAGTGGGGCAGCGCGGGAGTGCTGGTGCCCTGGTACGTGTATCAGCGGTCCGGCGACGCGCGGATCCTCGCCCGCCAGTACGCCTCGATGCGGGCGTACGTGGAGCGCAAGCTGGCCGAAAGTCCGGGCCTCATCGCCGACAGTGTGCTCGGGGACTGGGTCTCGCCCGGCTACCTGACCCCGCCGGAGGGCGCCCGGCTGACCGCGACCGCGTACCTGTTCCGGGACCTCGAAGTCATGCGGGACAGCGCCGCCCTGCTCGGCGCGGCCGCCGACCGCGACCGGTACGCCCGGCTGGCCGGCGAGGTGAAGGCCGCGTTCCAGCGCACGTTCTACGACGGCGAGCGGAAGGTCTTCCGCACCGAGCGGGACGCCGGGTTCCGGCAGACCTCCCAGATCCTGCCGCTGGCCTTCGGTCTGGTACCCGACCAGGATCGGGGCGAGGTCACCGCGAACCTGGTGCAGGACGTCACCGAGGCGCGGGACAACCACCTCAACACCGGCAGCATCGGGACCCGTTATCTCCTGCCGGTCCTGACCGACCAGGGTTCCGGCGACGTCGCGTTCCGGGTCGCCAGCCAGAGGACGTATCCGAGCTGGGGCTACTGGTTCGACCACGGCGCCACGACCATGTGGGAGTCGTGGAACCTCGACGCGCGGTCCCGCGACCACGCGTTCCTCGGCACCATCGATCAGTGGTTCTACGAGCAACTGGCGGGCCTGCGCCCGACGTCGCCGGGCTACCGCACCGTAGACGTCGCACCGCACCCCGTCGGCGATCTGCGTTCGGCCGCGGCCAAGGTCGGCACGCCGTACGGGGAAGTCGGATCGTCGTGGCGACGCGACGGCGACCGGTTCACGCTGGACGTGCGCGTGCCGGTCGGCGTGACGGCGCGCGTCTCGGTTCCGGCCGCTTCGGCCTGGGCGGTGACGGAAGGCAGCCGGATCGCGGCGGAGTCACCCGGGGTGCGCCTGGTGTCGGTCGCCGGCGGCCGGGCCACCTTCGAGGTCGGCTCGGGCTCGTACCGCTTCGGCACCGATGCCTTCCGTGGCGCGGTGGCGACCGCGCGGGACGAGATCGCGGCCGTGGCGGGCGACGATGCGGCGCGGACTCGGGAGCCGCTGGAGGCGCTGCTGCGCGGCACCGCGGACGCGCTGGCGGCCCTGCGCGACAGCCAGCGCCGCATCGACCGCCTGCTCGCGGACCAGGTCCGTCCGGACGATCATCTGCGGGCGGCACGCCGATCCGTCGACGAGGCCCTTGGGCTGCTCACCGCCGTACGCGCCACGACGACCGTGGACGGGTCCGGCGCGGTGGCCGGCGCTGCGGTCATCGTCCGCGTCGTGGTCCACAACGACGGGAGCGAACCGGTGCGTCTGGGCGAGGCCGCCCTCACCGTGCCGGAGGGCTGGACGGCGCGGACCGTCCGCCGCGACGCGGCGCCCGGACAGCTCGACCCGGGGGAGCAGGCCACGACCACGTTCGAGGTGCAAAGCCCCGCGGATGCGGACACATCTCAACCGGCCGAGGTCGTCGCGACCACCCCGGTCGCCCTGAAGGACGCCGACTTCGTGGTGGCCGCCCCGTCCGCGGTGAAGCTGACGCCCCCGGTCCGCGTCGAAGATCTGCGGGCGGCCGGCGTGTTCGGTGACGCGGCCGACGGCCGGGTCCGGGCGGTGCTGCGCAACCTCGGCGAGGTTCCGCTGCGCGTGGGCGCGGCGCTGACCGTTCCCGACGGGTGGCGGGCCGCCGAGGTGCCGCCCGAGACGCTGCAGCCGGGTACCACGACCACCGTCACCATCGACGTCTCCCGGGATCAGGCGGCGGGCCAGCGGAGCCCGCAGGTGGATCTGCGGTTGTCGTACGGGATCGACGCGTCGAGCCGCTCGATCGGGGTCCCGGTCGGCGACCTGGCGCTGAACAGTCCGGCGACCGCGCGGGTGAGCCTGGAGGCCGCCGACTGGGGCACCCGGCTGCTCACGGACGGCGGCAGACGTAGCGCCGACGGCGCCCGCGGCTACACCAGTGACCCGCCGCGATCCAGCCGGGACGCCTCGGAATGGGTGAGCGTGGATCTCGGGCGGACCCTGACCGCGGGGACGCTGGCGCTCTGGCCGCGAACGCAGACGCCGTCCGACGGCGACCTGCCGGTCGACGGCGTCTGCTTCCCCGAGGTCTTCACGGTTCAGGTCTCGACCGACAACGCGACCTGGACCGACGCCGCGACCGTGACCGGGCAGGGAAACCCCGGCCGGCACCCGGTCCTCGTGGACCTTGGCGGCGTTCCGGCCCGCTACGTTCGCGTGCTGGTCACCCGCCTCGGCAGACCTACCGACTTCGAAGAGCGGCTGAACGTGTTCCGCTTCCAGCTCGCCGAGCTGGAAGTCGGTGCGGCTCGCCCCCTGGACGCGGCAACCCCGACCTCCTGACCCGAAAGGACCACGGACATGACCACCACCACTGAGCCGGTCGCCGCCAGCCCCACGCTGGCCCGTCTCCCGCACCGCCGGGTCAAGGTCGGGCTCGTAGCGGGCGGGCTCGGGGCGTACTGGCCACAGTTTCCCGACCTGCTGCCGCAACTGCAGCGGTCGGCCGCCCGGGTGAGCGAGAAGATGCATGCCCTCGGTGCGGACGTCGTCGACGTCGGCTTCATCTCCGATGCGCAGGAGGGCGCGGCAGCGGCGGAGAAGCTGCGGGTCGCCGGGTGCGACATCATCGTCGGCTTCCTCACCACCTACATGACCGCGACGATGCTCCTGCCGATCGCCCAGCGCAGCGACGCGCCGGTGCTGCTGATCAACCTGCAGCCGACCGAGGCGATGGACCACGCGAGCTTCGACACCGGGCAGTGGCTTGCCTACTGCGGCGCCTGCCCATTGCCGGAAATGGCCAACACGTTCACCCGCTGCGGCATACCGTTCCGATCCGTCTCGGGTTACCTCGAAGACGAGCGGGCCTGGGCGCGGATCGCGCGCTGGGTGAAGGCGGCCGGCGTACGGGCTGCCCTGCGCCGTGGCAGACACGGCCTGATGGGGCATCTATACCCCGGCATGCTGGACGTCTCCACCGATCTCACCATGGTGCCGGCCAACTTCGGCGGGCACATGGAGGTGGTGGAGTTCGACGACCTGCGCATACGCGTCAACACCGCAACCGAGGAGCAGGTCCGGGCCAAGATGGAGCAGGCGCGGGAGATCTTCGAAGTCACCGACTCCGTCGTAGACGAGGACTTCCAGTGGGCCGCGCGCGTGTCGGTCGGGCTCGACCGGCTGGTCGAGGACTTCGAGCTGGACAGCCTCGCCTACTACCACCGCGGCCTCGAGGGCGAGCAGCACGAGCGGCTCGGCGCCGGCATGATCCTCGGGGCCTCCCTGCTCACCGCGCGCGGCATCCCGGCGGCCGGCGAGTACGAGCTGCGCACGTCGCTGGCGATGCTCATCATGGACCGGCTCGGCGCCGGCGGGTCGTTCACCGAGCTGCAGGCGCTGAATTTCTTCGACAACGTGGTGGAGATGGGCCACGACGGCCCGGCGCATCTCGCGATCAGCGACGGCAAGCCGCTGCTGCGCGGGCTCGGCGTGTACCACGGCAAGCGGGGCTGGGGCGTCTCGGTCGAGTTCGACGTCAAGCACGGCCCGGTGACGGCCTTCGGCGTCGGGCAGACCCGCGACGGGCGGTACGCGTTCCTGGCGTCCGAGGGCGCAGTTGTCGCCGGGCCGCGGCTCCAGATCGGGAACACCACTTCGCGCGTCGACTTCGGCTGTGACCCGGGCGAGTGGACCGACGCGTGGAGCGCGAGCGGTGTGGGACATCACTGGGCGCTCGGGACCGGGCACCAGGTGGCCGAGCTGAGGGCGGTCGCGGAGCTGCTCGACGTCGAGTTCCGTGAGCTGCGGGTCTAACCGGAGGGAGGCTGGCACGTGGACGCCCCAGGCGTGCCACGTCCTGTTCTGTCCGAGGACGATGTGGCACTCCTCGCGCTGCTCGCGCGAGGACTGTCGCTGGACGCCGTGGCCCGGCGCCTCGAGATGTCGGAGCGGACGGTGCGCCGGCGTACTCGGACGATCTGCGACCGACTAGGCGTGACCACGCCGATCGAGGCGGTGGTCTGGGCCGCCCGCCGCCATCTGATCTGATCTGACCGCCCGGTGGCGGATCTGTGGCCACCGGGCGGCGCCGAGCCGGTCCGGCTGCCGTCCGGTCGCCGAGTTCAGGCTGGCGTCTTGACGTCCCCGTACCGGCCCCTGCGGTGGCCGGATCTGGACAGGGGGTTGTGCTACGTGTTTCCGGTCGGTTAAGAAGTGACCGTTGTCACTTTGAAACGTTCTAATACGAGGGTCGAGTGAGAGGAACCGCGGGCATGACGCTTGCATGGGGCCGGATCCGCATCCCCGTGGCGGTATTCACCGCCGGCGTCGTCGCCGCCGCGGTGACATGGGCGCCACCCGTCGCGGCGGCTCCCGCCGCCACCGCGTCGGTCCTCTCGGTCGGCGCGCTCACCGTGGATTCACTCGCCGACCCGGTCGGCATCGACGACGCGACACCCTCGCTGAGCTGGCAGCTGGCAGCCACGCGGCGCAACGCCGTCCAGACCGCCTACCAGACGCTCGTGGCATCCAGCCCGCAGCGGCTCGCCGTCGGCGACGGTGACATGTGGGACAGCGGAAAAGTCGACTCCAACCAATCCGTCGGCGTCCGCTACGAGGGCAAGCCACTGCACTCCCGCCAGCGGGTCTACTGGGCCGTGCGCGCCTGGGACGCCGACGACCGTCCGTCGCCCTGGAGCGGCATCGGCTCCTGGGAGACCGGGCTGCTCAAGCCGATCGACTGGTCGGCCCGCTGGATCGCCAACCCGGCGTGGCTCGCGCACACGAACCCGGTTACCGTCACTTTCCCCGCCCGGCATGGGCGTTACGTGCGACTGGACGTCACCCGGCTCGGTAAGCCGATCAAGGAAGGCTGGCCGTACCCCGTCTCGCGGCTCCAACTTGCCGAGATGGAGGTGTACGGCGCGGGTCAGCTGCTCTCCCGCGACGCCCTCGCGAAGGCCTCCGAGTCCTTCGAGATCCCCGGCAGCTGGACCCTGCAGGCCATCCACGACGGCCGGCTGACCAGCGACGGCCCGCCGATGGGCTACACCAGCTACGAGCGGCAGTACCAGGACCTGGACGGCTCGATCTGGCTCGAGCTCGACCTCGGCCGCGACACCGACGTCGACAAACTGATGCTGTACCCGCGCACGGACACCCTCACGGCGGACGGCTCCACGCCGAACTTCCCTCAGAACTACACGGTGCAGGTGCGGGCCGCGGGCGAGACCACGGGCAGCGTCGTGGCCACGGTGACCGGTCAGGTCGCACCGAAGCCGCCGGCCAAACCCAATGCCATGCCGCTGTTCGCGAAGACCTTCACCGTGGACAAGCCGATTGCGCGGGCTCGGCTCTACGCCACCGGACTCGGCGTCTACGAGGCGCGCCTCAACGGCGCCAAGGTCGGCGATGCCGTGCTGGAGCCGGCCAACACCGACTACCGCACGCGCGTCGAGTACGCGACCCACGACGTGACCAGCCAACTCCGCCAAGGCGCGAACGCCCTCGGCTTCGAGCTGGGCAACGGCATCTACAACGTGCCATCGACGCCGGGCCGGTACCAGAAGTTCTCCTGCTCGATGGGCGCGCCGAAGCTCATCGCCCAACTGGAGATCACGTACGCCGACGGCACCAACGCCGTGGTCGCCTCCGATGACTCGTGGGTGACCGCTGACGGCCCGACCACCTTCTCCAGCTGGTATGGCGGAGAGGACTACGACGCCCGGCGCGAGATCGCCGGTTGGGACCGCCCGGACGGCGATCGAAGCGGCTGGGTGCCGGCGCAGGAGACCACCGCGCCCACGGCGGGCAGCCGCCTCACCGCCCGCGCGGCACCGCCGATCCGTGCCCAAACGACCCTGAACGCCGTTTCCCGCACCGAGGTCGCCGGGGGTACCTGGCTCTACGACCTAGGCCGCAACATCGCCGGTTGGCCGCAGGTCACGGTGCGCGGCGCCGCCGGCTCGAAGGTGCGGCTGCGTCCCGCGGAGTCGCTGGCCAACGGCCGGGTCGACCAGGGCCAGGTCGGCTCCCCGGTGAATTTTGACGTCACGCCCGCCACGGACGCCGCCGTCACCTGGCACCCCCGCTTCATGTACTACGGCTTCCGCTACGTCGAGATCTCCGGCACCGACACCCCGCCGGCCCTCGCGGACGTCCAGGGAATCGTGCTGCGGGCCGACAACGAGCGCACCGGCAGCCTCGAGACCTCCGACCCGATGGTCAACCGGATCCACGACATCGTGAACAGGGCCATCGACGGCAACATGTTCTCCGTCCTCACCGACTGCCCGCACCGGGAGAAGCTCGGCTGGCTGGAGGAGGCGCACCTCGTCGGCGACGCCCTCACCGCCAACTTCGACCTCGGCGCCTACTACAACAAGATCGTCCGGGACGTCGAGGACGCTCAACTCGGCAACGGCATGGTGCCGGACATCGCGCCGGAATACACCGTCTTCTCCGGCGGTTTCCGCGACGACCCGAACTGGGGTGGCGCCCTCATCCTGGTGCCGTGGCAGATGTACCGCTCGTACGGCGACGCGCGGGTGCTGCGCGAGCACTACCCAGCGATGAAAAGCTACATGGACTACCTCGCCAGCAAAGCAGACGGGCACATCCTCTCCTACGGGCTCGGCGACTGGGTGGCCTTCGACACGAGCACGCCGCTGGCCGTCACCGCGACGACCGCGTACTACCGGTTCGCCACCGCCATGACACAGATCGCCGAGGCGGTCGGGGACACGGCGGGCAAGGCCGCGTACGCCGAGCGGGCCGAACAGATCCGCAGCGCGTTTAACGCCAAGTACTTCCATGCCGATACGAACAGCTACGCGTCTGGTAGCCAGGCCAGCAACGCGCTGCCGCTGTGGGCCGGCATGGTTCCCGCCGACGCCCGGGCGGCCGTCCTCCAGCACGTCGTCGACGACGTCAAGGCGCGAGGCAACCACCTGTCCACGGGCGAGATCGGCCTGCCCGCCCTGCTGGACGTGCTCGCCGACGGCGGTCACGCCGACTTGGTCGAAGCGCTGGCCAACAACCCGAGCAGCCCGAGCTACGCCTACCAGGTGCTGCACGGCGCGACCACGCTCACCGAACTGTGGGACGGACCGACGGCGGGCGCCTCGCAGAACCACTTCATGCTCGGCGCCATCGACGGCTGGTACTACCGGTACCTCGGCGGCATCCGCTCCACGACACCCGGCTACCAGACCTTCCTCGTGCAGCCGGAGGTCACCGGCGACATGTCCCACGTACGAGCCGAGCAGCGCTCGCCGTACGGCCGGATCGTCAGCGAGTGGCGCCGCGACGGGAAGACCCTGCACCTCGACGTCGAGGTGCCCGTCAACAGCAGCGCGACCGTCTCGGTGCCGCTGTTCGGCGAGGGCTCCGGTCGCTGGCGTGCCTCGGCGACCGCTGGCGCCACGTTCGTCGGCATCCAGGGTGACCGCGCGGTCTACCGGGTCGGCTCGGGTCGATGGTCGTTCATCACCCGCACCCCGGACACGCCGCCGCAGACGAGCCCGGTGGTCGTCGAGGCGTCCACCGGCCAGGCCGCGGTCGTGCCGGGCTGGAACTCGAACGCGACCTTCCGGTTGGTCAACCTCGGCGACACCGAGGTTACGGCGCGGCCGCAGGTTACGGCGTCCGTCGGCTTCACCGCGACCATGGACGCCGACTCGGTCACCGTGCCCGCCGGGCAGGGCATGGAGGTTCCGGTCGCGATCGAGCTGACCGACCAGGGCACGACGAGCGGCACGGTGAGTCTCGCCGTGGGCACGAGCACAGCGAGCGTGCCCCTCGTGGCGACCGGCAACCTCACCCGCGTCGCGACAGTGACGGCCTCCAGCACCTGGCCCGGCTTCTCGGCCGCCAAGGCGAACGACGGCGACACCTCCGCGGCGCGCTGGGACGGCGGCGCCGGCTGGAACGACGGCACCTTCCAGACCTTCCCGGACACCCTGACCGCGACGTGGAGTCGTCCGGTCACCCTCGACCAGGCCCGGCTCTACACCCACCCCGACGCCCGCTACGCCCTGCAGGACTTCGACGTCCAGGCGTTCGTCGACGGCCAGTGGCGAACGGTGGCGTCGGCGCGCGGCAACACCGCGGGCCGGGTGGACACGACGTTCGCCGCCACGAGCACGACCGCGCTGCGGCTGGTCGCGCTGGCCAGCAACGACGGCCAGTTCAGCCGGGTGATCGAACTCGAGGCGTACTCCCCAGGCACCTCCCCGCCGACCACCTGAGCACTGTAGACAGGCAAACACCCGCGAGTGGTTGAAACGGTCCAACGTTCACGAGGATCCGGAGGCACATCCCACATGAGCTCACGCACCCGGCACGCCTTCCTCGCCTTGTCGCTCGTCGCCCTGGTCGTCTCCCTGGCGCCGCCTCAAGCGATCGCCGCGAGCGCTTCCGCGCTGAGCGTGACGTCACTGGAGACCGAACACGCCCACAACCCGCTCGGAATCGACGCAGCCCGCCCACGGCTCGGTTGGGCCCTGTCATCGTCCGAGCGCGACCAGCGCCAGTCCGCGTACGAGATCCTCGTCGCCACCTCGCCGAGCGAGCTCGAGCCGGGCGAGGCGGACGTCTGGGACAGCGGTCGCGTCAGCTCAAGTGCCACGTTCGACGTGCGCTACGCCGGGCCGGGCCTCGCGTCGCGGACCCGCTACTGGTGGCGGGTCCGCTCCTGGGACGCACAGGGCCGCGCCTCGGGCTTCAGCGCCCCGGCCTGGTTCGAGACGGCCTTCCTCGACGCGGACCAGTGGACCGGCTCCTGGATCGGCGCGCCGGTGGCCACCGCCGACAAGCCGAGCCTGCAGGGCGCGTCCTGGATCTGGTATCCGGAGGGCGATCCGGGCAACTCCGCGCCCGCGGCCACCCGCGTGTTCCGGCGCGGCTTCTCGGTGCCCTCGGTCGCGGAGCTGACCTCGGCCCGGCTGGTCATGACCGGCGACGACGGCTTCACCGCCTGGATCGACGGCACCCAGGTGGCCAGCGCCGACCCGCGCCCGGAGTTGGAGAGCTGGCGTAGCCCCGTCGTCACCGACGTCACCTCCGCGGTCCGCGACGGTGCGAACGTGCTCGCGGTGGCCGCGACCAACGGCCGGGTCAGCCCCGCCGGGCTGCTCGGCCGGCTGGAGCTGCGCTACGCCGACGGGACGACGACCCGGGTGGACACGGACGGGGCGTGGCGGTCGGCCACCGGGCCAGCCGACGGCTGGCAGCAGGTGGGATTCGACGACACGGCGTGGCCGGCCGCGAAGGTGATCACCGCCTGGGGCGGTAGCCCGTGGGGCCAGGTTTCGCCGACGGCCCCGACGGCTCCGGAGCCGTTGCTGCGCAAGGAGTTCGCCGTCCGTGACACGCCCGTACGTCGGGCGCGCCTGTACCTCAGCGGCGTCGCGTACGCCGAGGCCACGCTCAACGGCCGGCCGACCACCGACACCGTGCTCGAACCGGGTTTCACCCGCTACGACCGCACCGTCCAGTACGTCACCCGGGACGTCACCGGGAACCTGCGGCCGGGGACGAACGCGCTGGGCGTACGGCTCGGCCGCGGCTTCTACGGCATGACCCAGGCCAACGTCTGGAACTGGCACACCACGCAGTGGACGGGCGAACCGCGGGTGCTCGGCCAACTGGAGATCGAGTACACCGACGGCACGCGGCAGGTGATCGCCACCGACGGGTCCTGGCGCACGGCCGAGGGGCCGGTGCGGTACGACTCGCTCTACGGTGGCGAGACCTACGACGCCCGCACCGAGCAGCCGGGCTGGGACGCGCCGGGCTTCGACGCCGGCGCCTGGCGGCCGGTCGTGGTGGTCACCGCCCCGGCCGGGCGACTCGTCGCCGAGAGCCAGGAGCCGATCCGGGTCACCGAGACGCTGCGCCCGACCAAGGTCACCTCACCGCGCTCCGGTGTGTACGTGTTCCACCTGCCGCGCAACGTCGCGGGCTGGGCGCGCGTCCACGTGCAAGGCGCGGGCGGCACCAAGGTCACCTTGCGCTACGGCGAAATGCTCGACGCCGGCGGCAACCTCGTGTCCGCCAACGGTCTCGTCACCGGCCGCTTCCAGACCGACGAGTACGTGCTCGCCGGGCGCGCCGAGCCGGAGCAATGGGAGTCCCGTTACACCTACAAGGGCTTCCAGTACGTCGAGGTGACCGGCTGGCCCGGCACCCCGACCATCGAAGACCTCGACGCCCGGGTCGTGCACAGCGACCTCGCCTCGGTCGGAGACTGGTCGAGCTCCCAGCCGCTGTTCGAGACGGTGCGTGAGCTGACCCGGCACACGGTGCTCAACAACACCCACGGCATCCCCACCGACACCCCGATGTACGAGAAGAACGGCTGGGCCGGCGACGCGCAGCTCATGGCCGAGACCGACATGTTCGAGTTCGACATGCGGCGGCTCTACGAGAAGTGGCTGGGCGACATCCGGGACAGTCAGGGCGCGAACGGCCTGGTGCCGGGCATCGCGCCGGACAATGGTTGGGGGCTGGGGTGGCCCGGCCAGGCGCCGCCCTGGGATGCGGCGTACGTGCTGATCCCGTGGGCGATGTACGAGCGCTACGGCGACCGGGACATCCTCGCGGCGCACTACCCCGACATTCGCGAGTACATCGAGTACGAGATCGGGCGCGCGCCGGCTGGTCTGCACTCGAGCTCGCTCAACGACTACCTCGCTCCCGGCTACGGCGGGAACAGCCCCGAGGCCCCGACCCTGGCCGGCACCGCGTACGCCTACGCGAACGTCTCGGCGATGGCTCAGATCGCGGACGCCCTCGGCAAGGACGCCGATGCCGGGCGCTACCGGGCAGCGGCGGCGAAGATCCGGGACGCTTTCAACGTGGCGTTCCTGCGCGGAGACGCGTACGTGACGTCCTCCGACCCGGGCTACCGGCAGACGAACAACCTCCTGCCGCTCGCCTTCGACATGGTGCCGGCGGACGAGGTGGACGCCGTCGTGGCCCGTCTCGTGCGTGAGATCGGCGTCAAGGGCGACCATCTCGACACCGGCGCGTTGGGAACGAAGTTCCTGCTCACCGAGCTGACCCGCCGCGGCTACGGCGACCTGGCCTACCGGATCGCCACGCAGCGCACCTACCCCTCCTGGGGCTACTGGATCGACAACGGCGCGACGTCGCTGTGGGAACGGTGGGACCTCGGTGCGCGCTCTCGTGACCACGCCTTCCTCGGCGGCGCCATCGGCGAGTGGTTCTACGAAGACCTGGCGGGCATCCGGCCGACCGCGCCCGGCTACGAGCGCTTCGACGTGGCGCCCCAGCTGGTCGGCGACCTCACCTCCGCGTCGGCGCGTCTCAACACGGTACGCGGCGTGGTGGCGAGCGGCTGGCGCAAGCGCGATGGTGGCGCTCTCGACCTGGACGTGACCGTGCCGGTGGGGGTCACCGCGACGGTCTCCGTCCCCGCCGCCAACCGCTGGGCCGTGATCGAGAGCGGACGGCCCGCGGCGGACTCGCCCGGCGTCACGTTCGTCAAGTTCGCAGGCGGGCGAGCGGTGTTCTCCGTCGGCTCCGGCACGTACGCCTTCCGAACCGGCCCCCAGGCTGCCCGGATCGGCGCGGCGACCGATGCCGCCTCGGCGCTGGGCGACGCCGTCACCGACGCGCAGCTCAACCCGGGTCAGCGCGGCTACGCCGACGCGCGCACGCGCAGCATTGCCGACGCGCTGCGCCAGTCGCTGGAGAAGACCGCGCGGGGCGACATCGACGTGGCCGGCCAGCTCGTGCAGCAGACTCTGGCCGCCGAGGCGCACATGTCCCGGTGGCTCGACCGCCAGGACGGGCTGCCCGACGCGGATCGGCAGCGCCTGGGCCAGACGCTCACCGCGCTGCACAAGGCGCTGTCGGAGGCGTCCGCGGTGCTGCTCGGCATCACCGTCGAGCTGACCGGGGTCGACGAGCCGCTCGTCGCGGGCAGCACGACGCGGCTCACCGCGGTCGTACGCAACAGCGGCGCGGCGTCGGTGCGCGACGTGGGCGTGGCGGCGGGCGCACCGGACGGCTGGACGGTCCGGGCCGGCGGTGACACCGGCACCGGTGCCATCCGCCCCGGGGACACCTTCTCCGTGCCGCTGGACGTGACCGCGCCGCTGTCCGCGTCCGCCGACAGCGTCCCGCTGCATCTCACGCTGGGCTGGACCGCCGGCGGCGGCACCGCGGACACCGCATACGACGAGTTCCTCGCCGTGCGGCCCGCCGTCACGGTCGGGACTCCCCGCGCCGGCGCCTGGCCCGATCAACCCGGCACGCCGGTGACCGTCGACGTGCCGGTGGCCAACGCGGCCGACGTGGCACTGGCGGGCACGGCGGAGGCGAGCGCCCCCCAAGGCTGGACGGTGTCACCGGCGACAGCGCAGCTGCGCGTCCCGGCCGGCGGCGCAGCAGACGTGCAGCTCCGGCTGACGCCAACCGGGGCCGCCGTACCGGCGAGCGCGGACGTCGCCCTGTCCCTGACGTTGCAGCCCGAGGGGCGTACGGATGAGCTGCGCCTGCCGGCCACGGTAAGGCTGGGAAACCTGGCCCGTGGCCGGCCGGTCGCCGCCGCGCACAGCCTGGAGGTCGCCAACTGGTCCAAGAGCCTGCTCGTGGACGGTAAACGCCGCAGCGAGGACTCGGCGAAGGGCTACACCAGCGACCCGCCCGCGACCAGCCGCGACACCGTCGAGTGGCTCTCGGTCGACCTCGGTGCGCCGACCTCCCTGGACCGGGTTGTGCTCCATCCGCGCACGCAGACACCGAACGACAACGGTGTGCCGGCGGACGGGGCCGCCTTCCCGCGCACGTTCCAGATCCAGACCTCCGACGACGGGTCGACGTGGAAAACCGTCCGGACCGTAACGGATCACGTGCAGCAGGGCACGACACCGCAGGCGTACACGTTCGACGGCGCCGTGACCGCACGCTACGTCCGCGTGTACGTGACGGTGCTCGGCGAGCCGGCGGGCGACGACGCCCAGCGGGGCCTGTACCGGCTCCAACTCGCCGAGCTCGAGGCGTACGGGGCGCAGGTCAAACCATGAGCGCCCGAATTCAGCCGTGGACCTTGTCGGTGCCGCACCGGTTGAGCGGGTGGCGACGAACCCGGTCAGGCGACAGTTTCGAAGTGACCAGAGGGGATGTCATGGCGCGACGGTTCATCACCTGGACGGCGGGTGGCGTGGCCGCGCTGCTGCTCGCGGCTGCCGTTCCGTTGGTCGCGGCGGCCAGCCCGAGCGGCACCGGGCAGGCCGGGTGGGACGCGAGGACCGGGCGGCTGGATCCGGGCACGTTCACCGACCCGCCGGCGACGGATCGGCCGCATGCCTTCTGGTTCTGGAACGGCAAGCTCACCGAGGACGAGTTGTCCCGGCAGCTCGACGAGATGAAGGCCAAGGGCATCGAGGAGTTCTTCATCCATCCGCGGCAGGGGCTGGGCGGGGATTTCGGCGTCACCGAGAACGGCTACTACCTCTCGAAGGACTACTTCGACAAGGTAGGTTTCGCCCTCGCGGAGGCCAAGCGCCGCGGCATGAAGGCCTGGCTCTACGACGACCTCAACTGGCCGAGCGGCTTCGCCGGCGGCCGCACGGTCTCCGGCGGCGACGTCGACGGAAGGACCGTGCCCGCCGATCCCGACTACCTGCCGTGGTATCTCACCCCGGTCGCCAAGGACGTCACCGGCCCGGTCGACTACGACCAGCCGGTACCGGTGTCGGTGCCGAGCGGCTGGTCAGTCAGCGAAGGGGTCCTCACCGTCAACGGCGGAGAGGTCGGCCTGGCCAAGGACGGGGCCGACTGGTCGGGCTACCGGATGGAGTTCGACCTGACCGTTGACGCGCTTTCTGGCGGGTGGACCATGCACAGCCGCGACGCCGCCAACCTCGTCATGGTCAACCTGACCACGACCTCCCCGTACAACCCGGAGGCCGCCTCGACGTTCGGCGTGCATGTCCGGGTGAACGGGGCGTACCAGCTCGTCGGCGCCCGCATCCCGGCCGGAACGACGATGCGCGACGGCGAGCGGCACCACGTCGCGACCGACATCCGCGGCGACACGGTGACGCTCTTCCTCGACGGCCGCGAGGTCGGCAGCCGCAGCGACCCCCGCATCGGCGCGCTCGCCAAGGGTCGCGTCGGCCTGCGCTCCGGCCAGGACGAACGGGCCCGCTTCGACAACCTGAAGGTCACCGCGCTCGACGGCGGAGCCACCCTGCTGGCGGACGACTTCTCCGCCGGCCTCGCCCGCTGGGACGTCACCCAGTCGCCGGCGTCCTCGCTCGTCGCCGCCGTCGCCCTGCGCAAGCGCGGCGACGGCAGCTGCGTGACCAGCGGGCAGGCCCGCGGCAGCGCCCTTGACGGCGACTCGGCCGTCGAGCTGACCGGCAAGGTGGGCGCCGACGGCCGGCTGCGCTGGGACGTGCCGGAAGGCCACTGGTGCCTGCTGCACCTCGTGCAGCGGCCGCTGGTCAACTACCACCCGGACCTCGAGCCCGACCAGCCGTACGTCGACATGCTCAACCCCCAGGCGACCCAGAAGTTCATCGACATCACCCACGAGACGTACGCGCGCCGGTTCGGCGACGACTTCGGCTCGACGATCCAGGGCATCTTCAACGACGAGCCGGGCTTCTACAACAACTTCCCGGACAACCGGGGAGGAGTCGACTCGCTCGGCTCCATCCCGTGGACGCCCGGGTTCCGCGAATACCTGACCGGCAACGCGGGTTACGACCTCACCGGGCGGCTTGCCGCGCTCTGGTACGACACCGGCGCGGCGACCACGAAGACCAGGATCGACTATTACGACGCGCTGTCCGACCGCTACAACGAGGCGCACACCAAGCCGCTGGCCGACTGGGCGGCGGGGCACCACATCGCGCTGATCTCCAACCCGCTCGTCGAGGAGGACCTCGGCAGCCACCGGCTGATCGAGGGCGGCAGCTGGTTCGAGATGAGCAAGCACTACCAGCTACCCGGCATGGACCTGATCAGCGGACTGGACACCAACGTCATCACGCCGAAGCTGAACTCGTCGGTGGCGCACCTGTTCGACCGCAAGCGCAACCTCGCGGAGACCTTCGGCGCGTTCGGGTGGGACCTGTCGATGGAGGAGATGAAGCGTGCGGTCGCCTGGGAGGTGGCCGGCGGTGTCGACCTCATCGACAACCACGCCTTCTACTACTCGATCGACGGGCAGCGGCGCTACGAGTCGCAGCCGAGCGAGTTCTTCCAGAACACGTTCTGGCCGCGCTTCGGCGCGTACGCATCGTTCACCGGCCGGCTCGTCGAGCCGGCCCGGGGAGCCACACCGGTCAACCCGGTCGGCCTGCTCTATCCCAGCTCATCGGTGATGGCCGAAGGAACGCCGTGGACGGTCCGCGGCTTCGCCGGCAACGGTCCCGGCCTGAGCGAGGTCGACGGCTCGTGGAAGGGCACGTCCAACGCACTGCTCGCCGCGCAGCTGGACTTCGACTATCTCGACGAACTCGCGCTGGCCGGGGACCCGGACCTCAACGTCGGGCTCACCGTCGACGAGGGCCGGTTGCGGCTGCACGACCAGACCTTCCAGGCCCTGGTCATGCCGAAGACGACCGTGCTGTCGCTGGAGGCGCTCGCCGCCGCGGAGCGGCTGGTCGCCCAGGGCGGCACGCTCGTGGCCGTCGACGGCCTGCCGACGCGGGAGGCGGAGGGCCGGGACGTCGAGTTGCGCCAGCGGCTGACGGCCCTGTTCGGCACCGACCCCGCCGCGCCCTCGGCCGCCCGTAGGACCAGCGGCGCCGGCGGCCTCGCCGTCTACCTGCCGTCCCGCGCCGACCTCGCCGCGACGCTGAAGGAGCGGATCGACCCCGGCGTCACCCTCTCGCCGGCCAGCCCCGACATCCGGGTACGGCATGTGAAGCGGGCGGCGGACGACGCGGTGCTCGTCACCAACCTCTCGGCCGCGACCGTACGCACCGACGTGACGGTCAGCGTGCCGCAGGTGCCCGAGATCTGGGACCCGGAGACGGGCCGCACGGACGTCGCGCCCGTGTTCCGGCTCGCCGACGACCGGGTGACGGTGCCGATGCAGTTGCGGCCGTACCAGGCCACCTGGCTGGTCTTGCGGCCTGGCGCGCATCCGATCGGCCAGACGCCGCACGCCACGGCCAGCAACGCCCCCGTTTCCGGGATCGCCGTCGACGGCGAGGCGTTGCGGGCGCGGGTCGCCGTGGACCAGCCCGGCGACGTCTACGTGACCGGACGGTACCGCGGGGAGACGTACGGGGGGACCGTGACGGTCGACGACCCGCTCACCCCGATCGCGCTCGACGGTCCGTGGCAGTTCCGGTTCGACCGGGAGGGCGCGCAGACCGTGGCCCGGCCGCTCGGGTCGTGGACCGCGCTCGACCCGGCGTTCTCCGGCACCGGCGTATACCGCCGCGACGTCGACATCCCCGACGGTTTCCGCACCGACGGGCTGCGCGTGCTCCTCGACCTGGGCTCGGTGCGGGACCTGGCCGCGGTCTCGGTTAACGGATCGCCGCCGCGGCACGTCGACTGGCAGCCGTACACGCTGGACGTGACCGACCTGCTCAGGGAGGGCACGAACACGGTCGAGGTGCGGGTGACCAACACCCAGACCAATGCGTTCGAGGGCCGGGCCAATCCGTCCGGCCTGCTCGGGCCGGTGGTCCTGCGTCCGCAGCGCGTCCTCGACGTCACGCTCGGCGCGGGGGAGCAGGTCCGGTCGCTCGCCCTGGCGGCGGCGCCCGCGTCGGCGCGAGTGCTCCCGGGCGGCAGCGTGCAGGTCACCGCGGTGATCGACGGGATAGCCCCGGACCGGCTCTCCGGCGCGCTCGCCGTCTCCGCGCCCGACGGCTGGACGGTCCAACCGGCATCGCAACGCTACGACGTCGCCTCGTCAGGAACGCCGGTGACGCTGCGGCCCACCGCGACAGTCACCGCCGGGAAGTCAACCGCGGACGGCACCTACGAGGTGAAGCTGACCGCGACCGGCGACGACGGGCGCACGGCGACCGCGACGGTGCAGGTGGTGGTGACGCATTCTCTGGTGGCGTGGGAGTTCGCCAGGGACGGGGACGCCGAGGGCTGGACGGCAGCCAGCCAGCTGACGCCGTTCACCGTCTCCGGCGGCGTGCTCGCCACCTCCACCACCGGCGGTGATCCGTTCCTGGTCCAGAGCCAACCGCTCTCGCCGGACCTGGCACAAGGCCTCACCGTCGAGGTGACCATGTCAACGTCCGTGAGCAGCCAGGGGCAGGTCTTCTGGACGACCGCCGCGCAGGGCGGGTTCTCCGAGGACAAGAGCGCCAGGTTCGCCGTGACCGGCGGGCCCACCCGCACCTACACCATCACGATTCCCGCCCAGGGCACCCGGCTCACCGGCCTGCGGCTCGATCCCACGACGACCCAGGGCGACATCCGCATCGACGCGATCAGGATCCTCCCGGGAGGTGGCGCATGAGCCCGTCGATGAGTCGCCGCCGGTTCATGCAGACCGGGGTTGCCGGCGGCGCCGCCGCAGCGCTCGGCGGGCTCAACCCGCTGATGTCACTGGCGGCCGTGGCGCAGGCGCCCGCGGATGTCCCCAGCGGGCTGCTCACCGCGCTCCTCGACGACCCACTGGGCGTGGGCGAACCCCACCCGCGGCTGTCCTGGGTTGTTCCCGCCAACGGGCCGCAGGCGTTGCAGAGCGCCTACCAGGTCCAGGTCGCCCACACTCGTGGCCGCCTGCTCGACGAAGACCTGCTCTGGGACAGTGACCGGGTCGCCTCGGCCGAGTCGACAGCCGTGTCGCTCGGGGGCCCGCCGCTGGAGCCACGCGGCGTGTACTGGTGGCGGGTGCGCACCTGGACCACCGGCGACAAGCCGTCGGGGTGGTCGCAGCCGCAGCGCGTCGCCACCGGAATCGGCCCCGACTGGGCGGCCACCCCGGTGTGGGCCCCCGCGCCGCCGCCCCCGCCGGTCCTGCGCGACGGGCGGTTCGCGGTCAGGACAGTGATCAAGGAGAAGTCGGCGGGCCTGGTGTTCCGGGCGGCCGACAACCGCAACAACTACCTGTGGCAGCTCCTCGCCGGACCGGCCGGTGTGCTGAAGACCCACGTGCAGGTCAACGGGGCCTACCGGGTGCTGGCCGAGCGCCCGATCGGCCGCGCCGTCCCAGTCGGCACACCGGTGCGGGTCGACATCGAGCTCGCAGGCACGCGCATCCGCACCTACGTCGACGGCGACCTGGTCGACACGATCGACGACGCGACGTACGCGAGCGGCACCGTCGGCTTCCGCAACGGCGGCTCGGAGTCACAGACGTACGACGACATCACATTCACCGACCCGTCCGGCACGGTGCTGCTCGCCGAGGACTTCTCCCGCGGACCTGGCGCTTTCCCCGGCGGGACCGTGCAGAACGGCGCGCTGGCCGTCGGCCGCAGCCAGCAACTCCTGGCCGGCCCGGCACCGGAGCACTGGGCCGCGCTGCGCACCGAGGTGCGGCTGGCCGACAAGCCGATCGAGTCGGCGGTCCTCTACGTGACCGGACAGTCCCCGGATCCCATCCGGCAGTACGTCTACTCCGCCTGGGTCAACGGCGCGTTCGTCGGTTCGGGCCCGACGCGTGCGCCGGCCAGCGAACCCCGGTACCACACCTACGAGGTGACCGCGTTGCTGCGCCGCGGCGAGACCAACGCGCTCGCAGCCCTCTGCTACACACCGACCGACAAGCGCTTCCTCGCCCAACTGGAGATCCGATACGCCGACGGCTCCCGCCTCACCTTGGGCACCGGCGCGGGCTGGCGGGCCCGGACCGGCGATCGCTGGCTCCCACCCGCCGGTGACCTGCGCGGCGGCTACTACACCGCCCCGCAGGAGTTCATCGACGCCCGGGAGGAGCCGGTCGGCTGGCTGTCCCCCGGCTTCGACGACTCGTCCTGGACGCCGGCAGCCGAGCGGGCGCCGATCGAGGGGCTACTGCCGGCCCAGACGCCGAACCTGCTGCGCGAGACGGTCGCCCCGGCCGCGGTACGACCGGTCGGCGACGGCCGATGGATCGTCGACCTCGGACGGGAGATCGTCGGCGGTCTCGCGCTCGACCTCACCGAGGCGCGCGCCGGCCAGACCGTGGAGGTGCGGCTGGGGGAGGAGCTGTCCGGGCCGGACACGGTCCGCTACCAGTTGCGCGGCGGCAACGTCTACCGCGAGGTGTGGACCCTGCGCGACGGCGCCCAACACCTGGAGCACTGGGGCTACCGGGGCTTCCGCTACGCCGAGCTGATCACGGACCCGACGCTGGATCTCACCGGCGCGGTACGGGGAGTCGCGATCCGGCTGCCGTGGCGGGCGGACGACGCCGTCTTCCGCTGCTCCGACGACGACCTCAACCGGGTCTGGGAGATGTGTCGCTACTCCATCGAGGCGACCCGGCTGGACCTCTACCAGGACACCCCCACCCGGGAGCGCGGGCCGTACGAGGGCGACGCGTACGTCAACCAACTCTCCGAGTACGCGACACAGCGCTCGTACGCGCTCGCCCGCTGGTCGAACTCCTACCTCGCGCGGCGCCCGACGTGGCCGTCCGAGTACCGGCTGATGTCGGTGCTGTCGGCGTGGCAGGACTACCTGCACACCGGCGACGCGGATCAGCTGGCCCGCGACTGGCCGCTGTACGTCGCGAAGAACTTCGACGAGTTCCTTGCCGCGGACGGCCTGCTGGACAAGCCGACGTCCATCGGCGGTGTCTCCGACCTCGTCGACTGGCCGGTCAGCAACCGCGACGGATACGTGCTCACCACCGTCAACACGGTGGTCAACGCCTTCCAGTGCGCCGCGTTCGCGACGTGCGCCGAGGTGGCGCGGGTCCTGGGCAAGGCCGAGGAGGAACGCCGGTTCGCCGACCTGGCGGGACGGCTCCGGCAGGCGGTCAACGAGCAGCTGCTCGATCGGCCGGCCGCGGCCTACCGGGACGGGCTCAGCACCGCGCACCGGGCCCAGCACGCCACCGCGTTCCCGATCGCGCTGGGTGTGGCCGACGAGGCCGAGGTGTCCGCGCTGGCCGCCGCGCTGGCCGCCGGCGGGATGCGGATGAGCGTGTACGGCGCCCAGTTCCTCCTCGACGCGCTCTACCTCGGTGGGCGGGGCGATGCCGGGTACGCGCTCATGACCAGCCGCGCCCGGGAGAGCTGGCTGCACCTGATGGACGATCTCGGCGCGACGATCGTCGGGGAGGCATGGGACCCGGCGCTCAAGCCGAACATGACGTTCTCGCACGCCTGGGGTTCGGCGCCCGCCAACGTGGTGATGCGTCGCCTCCTCGGGGTCACCGTCACGGCGCCGGGGGCGGCACAGGTGGAGGTACGACCACAGCCCGGTCCGCTGGAGTGGGCGCAGGGCCGGGTGCCGACGATCCGGGGACCGGTCGGGGTGCGCATCGACCGCCGCGACGGCTACCGGCTCGACGTCGATCTGCCGCCGAACGTCCGTGGCCGCATCCTGGTGCCGCTCGACGGCTCGCCGCCGCAGGCCTTCCGCGTCATCGGCGCGGGCCCGCACCCGGACCGCACCGTCGTCGACGGTCACGTCGTACTGAGCGGCGTGGCACCGGGACGCACGACCGTGTTCCTCGACCAGCGCCGCGAGTCCGCCGCTAACGGATGACAGACCACCGCATCTTCCCGCAAGCGATCGACGAGGTGACCACCATGAGACGTACCCGCTTCGCCGCCATCTCGCTGACCACCGCGGCCGTACTCGTTGCCAGCACGGGTGTGGCCAGCGCCGAATCTGGTGGTCTCGCCGCCCCGGCGCCCGGGGACTGGCAGCGATACGTGCTCACCCCGCAGACCCGCGACGTCGCGCCGCTCCGGGTGGTCTCGGCGGACAGCCGCGGCGGGGAGATCACCAACCCGGCCGGGGTGCTGGCCGCCGACGGACAACCGGTTAAGATCACCAAGACCGGTGCCGGCGCCGACCCCCGGTTGATCGTCGACTTCGGACGCGAAGTCTCCGGCTACCTCAGCGTCGACTTCGCCGGCGCCGCACCGACAACCCTCTTCGCATTCAGCGAGACGCTCGGCTACCTGGGCGACTGGGGCGACACCTTCGGCACGACGAGCTGGATCGCCAACGGCGACGCGTCCAAGCCACAGCGCGAGCGCCGGTTCGAAAGCCCGCACGAGCAGGCACCGGCCGGTGCCGGCACCTGGCAAGATCCGGAGCTGCGCGGCGGGTTCCGCTACCTGATGATCCGGCTCGCGCCCGAAGCGACCGCCGGGTCCAGCGTGAGCGTCGACGCCGTCCGTGTCCGGTACACGGCCGCGCCCGGCATCAACCTGGCCGACCGCGACGCGCTGCTGCCCGGCTGGTTCCTCTCCTCCGACGACGCGTTGAACAAGATCTGGTACGGGGGCGCGCACACGATCGTCAACGGCACGATCGACCCGACCCAGGGCATCGAGAACGGCACCGAGACGATCGGTGTGGGCGAGCGGGTTATCGTCGACGGCGCCAAGCGCGACCGGCTGGCGTGGAACGGTGACCTCGCGATCACGGGGCGCATCGCGTACGTCTCCACGGACGACCGGCAGGCCATGCGTGACTCGTTGCGCAGCATCGCCCGCACCCAGCGCGGCGACGGCTACCTCTCGGCCTGCTCACCCAACGGGCTGGGCGCCCCGGTCTGCCAGGGCTTCCTCGAATACCACCTGTGGTGGCTGCGCGGGCTTCAGGAGTACTACCTCTACACCGGTGACACAGCATTCGTCGCCGAGATGTGGCCGACGTTCACCAGCGCCATGGCGTTCCTGGAGACCCGGCTGACCGCCGAGGGTTTCGAGGGCACCGAGGCGCAGGATTCGGCGCCGAAGCTGCTGCCCGGCCACACCCAGGGCCAGACGTTCACCGCCACGTCGCCGTTCACCGCCGCCGGTGGCAGGTTCCCGACGTACAACACCACGGGTGCGGACATGACGCTGTCGCTCTACCGCGGGCAACCCGGCGCGGGTCAACTCGTCGCGAGCAAGCGGTTCGAGGACGTGGTGGACAACGCGTGGCTCATGATCGACCTGCCGGAGGCGGCCGCCCCCGGCGCCTACTACCTCGAGCAGTCCGACCCCTCGGGCACCGTCGCCTGGTGGACCAACTCCACCGACGCGTACCCGCAGGGCACCGCAATGACCGACGGGAAGCCGATCGCCGGCGACCGCACCCTGCGGATCGCGACGGTCAGCGACGACCGGACCCGGCTGCTCGACCTCTACGACCAGGGCGGGCACTGGATCTACGGCGACTCCGGCAAGGAGACCGAGGTCAACGCCCTGTACGTCGAGGTGCTGCGCGACGCCGCGGCGTTCGCCGAGCTGCAGAACGACAACCCTAAGGCCACCCACTGGCGGGAGCTGATCCCCGAGGTGGTGCGCGGGGTCAACGACCAGCTGTGGAACGAGACCGCAGGGGCTTACCGGCAGTCCACCGGCCAGCCCGGCAACATCGCCCAGGACGGCAACGTGTTCGCGGTCCTCTCCGGGGTCGCTCCCGCCGACCGTGCCGCCCGGGCCCTGGACACCCTCAAGGACCAGCTCTGGACCGCGTACGGCTCGAAGTCCGGAACCGGGTCGATGCCGCAACTGGTCGGTCCGTTCATGAACTACTGGGAGGCGGTCGCCCGGTTCGACGAAGGACGCGACGCCGAGGCCTGGCACCTGCTGCGCACCGTCTGGGGCTACCAGTTCGCCCAGCGCAAGCCGATCAACGGGGTCGAGGAACCGCCGGCGACCGGCGCCTGGGAACACATCAACCTCGACGGCAGCCCCTACCGGCACGGCGACGGCAGCATGTCCCACCCGTGGTCCGCCGGCGGCACCGCACTGCTCACCAACGAGGTCCTCGGCGTCCGGCCGGCCGGCCCCGGGTTCGCCACGTACACGGTGAAGCCGCATCCGGGAGACCTGGAGTGGGCGCAGGGCCGGGTGCCGACCCCGCACGGCGCGATCTGGGTGTCCTGGCGCCAGGACCGCGGACGCGACCGCTTCGTCATGGACCTGACCACCCCGCAGGGCACCACCGGCACGATCGCCGTCCCGGCCGACGGCCCGACGACGGTCATCGTCGACGGGCGGCTCGCCTGGAACGGCGACAAGGCCAAGGCGTACGGCGCCCACACCGACGGCCGGTACGTCTACCTCAGCGGCCTGCCCGCCGGCGCCCACACGATCAGCGCTCACCCCGCCGATGAGGAGTAACGCCATGCAGCCGTTCGCCGGACGAGTCGCCGCGGCCGCGCTCGCCGTGCTGTGTTCGGTCGCCACCGTCACCGTTCCCCAGTCAGCCGCGGTCGCCCAGCCGGCCGGGATCGCTCAGCCGCTGAGCGGCCTGGACGCGGCGCGGTTCGCCGAGCCGCGCCCGGACAGCCGGCCGAGCGTGCTCTGGTTCTGGAACGGCACCGTGACGTCGGCGCTGGTCGACCGGCAGCTCGGCGAGCTGCGGGCGCAGGGCGTGTACGAGGCGATCGTGTTCCCGTTCGACACCACCGCGCTGAAGCCGGCGTTCTTCAGCGAGGAATGGTTCGCCATCATCGAGCACACGCTGCGCGAGGCGCAGCGCACCGGCATGCACCTGTGGCTGTTCAACGACGACTTCTTTCCCAGCGGCCGCGGCGGCGGCCTCGTCATCAACGGGGGCAAGGTCGGCGACCGGACCTACGAGCCGCACCCCGAGCTGCGCCCGACGGGGCTCGGACGTACCAGCAGGACCGTGACCGGCCCCGCACAGGTCGACCTCGGCGGCGACACAACCGGGCTGGACGTCGTGGGCGGCCGCCTCGTCGTCGACGCAACCACGTTGAACGGCGTCGCGGTGCTGAAGACCGGAGCGGAGTGGAGCGACTACACGCTCACCGCCCAGGCCCGCCTGGACCGCGGCACCGCCGGCATCGTCGTCCGCGCCACCGGCGAGCGCAACGGATACCTCGTCGACACCCGCCGCGACGACGGCGGCGTCGACATCTGGCGCCAGCAGAACGGCTCGTTCACCCTGCTCAGCCACCCCGGCGGGGTGCCCGGCTGGGACCCAGCCGCCGAGCACGAGATCAAGGTGGTGGTCGCCGGGAACACGATCACCCCGTACGTGGACGGCAAGGCCCAGCCATCGGCCACCGACGGCGCCTTCCCGCGCGGCACTGTCGGGGTCCGCGCGGTCGCCGACCAGCGTTCGACGTACGACGAGTTCTCCGTGACCGGACCCGGTGGGCAGCCGCTGTACCGGCAGACGTTCGACGGAACGGCCGCCCTCACCGACTTCCGACCCCGGCAGTCCGCGGCGAAGGTGGTCTCCGCGGTCGCCCGACCGGCCGGCTCGAACGACGTCGGCGACTTCGTCGACCTGACCGACTACGTGACGGCCGGGCGGGCCTGGCCGGCGCCCGCCGGGCAGTGGCGGGTGGACACCTTCACCGCGACGCCGCTGGCCGACGACAACTCGTGGTCGTTCCGCCGGAACTACCTCGACCTGCTGGACGACGATGCCGTGGCCCGCATGCTGGACGCCGTGCCCGGCGAGTACTACCGGCGGTTCCCCTGGGCGTTCGGCACCGTGCTGCGCGGCTTCTGGGACGACGAACCGTTCATCGCCTCCGCCGACGCCCACTTCCAACAGAAACCGTGGTCGCCGAGCCTGCACGCCGCGCTGAAAGACGTCGGCACCACGCCCGGTGTGGCGTACGCGGCCCTCTTCGACGACCTCGGCCGCGACGGGCGGACCGAGCGCGGACGGTACTGGCGCGCCGTCGCCGACCGCTTCGGCGAGGCGTACTACGCCCAGCAGGCACGCTGGATGTCCGACCATGGCGTCGGCTACATCTCCAACCCGCTCTGGGACGAGTACGGCCCCGCCGAGCAGATCGCGAGCACCGGCGACCTGCACAAGGAGAACCAGTGGGCGCAGGTGCCCGGCACCGACGTCGTGTTCGACCACTACGCGGCCGGCGGGCGCACGATGCTGCCCCGGTACGCGGCGAGCGACGCCCACCAGAACGGCCAGGAACGCGTCCTGCTGGAGGCGTTCGGCGCGATGGGCTGGCAGGTGTCGCCCGAGTTCTCGCACGCGCTGCTCGGCGCGTTCGCCGCCCGGGGAATCAACCTGACCGTGATGCACGCGATGTGGACCGACGAGAACAACATCGTCTACCCACCGCCGTTCGGCTCAGGCAACCCGTGGTGGCGCACCGCCAAACCACTCACGGACTGGATCGGCCGGGTGATGGAGGTCGCCCGCGGCCGGGCCGCCGCCCAGACCGTGCTCATCCAGCCGCAGCGCGCCGCTGAGGCCTGGCAGGGCACACCCACCCAGGATGCGATCGACCGCGACTTCACCGCCGCCGCCTACGCGCTGGAGGACGCGCAGGTCGACTTCGACCTGCTCGACGAGGGCGCGCTCGCCGGCGACCCGGCGATCCGCGCCCGCGCGCAGGCGCGCGGCGGGCGGCTGCATGTGGGGGAGCAGTCCTATCGCCTCGCAGTGCTCCCGCAGGCCCCGACCCTGGATGTGGCAACCGTCCGGACGCTGACCGAGTTCGTCCGCACCGGCGGCACGCTCGTCGCGGTCGGCGACCTCCCAGGGGAGGAAGCCGCCGGCCGCGATGGTGAACTCCGCGACGCACTCACGGCCCTGTTCGGAGACGGCACCGCGCCGGGCGAGCGCGCATACGGCGCCGGCCGCATCGTGCGCCTGGCCGCCCCGGGCGGGCTCGGGGAGGCGGCCCGCTCGGCGGGGGTCGCCGCGGCCGTGCTCGAACCGGCTCAGCGTGCGGTGCGGGTGCTCCGGCTCGAGACCGGCAAGGATCAGGCGTTCCTGGTCACCAACGAGAGCGGGGCGGTCGTCCGCTCCACCGCGACGTTCCCCGCGAAGGGCACTCCGGAGCTGTGGCAACCGGAAACCGGACGGACGGCGACCGCCACGACCTTCCGGAACGCGCCCGGCCGCCTGGGCACCGCCGTACCGCTGGAACTGCAGCCCTACCAGACCGTGGTGGTCGCCTTCCGGTCCGCGGCGCGGCCGCCGGCCGCGGTGCCGCACCTGATCTCCGGCGACATCACCGCCACGGCCGTGAGCCCAGGCACGTCCGGCACCCTGCGGGTCGACGCCCTGCTCGACGCACCGGGCAGCCACCGGGTGGTCGGCGCCTGGGACGGCCAGCTGTTCGGCGGCACGCTCGCCACCGACGACCCGCTCACCCCGGTACTGCTGAACGGCGACTGGACGGTGCGGCTGAACAAGCCCGGCGCGCAGCCGCTGGACCGGCCGCTCGGGTCGTGGACCGCGATCGACCCGGCGTACTCCGGATCGGCCACGTACTCCCGAGCGGTCGACCTGGACGCGGCCACCCTCGACGGGCGCCGGTTCGTCCTTGACCTGGGCGATGTGCGAGATGTCGCGGAGGTCACGGTCAACGGGCAGGCGTTCGGCCCGCTGCTGTGGAAGCCGTACCGCCAGGACATCACTGCGGCGCTGCGCGCGGGACGCAACGAGGTCCAGGTGAGGGTCACGAACACCCTCGCCAACCGGCACGGCGACCACCGCCCGGCAGGCCTGCTCGGCCCGGTGGCGCTGCGCCCGCAGCGGCCCGTCTCCGCCGAGCTCGCACCGGTCGGGGACGAGCCGGTGTACGACGTCGGCCTGCCAGCGGCGCCGAGCGTGTCGCCGGGCCAATCCCGTGAGCTGCAGGTTCGGGTACGCCGCTTCGGCGGTTCCCAAGACACCGCAACGGTCGAGCTCGCCGCCAGCGGTGGGCTGACCGTCACGCCGGCCCGAACCGACGTGAAGTTCGACCGCGCCGGCGAGGCGACCCTCCAGGTCACGCTGACCGCTCCGGTGGACGCGACGGTGCCCGGCACCGGTGCTCTCACCGTGACGGTCGGCGGTGAGCGACGGGACGTGCCGGTGACCGTCGACCTTGCGACGCGGCTCGGCCAGGCCAGCGCCTCATCCACCCACCCCTCCTTCCGCCCTGAGGGGGCGATCGACGGGGACCGCAGCTCGCAGCGGTGGGGCCAGGGGAACGGCTGGAACGACGCGACGCAGGGCGCTTTCCCCGACACACTGACCGTCGACTTCACCATGGGGGCGCCGGTCGGTCGGGTCGACCTGTACACGATCGATTCCTCGCAGTTCCCCGCAAGCGGATGGGGGGTACGCGACGCCGACGTGCAGGCGCTGGTCGGTGGCCAGTGGCGTACCGTCGCGCAGATCCGCGGCAACACCGACGGGCTGGTACGCCGAACCTTCGACCCGGTCACCGCGACCGCGCTGCGCGTTATCGTCCGGTCCGCCAACGACAACGCCTACTCCCGCATTGTCGAGCTGGAGGGTTACCCGCAGTGAGCCCGCATCCAGCATCGACGTTCCCGCTCGGCGTGGTCGGCATGGTCGCTCCCTGTCCGGCGGTACCGGACCGGCTCGGGACCGAGGTGACGGCGTGACAGTTGTGGATGGCACGGCGACGATCGCCGCGGTTGATCTCGGCGCGTCCAGCGGGCGGGTGATGCTTGGCCGGGTGGCGCCAGATCGGCTGGACCTCGTCGAGGTCAACCGGTTTCCCAACGTGCCGGTACGGGTCGCGGGGACCCTGCACTGGGACGTCCTCGCGCTGTACCGGGGCGTCCTGGAGGGGCTGCGGGCGGCGGGACGGGACGCCGGCCGGATCACCTCCATCGGGATCGACTCGTGGGCGGTCGACTACGGTCTGCTCGACGCGGGGGGCTCCCTGCTCGGCAACCCGGTGCACTACCGCGACGGGCGCACCGACGGCGCCATGGACAAGGTGCTCGCCGCCGTGCCGGCAGAGGAGATCTACCGGATCACCGGGCTGCAGTTCCTGCCGTTCAACACGCTCTACCAGCTCGCGGCGTGCGCGGAGTCACCGCAGCTCGCCGCGGCGCGGAACCTGCTCCTCGTCCCCGACCTGCTGAGCTACTGGCTCACCGGCATCGCCGGTACCGAGGTCACGAACGCCTCCACCACCCAGCTTCTCGACGTCCGGACCCGCACCTGGTCCGACCGGCTTCTCGCCGCGGCCGGCGTGTCGGCCGGCCTCTTCCCGCCGCTGCGCCAGCCCGGCGACGGGGCGGGAGAACTACTGCCCGACGTCCTCGACGAAACCGGTCTGACCGGTCCGGTGCCGGTCATCGCCGTCGGGTCGCACGACACGGCCTCCGCGGTGGTCGGCGTGCCGGCGGCCGGTGAGCAGTTCGCGTACGTGTCGTGCGGCACCTGGTCACTCGTCGGGGTCGAGCTCGATACGCCGGTGCTGACCGAGGACAGCCGGCGCGCCAACTTCAGCAACGAAGGCGGCGTCGACGGCACCACCCGCTACCTGCGCAACGTCATGGGCCTGTGGCTGCTGCAGGAATCAATCCGCACGTGGAACGCGGCCGGGCTCCCCGCCGACCTGGCGTCGCTGCTGCACGACGCCGCCCGCGTACCGGCCTTCTCGGCGGTCGTGGACGCCGACGATCCGGCGTTCCTTCCCCCGGGCGACATGCCGGCGCGTATCGCCGCCGCGTGCCGGCGCACCGGCCAGACACCACCGCAGAGCCAGGCCGAGACGGTCCGCTGCATCCTGGACAGCCTCGCCCTCGCCTACCGGACCGCCGTCCACGACGCGGTACGGCTGTCGGGACGCGACGTCGACGCCGTGCACATCGTCGGCGGCGGCGCCCGTAACGGGCTGCTGTGCCAGCTCACCGCGGACGCCTGCCGCCGGCCCGTCGTGGCCGGGCCGGTCGAGGCCGCGGCCCTCGGCAACCTGCTTGTGCAGGCCCGGGCCGCCGGCGTGGTGCACGGGGACCTGCGCGCGCTGCGTCAGCTGCTGCGCAGCACGCAACAGCTGACCGTGTACGAGCCGCAGGGCAACGACGAGCCGTGGCGGGCCGCCGCCGCACGGATCGGGAGGTAAGGATGCGCATCGCCCTGTTCGTCACCTGCCTGGCGGACACCATGTTCCCCGAGGCGGCAAAGGCCACCGTACGGCTGCTCGAACGCCTCGGCCACGAGGTCGTTTTCCCCGAAGGCCAGACCTGCTGCGGGCAGATGCACGTCAACACCGGCTACCTGGACGAAGCGCTGCCGCTGGTGCGCCGGCACGTACGCACCTTCGATCCGTACGACGTGGTGGTCGCCCCGTCCGGCTCGTGCGTCGGGTCGGTGCGCCACCAGCACACCATGGTCGCCCGGCGGGCCGGCGACGAGCGGCTCGCCAGCCAGGCCGAGGCCGTGTCGGCACGCACCTACGAACTGTCGGAGCTGCTCACCGACGTGCTCGGGATCGAGGACGTGGGCGCCTACTACCCGCACCGGGTCACCTACCACCCGACCTGCCATTCCCTGCGCATGTTGCGGGTGGGGGACCGCCCGCTGCGGTTGCTGCGGCGGGTCCGCGGCTTGACGCTGGTGGAGCTGCCCGCGGCGGAGCAATGCTGCGGCTTCGGTGGCACCTTCGCCGTGAAGAACGCCGACACCTCCACGGCGATGATGGCGGACAAGATGCGCCACGTCCTCGCCACCGGCGCGGACGTCTGCACCGCTGGGGACGTCTCCTGCCTTATGCACATCGGTGGGGGCCTGTCCCGGCTGCGTGCAGGAGTAAGCACCGTGCACCTCGCCGAGATCCTGGCCAGTACGGAGGCGTCATGACCAGCACCTTCCTCGGAATGCCGGCCACGGCCCCCCGTGGCGTCGGGCACCTGCGCGGCGACCAGCCCTTCCCCGCGGCCGCCCGGCGCGGCCTCGCCGACCCGCAGCTACGCCGAAACCTGCGGCACGCCACAACCACGATCCGGGCCAAGTCCGCCGCGGTCATCGCCGAAGCCCCGGACTGGCAACAGCTGCGCGACGCCGGAGCGGCCATCAAAGCCGACGTCATGAGCCGGCTACCCGAGCTGCTCGAACAGCTCGAGGCCGCTGTCACCCGGGCCGGCGGGACCGTGCACTGGGCGGCCGACGCGGTGGAGGCCAACAGGATCGTGACCGAGCTGGTCGCCGGGACCGGCAGCGACCGGGTCATCAAGGTCAAGTCGATGGCCACCCAGGAGATCGGCCTCAACGAGGCCCTCGAAGCCGCCGGGATCACCCCGGTGGAGACCGACCTCGCGGAGCTGATCGTCCAGCTCGGCGACGACCGGCCCAGCCACATCCTGGTGCCCGCCATTCACCGCAACCGCGCCGAGATCCGGGAGATCTTCCTGCGCGCGATGCCGGGGGTGGACCCGGCGCTCACCGACGACCCGGCGGCCCTGGCCGCCGCCGCGCGCCGCTACCTGCGGCAGACGTTCCTGCACACCCCGGTGGCCATCTCGGGGGCGAACTTCGCGGTCGCCGAGACCGGCACCCTCGCGGTGGTCGAGTCCGAGGGCAACGGGCGGATGTGCCTCACCCTGCCGGAGACCCTGATCACCGTGATGGGCATCGAGAAGGTCATTCCCACCTGGGACGACCTCGGGGTCTTCCTGCAACTGCTGCCCCGGGCGTCGACCGGGGAGCGGATGAACCCGTACACCTCGATGTGGACCGGGGTCACCCCGGGCGACGGGCCGCAACAGGTGCACCTGGTGCTGCTGGACAACGGCCGCAGCGCGGTGCTCGCCGACGAGGTGGGCCGGCAGGTGTTGCACTGCATCCGCTGCTCGGCGTGCCTCAACGTCTGCCCGGTGTACGAGCGCACCGGCGGGCACGCGTACGGGTCGGTCTATCCGGGGCCGATCGGGGCGGTGCTCTCCCCGCAGCTGACCGGGGTCGCCGACAATCCCTCCCTGCCGTACGCGTCGTCGCTCTGCGGCGCGTGCTTCGACGCCTGCCCCGTGATGATCAACATTCCCGAGCTGCTGGTCCACCTACGCGCCGAACACGTCACCGACCGACGGCGACCCACCGCCGAGTCCATCGCGATGGCCGCCGCCGCGTACACCATGGACCACCCGGCGCTGTATGCGGCGGCGCAGCGCGCTGCGCGGCTCGGCAAGGTCGTTGGCAGGCGCGGTCGCGGCCTACCACCACCGTTGTCCGGCTGGACCGTCAGCCGCGACCTGCCGCAGCCGCCACCGCAGACCTTCCGCGAGTGGTGGGCCGAGCGGTGAACTCACGCCACCGAGTCCTCGGCCGAATCCGCGCCGCCCTCGGCGACCGGGCGGCCGCACCGGCCGAGGTGCCACGGGACTACCGGCCCGCCGGTGCCGCCGTGGAACTCGACCTGCTGGTGCACCGGCTCACCGACTACCGGGCCACCGTGCACCGATGCACCGACGGCCAGGTCGCACAGGTAGTCGAAGCGATCCTCGGTGGCCGGCGCGTCGTGGTCCCGCCCGGACTGCCACGGCATTGGCTGCCCGCCACCGTCGCCGCGGTGACCGACGAGAACCTCACCGCGGAGCAAATCGCCGCCTGCGACGGGGTCGTGACCGCGGTCGCCGTGGCCATCGCCGAAACCGGTACCGTCGTCCTTGACGCAGCCCCGGACCAGGGCCGCCGGGTCATCACGCTCCTGCCCGACGTGCATGTCTGCGTGCTGCGGACCGACCAGGTCGTGGCAGGCGTGCCGGACGCCCTCGACCAGCTCGACCCGTGCCGGCCGCAGACCTGGATCAGCGGACCCTCCGCCACCAGCGACATCGAACTCAACCGGGTCGAGGGCGTCCACGGGCCCCGGAACCTGCATGTCGTTATCGTTCCTCGCGGCGACCTCCCGCCCGGCGCTTGATGAGTCACGAGTAGGCAGCGCGATGCGGCCGCGGAAGTAGGCGCATGAGTCCACGGCCTACCGATGAAGGGCGGTGGAGCGGGCTGGGAGCAACGGGGTGTGCTGAATGGCTATCCCACCACCACGTCGGCGCTGCTACGGCGGCCGGCGCCATCCCCAGCCAGGACGCCGTCCACCGCCTCGTCACCGTCACCCGGGCCGGGCTAAGCGCCGCTCGCCGTTGATTCGTCGGGGCTCGTATCCCCAAGCCGTGTCGTCGAGGTAGAGGCCGCAGGCGCAGGCTGAGGGCTTGCTCAGGACCGGCGGCGTGCAGCCCGGTAGGCAGGAGCCGGTCCTGACAGCCCGTTGCCGTACCTGCGCTCAGGTGCTGCGACATGGCGCCGCCCTCGCGGGGTAGCGACCTGTGCAAATGTCTGGCAATGTGACGCCGAACGGTGTCCCATGACACATCAGGGACACATTTTGCTTTGAGGGGGCGTCCGATGCGGAGATCAACCAAAGTCCGATCGCTTGTCGTCGCGGGGGTGGCAGCCCTGCTTGCCGCTGCGCCTTCCCCTGTGCTGGCCCATGAGCCCTGGGACGACGGTTCCGTTCCGCCGCCGCCGCCGAGCAGCCCGGCTGACGGCTACAGCCGCAACATGCACCTGCTTTCCACAGCGGCCCACACCGGCGGTGTCAACTCCGACCTGGCCTTCTCCGGCAACCTTGTCTACGCAGGTCACTACGGGGGCTTCCGGATCATCGACATCTCCGAGCCCGGCGAGCCGGTCGAGTTGGCCGATGTGCACTGCAACGGACCGCAGGGCGACGTCTCCGTGTGGGGGGACCTGCTGTTCCTGTCGGTGGACACCCCGCAGAGCACGCCGGGCTGCGCGGGGTCCCACAACGTCACCGCGTCGACCCCGGGCGCCTGGGAAGGGGTGCGCGTCTTCGATGTCAGCGACCCCAGCGCGCCGCAGTTCCTGCAGGCGATCCGCACCGACTGCGGCTCGCACACCCACACGCTGGTGCCCAGGGAGGACGGCGGCACCTACATCTACGTCGCGTCGTACCCGCTGAGCGCCAGCAACATCGGCCCCGACTGCCGGGCCCCGTTCGAGCGGATCTCGGTCATCGACGTGCCGGGCAAGGACCGCGCGGCCGGCCTCGCCGCGCGGGTGGCCGCGGAGCCCACCGTCAAGGGGGTCGACCCCTTCAGCGGGTCGTCCGGCGACTTCTTTGCCTGCCACGACATCCAAGTGCTGACCCCCCGCAAACTCGCCGCCGCCGCCTGCCTGTCCCAGGGGCAGCTGTGGGACATCAGCAACCCGCTGGCACCCCAGGTCACCGCCAACATCGACACGCCCGACGTGGACATCTGGCACAGCGCCGCGTTCACCCACGACGGGAAGTACGTGACGTTCGGCGACGAGTACTTCGGGCCCGCGCAGGAACCCTTCGGGGCGATCTGGACGTACGCCGTGGACAACCCCGCCACGCCGCTGAGCCACCTGCGGATCCCGCGCGATCAACCCAGCACCTACCACAACTTCAACTACGTGCCGGTGGCCGGACGCAACATCCTGGTCTCCTCCGCGTACGGCTCGGGCACATCGGTGGTCGACCTGACCGACCCCACCAGCCCGAAGGAGATCGGCTATTACGACATGCAGTCCAACCAGTGGTCCACCTACTGGTACAACGGCCTGATCATCGCCAACGACATCTCCCGAGGGGTCGACGTGCTGCGCTTGAGCACGCGCGAGACCGCCAGCGCACAGCAACTGCCGATGCTCAACCCGCAGACGCAGACGTTCCTGCTCAACTGACCGCGCTCTGAGGGGCGGGCGGGAGCGTCGCTCCCGCCCGCCCGGCGTCGCCTGGTTCACGTGCAGAGCAACAGGCACTTCTGCGGCAGCGAGCCGCTCGGAGGAGCGCGGCACGTCGCGGCCCTACCTGTCCCCCGACCCGCGCGACACCCTCACCGCGACGGAAGTCTCCGTCCTCGGCGCCCTCGTCCTCCTCCTGCTGCGGCGGAAACGCCCGGCGAAACGGGGGACCGGGTGGCGGTGGATCGTGATGACGTGGGCGTAGAGCAAACCCGGCTGATGAGTGAGTTGCCGGACCTTCCCGACCAGCAGTGCCTCGGGACCAGGGTGAACCTCAGGGTGCTGACGAGGGCAGGAGGTCACGCGGACGGCAGGCGGTTGACGCCACGCCAGCCGGACCAACCCGCCGCCCGAACACCCGCGGGGTCATCGGGTCTCGAGGAGCTCGTGCCCCACGGGCCGGAGGGCTGCCGGGTCCCCGCCCTTCCCGCGCTACGGCTCAGCTTGCTGGATGCGCGGTGGGCCGGGTATGGGGGAGCAGGTCGCCGCGCGGGTGGTCGGGCAGGTCGCGGTCGGTGTGGTCGGCGTGAAACAGCGCCTCGGCGAGCAGCGCCTGGACGTGCACGTCGGCGGCGGAGTAGTAGACGAAGGTGCCCTCCCGGCGCCCGCGCACCAGCCCGGCCAGGCGCAGCTTGGCCAGGTGCTGGCTGACGGCGGTGGGCGCGGCGCCCACCAGGTCGGCGAGGCAGGCGACCGACGACTCGCCCTGCAGCAACGCCCAGAGGATCTTGATCCGGGTCGGGTCGGCGAGCAGCCGGAATCCCTCGGCGGCCAGGTGGACCTGCTCGTCGTTGGGCATCTGGAAGTCCGGCAACGAGGTGTGCACCCATCCAGCCTAGCGTTCCTTCGCTGACTGCCTGCCTAGCTGCCTTCGTACCTTCGAAGTGACGCAGGTAAGGTTGTTCGTCGTGACCCTCACGGCCGACACCACTTCCGCGCCGCCAGCGACCAGAGCGATCCCCGCCCCCAGACGATGGGGCACCCGACTGTGGGTCCTCGCCGAGGTCCGCTGGGCGATGGCGGCCACCGTACTGTTCGCCCTCGGCGGCATCGCGCAGCTCGCGCACGCCCCGGCACCGCTGTGGTGGACCCTGTACCTGACCTGCTATGCAGTCGGCGGGTGGGAGCCGGCGCTGGCTGGGCTGCGGGCGCTGCGCGAGAAGACCCTGGACGTGGATCTGCTGATGATCGTGGCCGCGCTCGGCGCGGCCGGCATCGGGCAGGTCTTCGACGGCGCGCTGCTGATCGTCATCTTCGCCACCTCCGGCGCGCTGGAGGCGTTCGCGACAGCCCGGACCGCTGACTCGGTCCGCGCGCTGCTCAACCTCGCCCCCGAGCGGGCCACCCGGGTCCGCAACGACGGCAACGAGGAAACCGTCGACACCACGGACATCACCATCGGCGACGTCATCTGGGTACGGCCAGGCGAGCGGATCGGCGCCGACGCCCTGGTCATCGACGGGGCTAGCGACGTCGACCAGGCCAGCATCACCGGCGAATCGCTGCCGGTAGCCAAACACCCCGGGGACGAGGTGTATGCGGGCACCGTCAACGGTGCCGGAGCACTGCTGGCCCGGGTGCACCGCCCGGCCGCCGAATCGGTGATCGCCCGCATCGTCGCCCTGGTCGAGGAGGCCTCGGCCACCAAGGCCCGCACCCAGCTGTTCATCGAGAAAGTCGAGCAGCGCTACTCCGTCGGCGTGGTCCTGGCGACCCTCGCCCTGTTCACCGTCCCCTTGGCGCTCGGCGCGGCCCTGCAGCCGACCCTGCTGCGAGCGATGACCTTCATGATCGTCGCCTCGCCGTGCGCGGTGGTACTGGCCACCATGCCACCGCTGCTGTCGGCCATCGCCCTCGCCGGCAGGCACGGCGTCCTGGTCAAGTCCGCCGTGGTCATGGAACAGCTCGCCGACACCGACGTGGTCACGTTCGACAAGACCGGCACCCTCACCGAGGGCACCCCCCGAATCGCGGAAATCCACCTCGTCCCCGGCGGCGGTTACACCCAGGACACCCTGCTGCGGCTGGCCGCCGCCGCCGAACACCCCAGCGAACATCCCCTGGCTGCCGCCGTGCTTGCCGCCGCCCGCGAACGGGCGCTGACCGTACCCGCGGTCCACGACTTCACCTCCACGCCCGGCCGAGGCGTCACCGCCACCGTCGACGGGCGCCGCCTACGCGTCGGCAGCCCCGCCCTTCTGAACGACCTCCCGCACGTCGATCCGCCTGTGCACACGGTCGTCAGCACCACGCAGGCCGCCGGGCGTACCGCAGTGGTGGTGATCGTCGACGACGTGCCCTCCGGGGTCCTTGCCCTCGCCGACCGGGTCCGCCCGCACGCCGCAGCCACCGTCACCGCACTGACCACGTTGACCGGCGCGACGCCGGTACTGCTCACCGGCGACAATCCAGGAGCGGCCGGCCGGCTCGCCGCCGAAACCGGTATCACCGAGGTGCGCGCCGGTCTGCTACCCGCCGGCAAGGTCGATCGGGTACGCGCCCTGCAGCGCGACGGCCAGCGAGTTCTGCTGGTCGGCGACGGCGTCAACGACGCCCCCGCCCTCGCCGCCGCCGACACCGGCGTGGCGATGGGCCGGCACGGCTCCGACCTCGCCCTGCAGACCGCCGACGCGGTGCTGGTCCGCGACGACCTGACCACACTGCCCGCCGTCATCACCCTGTCCCGCCGCGCCCGCCGCCTGGTCACCACCAACCTTGTCATCGCCGGCACGTTCATCACCGTGCTCGTCGCCTGGGACCTGTTCGGCCACCTCCCACTGCCGCTCGGCGTCGCCGGACACGAGGGTTCCACCGTCATCGTCGGCCTCAACGGTCTGCGGCTGCTGCACTCCCGCGCCTGGCGTAGGGCACGGGACGGTAGATGAGCCGCCGCGCCGGACAGGCGAGACCGGCGGCCACGCCCTGCACGTTGGCCGTGCGCTGATTCGGGCACCCGGGAGCGGTTCGGGCGCACTGGGCCACATTGCATGGGCGAAGGGCCGGCCGCGGCGAAGCCGGTGGGGGCAACGAACGCGTGATCCACGCAGGCCTTGCCTGCGGGAACCGGACTGACGGGACTGCTCCGGATCTACTGATGGCGGGGCCGGTATCGGGGGAGCGGGGTGGGAGCAGCCGCGTGCACCGAACGGCAGCCAACTGCACCCAACGGCTCCGAACACCGCGGCACCCCGGAGGCCTGGAGTCGGCCGGGTAGGCGGTCAGTTCCGGCGCCTCGCCGTCACCGAAGGAGTGCACCATGCACCGGTCGGCGACAGGGGGAGCGTAGTACGGGACGAGGCTCTGGTCCGGGGCTGCGAAAGCCGGCGGCGCGGAGCGGAGAACCGCGGCGACGCCGGCGATCGGCAGCCAGCACTGCGGCGGGACGACGGGCCATGGACACCTCCGGTGACCCGCGCCTCTCTGTGCCAACGATCTCGCCGAGCCGGGTCACGTCGTCATGCAACTAAAGGTTGCGCATGTCCGGCAGGTCGGCTAGCGTGATGCGCAACCAAACGTTGCAGAAGGTGGCGAGCATGGAATTCGGAACGATCGAGCGGGAGATCCACATCGACGCCTCACCCGAGGTCGTCTTCGACGTGGTGAGCAGCCCCGAGCACCTGCGCGAGTGGTGGCCGGACGAGGCGGAGTTCCCGGCCGTGCCCGGGGGAGCGGGGCGGATCGGCTTCGGGGACTGCTCGCAGGGCGGCACCTGGGTGCAGTTCGCGGTCGTCGACGCCGTGCCGCCGCGGCTCTTCTCCTTCCGGTGGACCCACGCGGAGGAGGAGTCCGCCGCCCCGGGCAACTCGCTCCTGGTCGTCTTCGAGCTCGAGCCCGACGGGAGCGGGACGCTCCTGCGGATGACCGAGAGCGGCTTCCGTGAGCGCGGCTGGGACGAGGCGAAGGTCGCCGCCGAGTACGCCGCGCACGTCACCGGCTGGGACTTCTACCTGCCGCGGCTGCCGGCGTACGCCACGAAGGTCGGAGCGGGCGCATGAGCGTGATGGTGGACGACGACCTCTGGTCGGCGGTCGGCGACCCGACCCGGCGCCGGATGCTCGACCTGCTGCTGAGCGAAGGCAGCGGGACGGCGACCAGCCTGAGCGAGCACCTGCCGGTGACCCGTCAGGCGGTGACGAAGCACCTCGTCGTCCTCGACCGGGTCGGCCTGGTGTACGCCACCACCGCCGGCCGCGAGAAGCAGTTCCGCGTCGATCAGGCCCAGCTCGCCCGCGCGGTCGCCCAGCTCGCCGACGTCGGCGCTGCTTGGGACTCCCGTCTCCAAAGCATCAAGCGCATCGCCGAGACGATCCAGCGCGGCAAAGACACCAACAACGAGACCGAGAAGAAGCAGTAGAGAGGAACACGGACATGGCAGACATCCTTCACCGCATCGGCGTCGAGCAGTCCTCGCCGGAGCAGGTGTACGACGCGCTCACCACCCTGGACGGCTTGTCCGGCTGGTGGACCGAGAAGACGTCGGGGGAGACCGACCTCGGCGGCGTGATCGAGTTCCGGTTCGGGCCGGGCGGGTTCGACATGAAGGTCGCCGAGCTGGATCCGGGCCGGCTCGTCCGCTGGGACGTCGTGGACGGACCGCAGGAGTGGATCGGCACCAGCGTGCAGTGGGACCTCCGTCAGGACGGCGACTACACGATCGTGCTGTTCAAGCACGAGGGCTGGCGTGAGCCGGTCGAGTTCATGCACCACTGCAGCACCACGTGGGGCACCTTCCTGATGAGCCTCAAGCAGTTCCTCGAGACCGGGGAAGGTGCCCCCGAGCCGCGCGACGTGAAGATCAGCGACTGGCACTGACCCGGCGACGCCCAAGCACGGCCACGGCCCGGTGCCGGACGTCGTCACCATCGGCAAGGCCATCGGCGGAGGCGTGCCCGTCGGGGCGTACGGCCTGTCCGCCGAGTTGGCCGCCGCGATTCTCGACCGCGATGACCTGGACCTGGTCGACCTGGGCGGAGTGGGTGGGACTCTCGCGGGGAACGCGCTGTCGGTCGCCGCCGCGCGAGCCACGCTGGAGCACGTGCTCACTGACTCCGCGTTCACGCAGATGACGGCGCTCGCGACCCGGTTCACCGACGCGGTCACCAAGGTCATCGAGCCCCATGACCTGCCGTGGTCGATCAGCCAGCTCGGCGCGCGGGCGGAGTACCGGTTCGTGCGCCCGGCCCCCCGCGACGGGACCTCCTCGGCCCGAGCGGCCGACGCCGAGCTGGAGGACTACCCTGCACCTGTACCTCGCAAACCGCGGCGTGCTGCTCACTCCGTTTCCACAACATGGCGCTGATGTCGCCCGCGACGAGTGCCGCGGACGTCGACCGTCACTCCGAGGTGTTCGCGGCGGCGGTCGCCGAGCTGCTGGCGTGAACCCGGTGAGCGGTGAGCCAAGCAGCTGCCGCACGGTAAGGGCCCGCTGCTCGGCGTTCAACTCTCCGGTCCGCCCTCGCGGCGGTGCCCGGGATCCCGACGGTACGCGGGGCGAAGCTTCGCGCTGGCGAACGCCGCCTTCACCGCGGCCGAGAGCGCGGCGATGTCGTACGCGCCGTGGTGGCGCCGGCCGTTGATGAAGAAGGTCGGGGTTCCGGTGACGCCGCTGAGGTCGGCGGAGTCGATGTCCTCGGCGATCCGGTCGGCGCCCTTGAGCTCGGCGAGGTGCTCCCGGAATCGGTCGAGGTCCAGGCCGAGCCGTTCGGCGTAGCTGAGCACATCGGTGGGCTTGAGTGCGTCCTGGTGCGCGAGAAGCAGGTCGTGCATCTCCCAGAACGCGCTCTGCTCGCCCGCCGCCTCGGCGGCCTCGGCGGCGAGTTGGGCATGCGGGTGGACGTCGGTGAGCGGCAGGTGCCGCCAGACGTACCGGATGTTCGCGAAGTCGGTCAGCAGTTCCCGGACCACCGGCTCGGCCTGCCCGCAGTAGGGGCATTCGAAGTCGCCGTACTCCACGACCGTCACCGGCGCTTCGCGCGGCCCGCGCACGTGGTCGCGCTCCGGATCGACCGGAACCATCAGGTCGACGATCCCCTCGGCGGCACCCAGCAGCGCGCGGGCCCGCCGCGCCGGTGAGAGCCGGGCGGCGGAACGGAACACCAGCCAGGTGACGACGGACGAACCAACCGTCGCGACGAGGATGCCGAGCTTCGCCTCCTCCAGGGTCGGGCCGCTCACCGCGTGGGTGGCGATCAGGAGGGCGACGGTGAACCCGATGCCGGAGACCGTGCCCACCCCGGCGACGGCGACCCAGCCGACCGGCGGCCGGAACCGGTTGCGGCTGAGCCGGGTTACCAGCCACGAGGTGGCCACGATCCCGGCCGGCTTGCCGACCACGTACCCCACCACGATGCCAAGCGTGACCGGGGAGGTGACGGCCCTGGCCAGGAGCTCGCCGTCGATCACGATCCCGACGTTCGCCAGCGCGAAGAGCGGCACGACCACGTAGCTGGCCCACGGGTGGTAGAGGAGCTGCAACCGCTCGTTCGGCGACAGCGCTGAGGCGAGCCCGGCCCGGGCCGAACGGGCGAGCTGCGGGGTGGGCTGTTCCCGGAAGAGGCGGAAAAGGTCGCTCGCCCGCTGCAGTTCGGTGCGGCCGGGGGCATAGGCGTAGGTGAGCAGACCCATCACCAGGCCCACCGCGACCGGGTCGACACCGGACTCCGAGACCGCGAGCCAGGCCGCCAACCCCAACAGCGCGTAGACCGGCCCGTACCGCACGCCGTACGCCCGGATGAGCAGGACGACGCCGAAGATTCCAGCCGCGGCAAGCAGCGTCGTCGCCGAGGGATGTTCCGGGTAGGCGATCGCCAGCACCGCGATCGCGACCACGTCGTCGACGACGGAGACCGTCAGCAGGAAACCCCGCAACCGATCCGAGAAGCGCGGCCCGAAGACGGCCAGTGCGCCGAGCGCGAGCGCGGTGTCCGTGGCCATCACCGCGCCCCAGCCCGCGGCCGTGGTGCGCCCGGCGTTGAACGCGAGGTAGATCGCGATCGGCAGGAGTACGCCGCCGAGCCCGGCCAGCATCGGCAACGTCAGCCGACGCCGCTCCCGCAGCTCTCCGATGTCGAAGTCGCGGCGCAGCTCCAGCCCGGCGACCAGGAAGAAGAACGTCATGAGGCCGCTGTTGACCCAGGTACGCAGGTCGTGTGACACGCGCCAGTCGCCGAGCTGGACGGAGAAGGAGGTGCTCCAGAGCGACTCGTACGATCTCAGGTGGAGGTTGGCCCAGACGAGCGCGACCACCGCGGCGACCAGCACCACCCGTGCGCTGCCGGTCTCGGTGCGCAGGAACGAGCGCAGCGGGGCGTTGAACCGGCCGACCCAGGCGGTCCGGCCGGACCATCCCCGGTGGGGGTTGTGACTCGTCACGTGGACGATCCTCCTCGACCTGCTCGCCACCTGGTTCGGATTCCGGCACACGGTAACCGGCTGAGACGGGACCGGGTGAGTGATCCGCAGCGCTCGCTCCCCGGGTCGCCTGCACCGCCACTGGAACGCGGGACCCGGCGCATCCCGTGGACTGCTACTGCACCAACGGCGGCCCACCAGGGGATTGACAGATCACTTTCGGCACGCTGAGGATTGGGTCAGTCCACTGACCGTCACCGGAACAGCCTCTCGTTCACCAGATCGGCACCCGCTGTCCGCAGGTCGGCGATGCGGGCAGCTCGGTCCGCCGCAGCCGGACACCACCACCTTCCCTCTCCCCGTGTCGTGGGCGCTGCCGACCCCGCAGCGACCACGCGCGACCAACCAGAGCGGAACCGCGTACCCAGGGCGGGACCCTCGGCACGTCAACCGGCCATCCATGCCGAGAAAACCGAGAAGGGCGGACATGACATGCATGATCCCCTAGGTCCACGGTGCCGACGCCGCCTTCCCGTCCCGGCCGCGCTGGCCGCCGCCGCGGCCGTCGTGCTGCTGGTCAGCCCGGCCGCGGCGATCGTGCCACAGGCGGCTCCACCCGCTGCCGACCTCGGCCGTGTCGCCGACGAGGAGGCAAGCGTCGTCGAGGTGCTGCTCGCCGACACCGCGCAGCTCGACGCACTCGTCGCCACCGGCGTCGACCTCGACCACGACGTCGCACGGACGGAGAACGGCGTGGTGGCGCACGCTGTGATCACACCCAACGAGGCCGCGGCACTGGCCGCCGCCGGGTTCACCCTGGGCGGGGTCGTGCATCGCCCCGGCGACGCGCGGGCCCGCGTCGCCGAACGGGAGGCGACCATCGCGGAGCACGTCGCGGAGAACCGGGAGTTCTCCACGGCGGCAACGGCGGCGGACGTCTCCGACATCAAGATCATCCGCGCCGACTACTACACCTCGGGGACCAGCCAGGTCCTGTCCGTGGAGGCGAAGTGGGCGCAGGGCCAGACGGCCAGCAACACCCTCGTCGTCGAGCGGGACAGCGGCCCGGGCACCGAGATCGGCTCCGGCGGGACGCAGGCCATCTCCCGCTTCGTCGACGCCGGCGTCTACCTCTACCACCGCGGCGCCTCGCTGGTGACGAGCCGCCCCGACTACGTCCGGATCACCAGCCCCACTGGCGACGTCGCCGTGGCCAAGGTGCAGGAGTGGCTGCCCATTCCGGACACCAACCCGGAGGGCCCGGGGTACCAGAAGGACTTCGTCACCAGCTACCTGACGCCCACCGAGCTGTACGGGCGGATCCATCAGCTCGCCGCCGCGTTCCCGGACCTGGCCGAGATCGTCGAACTGCCGTACCGGACCAACGGCTACCGGCGCCACGCGCAGGCGGTGTTCGGCACCGCCAACGCCAGCCGCGTCGCGGTCGACTCCCTGGCGTGGGGGCACCAGGGCGGCAACGACATCTCCGTCGAGCTGGTCAACCCCGGCGCCGCCAACGCCGCGTTGTCGGTGACCGTGGCCGGCAAGGTCATCCGGGTGAACCTGGCCACCGACGCCGCCGGCGCGGTGACCAGCACGGCAGCCCAGGTCGTCGCGGCCCTCAACGCCGGCGCCGGGTCGCTGGTCCGGGCGTACACCTATCGGGGGAGCGCGGGCACCGGCGTGGTCGCGCCGGCACCGCGGACGTCGCTCAGCGACGGCCTCAGCGCGCCGGCCAGCGTCTCCCGCGATCCGCAGCCGGTGTACGCCATCCGAATCGGCAAGCAGCGCGACGGGTCGAAGCCGGGCGTGCTCGCCTACGCGCAGGAACACGCCCGGGAATGGGTGCCGCCGCTGGTCGCCATCGAGACCGCCGAGCGGCTGCTGCGCAACTACGCGCACGACGGGCAGACCAAGCAGCTGCTGAACAACCTCGACATCTGGATCGCGCCGTCGGTCAACCCCGACGGTGGCCACTACTCCTTCTACGACTTCAACTCCCAGCGCAAGAACATGACCAACCATTGCCCGCTCACCGGAGCCGCCGACTACCTCGGCCGCAATTCGTGGGGCGTGGACAACAACCGCAACTACACCGAGTACAGCCTCTTCGACGGCTACTCCGGTGCGTCCGCGAGCTGCACCAGCGGCACGTACGCCGGGCCGAGCGAACTGTCCGAACCGGAGAACAGGAACCTCGACTGGCTGGCTGCCCGACCGAACATCGCGTTCTCCATGAACCTGCACTCGTCGGGCAACTACTTCATGTGGTCACCCGGCGCGTACGCCCTGCCCGACCGGATCTCGGCGCCGCGCCCGACGCTCGCCCAGGAGTCGGCGTTCTGGGGCGCCTCGTCGCGGATCCTGACCGCGATCAAGCGACACCGGAACATGGCGGTCACCCCGGCGCGGACCGGCCCGATTTCCGACGTGCTCTACTCGGCGGCGGGCAACTCCGGCGACATGCTCTGGTACAAGTACGGCATCTACGCCTGGAACTTCGAGGTCGGCACCGAGTTCCAGCCGGAGTGGGACGAGGCGCACGCCGAGACGATGGAGTTTGCCAACGGCCTGGTGGAGCTCATGCGGGTGGCGCGGGACTTCGACCGGGACCACACCCGGCCGGAGAGCAGCCTGTCGGTCACCCCGAGCTCGACGCCGGGGATGGTGAACGTGAGCTTCGGCGTCACCGAGCCGGCGGCGGTCTTCTACACGGTCGACGGCAGCGCACCCACGTACTCGTCGATGCTCTACGGCTCGGCGGGCATCCGCGAGGGCGGGGAGACGCTGACCCTGCCGGTGGGCACGGAGATCCACTGGTTCTCGGTGGACTCGGCGGGCAACGTCGAGAACAACTACACCGCCGACGGCGGCGCCAGGAACTACCGCAAGGGTCAGGCCGTCCTCCCGACGGGCTGATCAGCGACGGGTACGGTCGACGGCCGCGGCGCTGTCCGGCGTCGCGGCCGCCGGCTGGGCAGCGGCTCGACGATGGAGCTGGGCCCGGACCAGGTTGGGCCAGCCGCCCGGGGTCGGGCGCGGTGCGCAGGTACTCCTCGTGGAACTCGGACCCGTGCAGGTGTTCGGGCTGCAGATCCTGGATGCCGTCGAGCAGCCCCGGGTACACGCCCCTGATCGAAGCTCACCGACGCCGGCACGAGCCGGCCGACCCGGGGCGCGTGGTCGGTGCCGAGACGCAGCGCCACCATCGCGCCCTGGTGCGGTTTTGTCGTACCTCAAGGTTTCCGGCCAGGCGGTTCGAGCGCTTGTCGATAAGGACGACCATGAGCGAGCCGTTGAACGGTTCGGGCGGCGGGCGCCAGGAGATTCGAACGAGCACCAATCGCACCCGTGGCTCCGATGAGGGCGCGTAGTACACGGTTTGCCCGCTCCCCGCGTCCGTTCTCGTCCGCCGGCGGTGAGAGCTGTGGAACACTGAGGCCTGGTACACGCTCAATGAGATCCCGGGCCGGGTGGTGCAGCCGCAAACCTTCTTCGAGGCCGAGGAGGGCCGTACGGCCGCCGTCGGCATGGCGACCGACCACGCCGCCTACTCCGGCGCCGGCTTCGCCGCCGGGTTCGCCCAGGAGGGCTCGTCGACCAGAATCTCCGTCGATGTCCGCGAGGCCGGGACGTACAACCTGGCGATGCGCTACAGCAACGGCCCGAATCCCTACTCCGGCGAGAAGCAGCTGAGCCTGTACGTCAACGGTGAACGGGTCGAGCAGACGGTCTTTCCCTCCACCGTGACCTGGGAAGAGTGGGGCACCGTCACCACCACCGTACACTTGAACAAGGGTCGCAACGTGGTCGAGTACCGCAAGGAGGCTGCGGACTCCGGGCACGTGAACCTGGACGTGCTCGCCGTCCGGCCGCACGGCAAACGCATCACGCTGTTCAACGGTGGCGAGCTCACCGAGTGGCAGCACAGCGACGGGCGCGAACCGGAGTGGGCGATCGCCGACGGCGCCATGACGGTGCGCAACGGGGACCTGCGCACGGTGCAGGCCTTCGGCGACTTCCGGCTGCACGTGGAGTTCAACCTGCCGCTGTACCCGCCGGACGTGACCGGCCAGGCGCGCGCCAACAGTGGGGTGTACCTGCAGGACCGCTACGAGATCCAGGTGCTGGACTCCTTCGGCGTCGACCCGCCGCAGACCAACGACGCCGCGGCCATCTACACCCAGAAGGCCCCCGACGTGAACGCGGCGCTGCCGCCGCAGACCTGGCAGACGTACGACATCGTCTACCGGCAGGCCCGCTTCGACGCATCCGGGAACAAGGTCGACAACCCCCGCGTCACCGTAGTGTGGAACGGCGTCAGGGTGCACGACGACGTCGAGATCCTCGGGCCGACTGGCGACAGCCGGCCCGAGGGCCCGGCGACGGGTGCCATCCGACTTCAGGACCACGGCAATCCGGTCCAGTACCGCAACATCTGGATCGAGCCACTGGCCCGGTAGCTTCGCCAGCGGTCAGAACGTGGACGGCCGGGTACCGGTTCGTCAGCCCGGCCGTCTGCAGCAGAGCCTCGGCCCCACTGAGCAGGGCACGCAGGTGCCGACTGGAGCGCCGTCCTCGTCAGCGAGGTGAGTGTCGGGTGAGCGCTCACCACGAATGGTTCAGGCCAGCTCGCGGTCCAGTGCGGTGGGGGAGAGGACATGCTGGACGACCATCGCCGCGGCGCCGATGACGCCCGCGTTCGCCCCGGCCTGTGAGGTGGTCAAGGGCGAAGGTTCAGCGTCCGCGACTGCGTAGGATGGCGGGGTGATCCGGCTCCGGATGGGTCTGGCTGATGTGGCGAGGATGCGGTTTGCGTTATCGCCTCTCGCCGAGGTGATTGAGAGCCTGTACCAGTTGTCGTCAGGGCGGGTGTCGCCGCTGCACCAGGGCTGGTTGGAGGCGACGCGGGACGGCCTGCGTGGTGTGGACATGGCGCTGCTGGGCGCGGTGGTGCCTGCGAGCGCGTACGTGGCGGATTTCCTGTTCGTGGCGGCCACCGACGCCGGCACCATCGACGACCAGCTGCGGTTGGTTGCCGAGTCGCCCGTGGCGGGAATCCGTGCCGACCTGGCGGCGGTGTGGGGTCGGGAGCCGATGCCGGCGCCGGCACGGGCGTTGGCTTCCGAAGGGGCGGCTGGTGCTCGGCGGTTGGCCGACGCGCTGTGGCGGTACTGGTCGGTGGCGATCGAGCCGCACTGGCGGGAGCTACGCGCGGTGCTGGAGGATGACGTCGCGTATCGGGCTGGCCGGCTGACCGGCGGTGGTGTCGATGCGCTGTTGTCGAGCTTGCACCCGGAGGTCAGCGTGCGGGGTGAGATCCTGCGGATCGACATGCCCCGGCACTCGGTGGACCATGACCTGGCCGGTGACGGACTCGTGCTGGTGCCGTCGGTGTTCGCGTGGCCGAACCTGGTGGTGGACAAGGGCCCCGATCGACCCGCGAGCCTCATCTATGCCTGCCGAGGAGTCGGCACGATGTGGGGAGGCGACTCCCGAGACGCCGACTACGCCGACGACGCGCTGGGTGCGCTGCTGGGTCACAGCCGCGCGGCGATCCTCAGCTGTCTGGCGCTGCCGAAGTCGACCACCGACCTCGCCCGTGAGCTCGGTCAAAGCGCGCCGTCGGTCAGCTTCCACCTGTCGGTGCTGCGCCGCAATGGCTTGGTGACGTCGTGGCGTTCCGGGCGCCGGGTGTTGTACCGGCACACGCCGCTGGCCAGCGGACTGCTCGGGGCTAGTGGTTCGGGGTTCGAGCGGGACTGTCCGGATCCCGCGTGAGGTTCCGACGGCGACGCTGGATTCCAGCGCCATCGAATCGTTGGTGACCTTCCAGGAGGCCTGCGACCGTGAGCGGACGCACGCATTCGACGCGCTACGGTGCCTGGTTGATTCGCAACCTGGCGTTCATCACGACCACCGCCGCAAGCGTCGAATGTTGTCGATCATTCGGACAGGGAAGGCAGGAATCGTGCGGAACGAAGACACTCGTGGCCTGACTCGTCGCGGGGCCCTGCGGGCGGCCGTCACGGTCGGCGCCGTCGCAGGCCCCTTCGGGTTGGCGGGAACAACGACCTCGCCGGCGTTTGCCGAGCCCGGGGTGACGTTGCCGGCGGCCACAACGGACGTGACACCGTTCCGGCTGTCGGTGTCGGACACCACGCTGCGCGATCTGCAGCGGCGGTTGGCGGCGGCCCGGCTGCCGGAGCGGGAACCCGTTCCCGACGGGTCCCAGGGCGTGCCGCTGGAGCGGCTACGCGGCCTGGTCGAGCACTGGCGGACGCGGTATGACTGGCGTCAGGTCGAGGCGCGGCTGAACGGGTTCGGCCAGTTCCGCACCCAGATCGACGGGATGGGAATCCATTTTCTGCACGTACGTTCCCGGCACGCCAACGCCGTACCGGTGGTGTTGACCCATGGCTGGCCGGGTTCGGTGGTGGAGTTCCTCGACGTGATCGGGCCGTTGACGGATCCCACGGCCTTCGGCGGGAGCGCTGTGGACGCGTTCCATGTCGTGGTGCCGTCCCTACCGGGCTTCGGATTCTCCGACAAGCCGGCCACGGCCGGGTGGAACATCCAGCGCATCGCGGGAGCCTGGGCGGAACTCATGTCCCGTCTCGGCTACCGTCGCTGGCTCGCTCAGGGCGGCGACCTGGGCGGCTCCGTGACGCACGAACTCGCCAAGCTCGGGCCCGCCGGACTCGCCGGGATCCACCTCAACTTCTTCCCCGTATTCCAGCCCCCGATCAGCGACCCGCCCACGCCGGAGGAGCAGGAGGCGCTGGACAAGCTGCAGCGGTTCTTCAACGACGGCGTCGGCTTCATCTACGAGCAGTCCACGCGCCCCCAGACGGTGGGGTATGCGTTGACCGACTCCCCGGTGGGGCAGGCGGCGTGGATCTACGAGAAGTTCATGGAGTGGACCGACAGCGACGGCAATCCCGAACGGGTCCTCGGCGTCGACCGGATGCTCGACGACATCATGCTGTACTGGCTGCCTGGCACCGCGGCCTCCTCGGCGCGAATCTATTGGGAGGACGCGCGGGCCACTGGCACAGCCGACGACTTCAAGGTCCCGGTCGGATTCACGGTCTTTCCCCGCGAGATCATCCCAACTCCGAGAATCTGGGCCGAACGCGTCTACAAGTCCAAGCTCATCTACTTCAACACGGTCCCCCGTGGTGGCCATTTCGCCGCGTTTGAACAACCAGAAATTCTTGCCGAGGAGCTGCGGAGGTTCGCTCGCTTGGTCCGTTGACCCTGTGCCGTGCCATAACTGGTCGCACGGGTTGTGAACTGCGGTGCTGGTTGGTGGTGAACGGCTGGGCGTAGGCCCATTCGTCGCACAGGGTCCGGTTGAAGCGTTCGGCTTTGCCGTTGGTCTGGGGCCGGTAGCGGCGGGTGAAGCGGGCGTGGGTGCCGAGGGCGGCCAGGGCGTCGCGTCAGGCGCCTGCGCGGCGGTAGGCCAGGCGTTGTCGGTGATGACCTGTTCGATGGGGCTGATGCCGTGGGCGGCGACGTGATCGGCGGCGCGGCGCAGGAAGCCGGCACAGGTGTCGGCTTTCTCGTCGGGGTGGATTTCGGCGTCGGCGAGGCGGGTGTGGTCGTGGATGGCGCGGTGGACGTAGTCGAAGCCGACGCGGGTGCCGTAGCGGGCGCGGGGGTGTTCCAGGCTGTCGCGGCCGTGCACGCGCCAGCCACCGCCGTCACGCAGGCGGCCCGGTTTCTTGACGTCGACGTGGACACGAGTTCGCCGGGTCGATCTCGTTCGTAGCGGCGAACTGGCTGGCCGGTGGGCCGGCCGAGGCCAGGCGGTGCTGGCCGTGCCGGGTGAGCACGGCGTGCACGGTCGGAGCGGGAACGCCCAACAGCGGGGCGAGGCGGCGCGGGGGCGAGCTTGCGGTCCTGGCGTAGCTGGCAGATCGCCGCTTCAATCGTTGCCGGGGTCTTGCCGGGCAGCCGGCGGGCGACGCTGGGCCGGTCGCGTAGACCGGCCAAGGTCGTTCGGCTCGCTCGCGTTCCTGAAATCTCCAGACCGTCCGGATCTTCCGCTTTGAGGGCGTTTGACAGGCGCGTTGAACGGTACGGCATTTGCGGCTAGCTTCTCGACTGATGTATGCGGAACGCGACAGCGGAGCCGGGCCGATGTGGCCCGGCTCCCTTGCTGATCAGTACGGGCGAAGCGACGTGAAGAATTGCCTCAGTTCGCTGGCGAGCAAATCCGGTTCCTCCAGCGGCATGAAGTGTCCGCCCCTACCTGGTTCGCTCCAATGCCGGATGTTGGTGCAGGCACGTTCGGCGATCTCGCGGGGGAAGTTGGCCTGCGACGGTTCGGTGCTCAACGCGAACGCGGCGGGCACCGTGATGTGGGGTCGTGGGCTGTTGTGGTCGAAGTCGAAGTACTGCCGGAACGAGGAGCCGATCGTGCCGCTCGCCCAATACAGGGTGATGATCGTCAGCAGGGTATCCCGGTCGAACCGGCTCTCCAGGTCCCCGTGGTTGTCACTCCAGTCTCGGTACTTGTCGACGAGCCAGGCGGCCAGTCCGGCTGGAGAATCACTCAGTGCCGCGGCGATGGTGTCCGGCCGGGTGCCCATGATGGCGCTGTAGCCGCCATCGGTCTGGTCGTACGCCGCCTCGGCATCGAGATACGCCTGCTCGGCGGGCGACAGCGGCTGGGAGTCGAAGCTCGCCGGGAACGGTGGGTGGATCATATGAATGCCGGCCACCTGCTCGGGATACAGGGCGCCCAGCCAACCGGTGACCACGCCGCCGACGTCGCCGCCGAAGGCCCCGTAGCGTTGGTAGCCAAGGACGTCGGTCATCAACAGGTGCAGGGTCTGCGCCATCGCAGCGCGGGTGAGCGGCCCTTTCGGCAGCTCCGAGTACAGAAACCCTGGCAGCGAGGGAACCACCACGTCGAACGCGTCGGCGGGGTCGCCCCCGTACTGTGCGGGGTTGGTCAGGCGATCGGCCAGCGGCAGCATCTCCACGAAGCTGCTGGGCCAACCGTGGCTCAGGATCAGCGGCAGCGGCGCGGGCGCACCGGCCGGACGCGTCCCGGGTACGTGAAGGAAGTGGATGCGCCTGCCGCCGATCTGGGCCTGGTAATGCGGCAGCGCGTTGAGTTCGGCTTCCCGAGCGCGCCAGTCGAACCCGTCGGCCCAGTAGGACACCAGGTGCCGCAGGTAGTCGGGATCGGCACCGGCCTGCCATGGCTGATCGCCGCTGCGATTGGTGAAGCGCGTACGGGCCAGTCGGGCCCGCAGGTCGTCGAGTACCTCGTCGGATACATCGATACGGAACGGGGAGAAGGTCATTGTTCCTCCGGCTAGGAGGCGCTCCCCGACGCGAAAGTCAGCGGACAGGGATGGCCGGGTGGAGCGCCCAGACGTGACATTGGGTGTTCACCGGGCTCACCTCCCCTCATCACTGACACGGGTCACCTTACACGTCCCCTTCTGCCGCCCATCGCGAGCGTCGACCGCCCCATTTCTGGATTAATCGGGCATATTGTGACCTTGCCGCGACCGTGACACGGCCGGGTGGTACCCGTCCGCGTCGGTGTGTGGCATTGAGGTCACACTTTGGGGCATGGAGTTCTTCTGCTACCACCGCGACCGGCCCAGCTCGGTGGCGCTGCGCGACGAGCTGCTGGAAGAGCATTGGTCCTACATGGACCGGTACGCGAGAGAAATGATCGCTCGCGGACCGACCCTTGCCGGCGACGGCGACACGCCCACCGGCAGCGTGCACATCGTCGACCTGCCCGACCCCGCCGCCGCGCGCGTGTTCGCTCTCGACGAGCCCAACTATCAGGCCGGCGTGTACCGGGACGTGCTGCTGCGCCGGTGGCGCAACGCGCTGGGGCGCACCATGTGGGACTTCCCCGGAGGCCGGACCGGTGGTAACCGGTACCTGGTGCTCGGCCTCGGCGCGGGGCAGGCCGCTGACCTCGCGGTGCCGCCCGACCGGGACGAGCTGATCGCGTACGGGCCGCTGCTGTCCGACGACGGCGCCACCTGGCTGGGTACGGCGGTGCTTGTGCGGGCGCCGGATCCGGACAAGGCACGCGCCGTGCTGACCCCGGACCGGTACGCCGACATCGAGGTGCACAACTGGCAGTTTGGCGGTCGGCCGTCATGACCCGAGGCTGGCTGTGGACTTGGTGCAGCGTGTCGACAGGCGTGGATGCGGCAGGGGGAGCCTGCTCGGAGTTGTCTGGCTTCGTCGACGCCTGTCAGCTTCCCCGGGGCCAAGATCGAACGTCCGGATCTGCCGCACTCAGCTCGGTAGATGCTTCAGCCATCGCGTGTGTAGGGCCTCATAGCGCGCCGCGTCAACGGCGGCCGGGTCGTCCAGCAGCGCGACGACACGGGCTCCACTCGGCAGTAGCCTGCTGTGAGCGGAGATCTCCGGCAGCGGCGGAGCTGGCAGCATCCTGCTCACCTCAGCCCCCAGGTAGGTCCACCATCCCAGCAGCGCGGGCCACCCGTCGACCGGATGATCTTCTTCGTGAATTCGCGTCAGATGCCAGATCTGATCCAGCGACCACTCGTCCATGACCCGACCGATGCCGGCAGCTAATGCATCGGCGGCTTGTAGCCACAAGGCGGTCAAGCGCGCGTGCAGCTGACGGTAGCCATCCGCGTCGGAGTTTGGGCGACGAAAGGTCCACGCCGCGTCAAGGGACCAGCTCAGGTTGATCGCCGTACTGGATTGATCGGGCCGACAGCTGAGATGGAGATCGACCCCGTCGGGTGTCCAGAGTTGGCTGGAGGCCTTCCCAGCCGCCATCGCGGCGACCGCCTCGTCCTGGTCCTCAACGATCCGCAGTTCGCCGTCGTTGTCGAAGAGGTTTATGCATCCGTCCGGGCGTCGAAACTTCAGACCGAAGCCGGCCGCCAGCGCGAGTACCTCGTAGATGACCTTGTTGACCGGACGCAGCACGGGCACCCGCAGCTCCCACGTCCAGTCAGAGCCCATCCCGGCATCCTGCCGAGTTCCGATTCCTCGGGGCAAGCGACATCTTCCGGATAATGGACCACCGATGCCTCTGACCCATCGCAGATACGTCTGGGGCGGCTCCACAGCTGGACCACGTCCGCAACTGCCGCTGTCCGCGCGGTCGTGCCGTCGCCCCTGCCGCTCCCCACGACGTGGCGCTGCTGGTAGATGGTGCGTCGAAGATCGGTGGCCGGCCGCCCTTGGATCCCTTCTTTCGTCAGTTGCGGTGCCCGGTCGACCTTGATCGGGATTGTTACTTTGATGCCCCCGCTTGGCCAGGTGCTCCTCTGCACCCGGTCGGGTAGGACCGCCGCATTGCTGTGGCGGTCCCCTCAGGCCCTTGCCCGTGACGCGGTCAGTTCGGCTCGGTGGATGGTGGGCGGGTCCTGCCGCGCTTGCTTGACTTGTACGCGGCATCCATGGACGAGTATTTCGCCGCTCGGGCGATCATTCCGTGCTCGGTCTGGTCGGCGAGGTAGGCCAGGGCGGTGGCCTCTTCGGTCAGGTCGTCGTGCAGGTGGGCCGGCGCTACTGGTAGGGCGTCGGAGAGGGCGTCCTGCGCGTGACGGATCTCGGCGAGCGCTGCGTCGGGGGCACTGGCGCTGAGGTGGCCGGAGGCGCGACGCTTGGCGTTCTGTACCCGCAGGTAGACCAGCTCGGTGCGTACGGTCGGGTCAGGTACCCGTCCTGCGGCCTGGTCACCGGGGACGACGTTGACGTGCAGCGGCAGGGTGAGCGTGTGCTGGGCCAGCGTAGGCAGCTCGACCCAGGTGAACTGGCACGTGGCGACCTGGGCCAGTCCGAGGGTGGCGATAGCGGGGATGTCGAAGGTCAGCAGCAGTTTGCGGGTTTCGTCGGCGTAGAAGTTGCCGAGCTCGGCGAGTAGCCCGTCACCGGTGGTGGTCGCGGGCATGTCGTTGACGATCTGGACCGCGCGTACGTGCGGTGAGGGCTGGATCAGCAGCGACGCTGCTTGGACGGTCTGGGACAGCAGGCCGTCGACCTCGCCGGCGATGAGCGCGCCCGCGGTGTCGGCTTCTTCGGCGAAGTGTTCGTTGCCGGCCCCACCGCGGGCGATCGCCGACATGAGCCGTTCGTCGTAGCCGAGTCCGTAGCCCAGCGTTGAGGTGGTGATGTTGTCGGCGTTGGCCTTGGCGGCGATGGCGCCCAACGTGTCGGGGTCGGTGACGCCGGCGTTGGCGTGCCCATCGGAGATGAGCAGCACGTTGGCTCCGGCCGGCCCGGCAATGCGGCTGGCTTCCTGCAGCCCGCGCAGGTAACCGGCGGACAAGTCGGTGCTGCCACGCGCGTCGAGCTTGGAGATTGCGCGTTTGACCGCCTGTTTGTCGGCGAGCGGCCCGGCTGCGACCGCTACCTCGACTCGGTCGTCGAATGCGACGAGCCCGAAGTTGTCGCCGGGATCGAGTCTGTCGATCAGGCCGATGAGTGCGGTCTTCGCGCCGTCGAGGCGGCCACCGGCCATCGAGCCGCTGCGATCGAGCACCACCTGCAGTGTGGATGCCGGGCGGTCGACGTCGCGGGTCGACGCCGCGGGTGCCGTCAGTTCGACGAGCACGGATAGTTGGTCGTCGGTCTCGAGTGCCAGCACGTCGACATCCAGATGTGCGGAGATGTGCATTTGTCTCCTTCAGCGGCACGGCAGGTACGCAAGCAGGGCTTGCCTGGCGGACGGTAGTGAATCACCGCGCTGTGACACTCCGATGGTCGTTGCCGGGCCTCGGCGCTTCGCGCGAACGAGCGGCGGCATGAGCGTGACGGCCGCGCAGTGCCGATCCGGCGGGCGGCAACCCGGCCGGGTAAGGACGCCGCAGTCGCGCCGTCGCAGTAGGGTCGTCGGGCTGGCGCAGGCCGATGAAGACGGGGGAGTTGCGACGGTGGGGGAGTTGACGACAGCGACTGTGCCGCTGAAGGCGATCCCGAGCGACCGGGTTGCCGGTGTGCTCCTCGCTGCGGCGTGCGGTGACGCGTTGGGCGTGCCGTACGAGTTTCAACCGCAGCTTGCGGCCGGCGAACAGCCCGAGATGCGCGGCGGTGGGCTCGGCCCGTACGCGCCCGGTGAGTACAGCGACGACACCCAGATGGCGATGTGCATCGCGGAGGTGTCCGCCACCGGGGCGGATCTGCGCAGCAGCGACTCCCTCGACCGCATCGCCGGCAACTTCCTCCGATGGAAACGGGAGGGCGCCAGCGATATCGGGGCGCAGACCCGGCAGGTCCTCGACGCGGTCTCACAGGTGAGGGGAGCGGGCGTCGGCGCGGCGATGAGAGACGCAGCCGCGGACCTGCACCGCAGAACCGGCCGCAGTGCGGGTAACGGGTCGCTGATGCGCACTGCGCCGGTGGCGCTGGCCTATCTCGGCGATCCGGAGCCGCTCGCGGAGGCCGCCCGCGTAGTCAGTGAGCTGACCCATCACGACCCCCTGGCCGCGGACGCGTGTGTGCTGTGGTGCGCGGGGATCCGCCGGGCGGTTCTCGACGGCACGTTCGACGGGGTACGCGAGGGTTTGGACCTGCTGCCCGCGGGGCGGCGCGACCGGTGGTCGAGCTGGTTGGCCGAGGCGGAGTCCAAGCCGCCGGAGCAGTTCCGTCCCAACGGGTTCGTGGTCGCCGCGTTGCAGGCCGCCTGGTCGGCGATCAAACACACCGACGTTCCGGAGCACGACCCGGGTCGCGGCAGTTTCCCCTGCCAGCATCTCGAACGCGCTCTGACCGTGGCGGTGCGCGTCGGCGACGACACCGACACTGTCGCGGCGATCGCCGGGGCCCTGCTCGGCGCCCGGTGGGGCTCCTCCGCGGTGCCCCTGGCCTGGCCGCGCATCGTTCACGGCTGGCCGAACCGGCGCGCGGCGGACCTGATCCGCCTGGCCATGTTGACGGCCCAAGGCGGCCAGGCCGGCCAGGGCGGTTGGCCGGGCTGCGCCCGCGCGCCACGACCTGCCGTTGCACCGTTGATGGTGGCGCATCCGCACGACCCGGGGGTGATCCTCGGCAACCTCTACACCGACGCGGCCCCAGCGGGCGCCGGCGCGGTGGTCTCCCTGTGCCGGGTTGGCTGCGACGACTTCGACGACGTGGCCGTCGTCAACCGGGTGTCGGCGTGGCTGGTCGACCAGCCCGACGCCAATGCGCAGCCGCACTTCGTGGTCGATCAGGCCGCCCGGATGGTCCTCGAGTTGCGCAAGGAGGGCCATGTCGTGCTGCTGCACTGCGCCGCCGGTCAGAGTCGCACACCGGCGGTCGCCGCCCGCTACACGACCTTGACCACCGGCATACCGGCGCGCTCCGCGCTGGCCGAGCTGCGCGGCCTGCTCGGCGCGCACGGCTGGACACTCAATCCGGAACTGCGGCAGGTCGTCGAACAGCTGTGACGGGTCACGCCGGGGCTGCTGTAGGCCGCACAGGACCAATCGAGGACTCGGCTGCAGGCGAGGCCGGAACTGTGGCCCCGCCCATGATCGGAGCGGCCCGCACAACCTGCCGGAAGAACCCTGGTGGATGACCGGGCCGCCTGCCCATGGGACCAGGATCGGGGGAGCGGGATGGGAGCAGACGGGTGCACTCAACGGCAGTCAACTGCGCCCAACGGCACCGAACAGCAGTCAACGGCAAGCATGTGCTCCTGCCGGTACTGGCCGTAAAGGCGGGTAGCAATGGGCTCCCCAGCTCCGGCTTTTACGAGTCATTGACGACCTACCGGCCCGAAGACGATCAATCCGACCCGAAAAGGGCTGCTCGCCGGGAGCGCGAGAGGGTCTACGCGGCCTACCCGCCAGACCAACAGTAGAAGCTACTCAACCACAGCCGGTGGGCACCAGGGACTCGGCAGCAGAACTAACGAGAGGAACCGGGGGAGTCCCCTTTCTTCGATGGTCCGGCGGCGAACCGGGCTGGCGGCAGACCGCACACTCCGATCTCCGCCGTGAACACGGCCCCCGAGAACTCGGCGCCGTCGGACCGGCCGGTGGTGACGAACAGGCGTCGCAGGTCAGGGCCCCCGAACGCCAGGTTCGTGACCAGCGGCGCCGGTACGCGCAGCGCACGATCGGGCACGAGTCCGGCGGTGTGCCGGACCACGAGGCCGGATCCCCAGAGTGCCACCCACACGCCGCCGTCGGCGTCGACCGTGATCCCGTCGGGGTGGTCGACCCGTACCGACGCCACCGCACGGCCGTCCGACTCATACGCGGTGACGGTGTCGGCGAAGGTGTCGGCGTGGTAGAGGGTCCGCCCGTCCGGGCTGGTGTCGACGCCGTTCGACGCGCCGATCCGATCGGCGAGGATGCGGTGACGCAGGTGCGCCCCGATTGAGTAGAGGGCACCGCGGTTGGCGCGGGTACGGTCGACCGACCCGACGTAGAGCTGTCCATCGCGTCCGCACACCGCGTCGTTCAGCGACAGGTCGGCCGGCCCGGGCACGGTGACGAGGGGACGGAACGTCCCGTCCTGCGGGTCGAGGGCACCGAGGTCGCGGCCGGCGACGCCGAGCCAGCCGCTCCCGGCGCGCGGCACCAGGGCGGTGACCGGCCGACCGCAGGTGGCGCCGTGGGCGGCGCCGGTGGTCGGGTCGACGACCCAGAGGGTGCGGCCGGCGACGTCGACCAGGTGCAGGCGTCCGGTGGTGTCGTCCCAGATCGGGCTCTCGCCCAGCGCGCAGCGCAGCTCACCCAGGAGCGCCCAGTCGACGTCCTGCTGGGTCACGGTCATCGGCCCGCGGCCCGGGTCGCCGCGGGGGAGCGTTCGGGTCCGGTCACAGCCATCGGGCGCGCAGGTCGGGCCGCAGCCATGCGGCGGGCGAGGCGATGGAAAGGCCGCCGTCCACCGGCAGCACCGTGCCGGTGATGAAGTCCGCGATCGGGGAGGCGAGGAACGCCACTGCGGTGGCGACGTCCTCGGGGCGGCCGACCCGCCGCAGCGGGTAGCCCTCGGTGACTCGGGGCACGTCCGCCTGGCCGATCATGCCTGGTGCGACCGCGTTGACCCGGATGCCGGCAGGCCCGTACTCCAGGGCGAGCTGGCGGACCAGCCCCTCCACGCCGGCCTTCGCCGCCGCGTAGCCAGGCAGGCCGGGCGCGGCGAGGGTGGCGTTGACCGAGCTGACCGCGACGATCGCCCCGCCGCGGGGCAGCAGCGGCAGCGCCGCCCGGACGACGTAGAACATCGAACCGAGGGTGGCGTCGAGGGCGATCCGCCACTGCGCGTCGGTGGTCTGCGTCGCCGGGGCGACCGGCATCACCGCGGCGGCGGGCACCACCACGTCCAGCCGGCCGAGGATGCGGTGCGCCTCGGCGACGGCGGCGGCCGCAGCGTCCGGGTCGGCGCAGTCGGCCACCAGCTCGGCGGTGAACGCGGGGTCGGTGTGCTCGTCGAGGGAGACGCCGACGACCCGGTCACCGGCGTCGGCGAACGCCCGGCCGATCGCGGTGCCGATCGGCGAGGACGCGCCGATGACGAGGACGCCGCGGCCGCTCATCCGGCCAGCCCGAGGTCGGTGAGGATGGTGTTGAGCGACTCCCGGCCGGCGGTGTCGAGCGGGCGGGCCGGCGAGCGTACGGTGGCGTCGGCGATGAGGCCGCGGCGCACCAGCACCTCCTTGTGCACCGCCCAGGCGATGCCCTGCTGGAGTCCGAACAGGATCAGCGGCAGCAGCCGGGTGAACGCGGCGCGCGCCTCGGCGTGCCGGCCGGCTTCCCAGTCGGCGAGGACGGGTGCGAGCAGGTCGGGGAACTCGCAGGCCGGCATGGTGCCGATCGCGCCGCGGGCGTACTCCTCCAGGCAGAACTGGGCGTTCTGGCCGCCGAGGACGGCGAAGGCGTCGTCGGCGCGGGCGGCGACCACCGCCGCGACCTTTGGCGCGGTGGGCGGCGACTCCACCTTCACCGAGGTGACGCCGTCGAGTTTGCCGAGTTCCGCGATGAGCGCGGGTGGCATGGCGACGCCGGTGGCGCCGGGCGCGTCCTGGACCATGACGTCGACGCCGGCGGCCGCGGACACCTCGCCGTAGAAGGCGAGCAGCTGGTCAGGGGTGGGCTTGACCATGAACGGGGGCAGCACCATCAGCGCGGTCGCGCCGCCGGCCACCGCGGCGTCGGCCTGTTCGATCGCGGTCACCGTCGAGGTGCCGTTCACCCCGGCGACGACCGGGACGGTCCCGGCGACCACGTCGGTGACCGTGGCGAGGATCCGGGTCCGCTCGTCGGTGGTGAGCGCGAAGCCCTCGCTGGCCATGCCGAAGACCGCGACGCCGGTCACGCCGCTGGAGAGTTGGAACTCGGTGAGCCGGCGCAGGCTGGGCAGGTCCAGAACGCCGTCGGGCCCGAACGGGGTGGCGAGGATCGGCACGAGGCCGTGGACGGTGTGGGGCACTCAGGACTCCTTGGCCAGGGCGCGAACGGTCTCAGCGTCGACGTTGACGCCGAGTCCGGGTCCCGCGGGCAGGTCGAACGCGGCCGGGTGCATGGGCACCGGCTCGGTGAGGATGCGGGCGCCCACCTCGGTGGAGGTCGGCTGGTATTCGAACGCGGTGAGGTCGGCGACCGCTGCGGCGACGTGCAGACCGGCGGCCAGGGAGACCCCCATGCCGACGGAGTGGTGCGGCGCGACGGGTACGTGCCGCGCGGCGCACAGCTCGGCGATCGCCATCGCCTCGGTGATGCCGGTGCGCGCCACGTCGGGCTGGGCGATCCGCAGCGCCCGGGCGTCGAGCCACTGCGCGAACTCGTAGCGGTTGCGCAGCGCCTCTCCGACCGCGATCGGCACGGTGGAGCGGGCGGCGAGTTCGGCGTGCCCGGCGACGTCCTCCGGCGCGAGGGGCGCCTCCAGGAACCAGGCGCCCCGTTCGGCGAGCCCGCAGGCCAGCGCGACCGCCTCGTCGACCCCGTATGCCCAGTGCCCGTCCACCGCGATCCGCAGTCCGGGCGCGGCGTGCGCCACCGCGTCGACGGTGGCGAGGTCGGCGGCGACGCCGTGCCCGAGGTGCAGCTTGACCGCGGTCGCGCCCTGGTCGACCCAGTCGCGGGCCAGCGCCGCCCGTTCCGCGTCGGTGGACCGGGGCAGCCCGGAGACGTACGTGGGCAGGCGGGTGCGGAACGCACCGCCGAGCAGCTGCGCGACTCTGAGCCCGGTCAGCCGGCCGACGAGGTCCCAAAGCGCGATGTCGACGGCGGCGAGCGCGTCGGCCTGGTGGCCGACCAGGTGCCCGCGTTCGCGCATCAGGTCGCGCAGCCGGTGCCAGGCAGGACGGGGGGCGGTGGCGTCCATGCCGACGAGCACCGGCGCGAGGAGCAGGTTGACGATGGCGGCCGGTACCTCGGGCGCCACCGGCGCCAGGGCCTCGCCCCATCCGGTGGTGCCGTCGTCGGCGATCACCTCGACCAGCAGCGTCTCGTAGCGGGACGAGTAGAGGCTGCGCCACGGCTCGCGGACCTCGTAGCCGTCGCCGATGGTGCCGCCGTCGCGTTTCGGTCCCAGGTAGGCCTGGTCGGTGCGCAGCTTCAGCACGTGGGTGTGGACCTCGCGGACCCGCATCATGCCTCCGCTCCGCAGGCCAGCCGTACCGGCCGGGACCGCTGGTCGCCGACCTGCACGGCGTAGATGAACGCGGCGGACAGGTCGTCCACCGACACGGTCCATTCGTTCGGGTAGACGGTGCGGTCGAGCTGGTGCCAGGTGGCGCCGTCGTCGAGCGACCAGTGCAGGGTCGCCGGTTCGCGGGTGGCGGCCTGCACGTAGGCGTGATAGCGGCTGCCGTCCGGCTTGGGGATCAGGATGCCGCGCACCGGGCCCACCGGGCCGTCGTCGAAGCGGTGCGCGCCGACCGGCGCGGCCTGGGCGCGGTGCAGCGGTACGTCCAGCGGGCCGACGCCGTGCACCACGATCGCGGTGATGCCGTGCCCGGAGACCTCGACGGTGAGCCGATGGTCGACGACGGTGGCCTGCTCCGGTACGCCGCGGTCGCGGATCACCGTCGCCCGGTACGGAGTGCCAGGGGTCATCGGCACCCGCGCCGGGTCCAGCGTCACCGTCACCGTGCCCGGGGTCGCGGCGGCGTTGGTGAGGCTGACGCAGAGCCGGTCCCCACCCTCGGCGGCGATCCAGTTGACCTGGTCGGTGTCCAGCCGCACCAGGCCCTTCGGCAGCCACAGCCAGACCCCGTCCTCGCCGTGGAAGCGACCCGGCCGGTGGCCGTAGACGCGGTAGGCGAACCAGACGTAGTTCTGCTCGAATTCGGCCGGGAAGGCGATCGCGCCGCCGGAGCGGGTCTCGTGCTCGGCGATCAGGTAGTCGATGGCCATGCCGAGCTGGGCGGGCGCGTGGTGGTAGTAGATGGTGGTGTTGCCGAAGGGCCCGGTCCAGGGGAAGTCCGGGCGCATGTGGTGGACCGTCAGCTGCCGGTAGTAGTAGCCGGGGTAGCTGGTGAACCGGCCGACCAGCGCGTTGTGCGCTACGTCGCGCAGCAGGTCGTCGCCGGTGTGCGCGGCGAGCCGCAGCAGGAATGGCGCCCACGCCGGGTTGAGGGTGAACCCGTTGAACCGGTAGGTGTTCACCGCCTCGATGCTCAGCCCCGTCGGGGACACCTGCCAGGCCGGCACCTGCTCGTCGGGCACGTCGGTACCCGGGTAGTCGTACAGGTCGGCGGGGTCCCACCAGCCGGTTAGCTCGATCTGCCTGTCGACGAAGAGCGGCCGCTGCGGGACGGTGACCGTGCCGTCGGGCACCGGGCGGGCGAACACCATGGTGGTGAACCTTTTCGCCTCCCGGTGCGCGGCGTCGAGGTAGCGGCGCCGGCCGGTCTCCTCGTACATCTCGAGCAGCTCGACCCAGGCGCGGCAGTAGTAGACGGCGAAGTCGTGCGGGTCGGCCTCGCCGCCGTACGGCTGGTCGATTTCCTCGGCGATGTAACGGTCGGCGGCCTCCTCGGCCTGTTGCCGCAGCTTCTCCTCTCGGGTCATCCGGTACGCGGCCAGTGGCGCGCTCATCGGCGTGCGCTTCAGCCAGTAGTCCTGCGCGTCGAGGGAGGAGAGCGCCAGCTCCCGGGCGGCGGTGAGCCCGCCCCGGGACAGCGCGTACAGCGGCGCGAGCGCGGGGGCGCCGAACGGCGTGCCGCAGAGCCGGTTCTTCGTCGGGTCGCCGTAGACGGTGGCGTCCTCGCGCGGCGTCCAGCCGTAGGCGTTGCGGGACAGGTGGAACTCGACCGTCGGCAGCGCCCGGGTCTCGTACAGCTCGTCGTCGCCGGTCAGCTGGTAGGCCCCGAGCAGCACCGAGGTGGTGGTCGCGCGGACCGCCTGGTCGTTCTCGATGTCGATGTAGCCCTTGGCCCGGCTCCACCAGCCGCTCGGCGAGCCCTGGTAGTCGACCCGGTCGTCGGCGGTCGGGCCGGCCTTCATCAGGTCGATCAGGTTGTGCACGGTGTCGGTCAGCGAGCAGCCGAATACGTTGCGCCGGTACGCGGTGTAGCCGTACTCGCCGCGCAGCAGGTCGCGGTAGGCGTCGTACAGCTCGGTGCGGCCGGCGTACACCCCGACGGTGAACCGGTACGGCTCGCCGGCGCGCAGGTCGGCCCGCCGGCCGTACTGTGGGGCGTATAGGGTGGGCTGCACCGTGCCCTCAGGGGTGCCGAGGCTCATGCCGAACGGCTGGTCGTCGTCGCCGCGAGCCGACTCGTACTCGAACGGCAGCTCGGCGGCCGGCGCGAAGAGGCCGGTGGTGATCGGGCCGCGCCGCACCAGGCACAGCGGCGCGAACAGCTCGTCGCGCCCGACGGACGCCGGCCCGCCGACCATCCGGGCGTGCCGCAGTGGCCCGCACAGCACCTCGTCGACCTCGTCGACCGGTGACGCCGCGAACGCCCGGTAGGCGACCACGAACCGGCCGTCGACCCGCGGGGTCAGCTTGACGTCCACCATGGGGTGACGGCCGTCCAGCCGCCACGTGACGGCGAGGGAGAACAGTTGCGGGTCGCCGCCACGCAGCCGCACCGCGTTCGGGCCGAGCCGTTCGACCTGGTCGAACGTCACCGGGTGCCGGTCGAGGGTCCCCTGCGGGTTCCGGCGGCTGCCGCCGTCTCCGTGCAGTACCAGCCACCGCTCGCCGAACCGGTCGTCGCCGACCAGTTCCCAGCCGCCGTCGCCCCGTACGAGCAGGTCAGTGGCGTAGCCCGCTCCGCCGTCCCACCGCAGGGCGGCGACCTCCAGGCGGTGCGCGGCCCCCTCGACCGCGGCGTACGGCTCGACGGCTACGGCGGCGGCGGTGGTCAAGTCCGGGCCGGCGGCATCGGCGCGGCCGGCCGCGCGCACCGTGCGCGGGCCGAGGTGGACGACCTCCACCGGGGCGAAGGCGGCGGCCATGGCGGTGGCACCGACGCCGACCCCACCGCCGTCGAGTGGGTCGCGGTCGGTGACGGTGGCCGCCGTGCGCCCGTCGACCGCGACCGTGATCCGGCCGTCGGCGACGGTCACCTCGACGGGCAGCCACCGGCCGAAGTCGAAGGCGAGGATGCTGTCGGCGAGCAGTTCGGCGTGCCCGTCGGCGTGCCGGAGCACCGACAGGTACCGCACGCCGGTGCGGACCCGCAGCCGGATCGCGTACCAGCGTTCGGCGTCGGCGTTGACCCGTAGTTCGGCGCTGCTGACGTCGGCGCCGTGCCGCGGCTCGGGCACCCGCACGGCGGTGCGGATCGCGAAGTTGCCCGTCATCGCTGGCAGCGCCGCGCCGAGCAGGTGCCGCCCGTCGCGGTGACCGTGGCCGTCGACCTCTGTGGGGCGATTGAAAGACGAAAACGCACGGTCAGATGTCACGGAGGCGCTCCGACGTCGCGATTCTGCAACTCGTATGCAATCCGCGATTGACACGATGCAACATGAGCGCCACTCTGACACGACGATGGATGGCACGTCCAGAGGGAGAGCCGGTGGCGAGTGACCAGGGCACCAACCAGAGCGTGGAGAAGGCGGCCGCCGTGCTGAACGCCTTCCTCGCCGGCCAGCCCGCGCTGCGGGTGTCCGACGTCGCCCGTCACGCCGGACTCGGCCAGTCGACCGCGTCCCGCCTGCTGGCCACCCTCGAATCCTGCGACCTCGTGCAACGCGACCAGCTCAGCGGCCTCTACCAGCTCGGCCCGGCACTGATCACGATGGCCGGCGTCGCCCTCAACAGTCACCCCGTGCACCGCGAGGCCCGCCAACGCGCGCAGAACCTTGCCGCGGAACTCGGCCTCGGCGCCAACGTCGCGATCCGCAGCGGTGCCACGCTGTTCTACCTGTGCAACTTCGAGGGCACCCTCGCCCCGCGGTCGTTCGTGCTGATCGGCCAGCACAACCCGCTGCACGCCACCGGGCTGGGCAAGTGCTTGCTGATCGGCACCGACGCCCAGCAGCGCCGCGCGCTCCTGCCCGACCTGCCGCCCTACACCACGTCCACCATCACCGACCACACTGCCCTCGACGCGGCCGTCGAGCGGGCCGCGCAGCGGCGTTACGCCACCGAGGTCGAGGAACTCGCCCTCGGGCGGGCCTGCATCGCCTCCCCGATCCTCGACCACACCGGCACGGTCTGCGCCGCGCTGTCGGTCTCCGGACCGCTTTCCGCGATCGACCTGGACACAAGGGAGGCCGAGTTGTCCCGCATGGTCATCGAAGCCGCCGACGCGATCAGCACCGGGCTGGGCTACCTCGGCCCGGCCGACCGCATCCCCAGCCGGATGCAGGCCGTCCGATGAGCACCGACACCGCCCACCCGGACACCACCGGCCGCACGCCGGCGTCCCCGCCGGCCGGCAACCGCCCGCCCCGGTCGCTCGGCGACGGCGCCTTCGCCGCGCTGCTCATGCTGCCCGCCCTGGCGATGCTCGCCGCGATCGTCGTCTACCCACTGCTCGCCTCCCTGGTCACCGCGTTCTTCGAGCAGAGCCTCGTCGAACCCGGCCGCACCTTCGTCGGGCTGCAGAACATCACCTGCCTGCTCGGCGGCGACTTCTGGCGGCTGCTGCGCCAGACTCTGGTCTTCACCGTCGGCGCCACGATCGCCCCGTTCCTCGTCGGGCTCGCGCTGGCGCTGGCACTGAACACCCGCATCCGGGGCCGAGCCACCCTGCGCGGGCTGCTGCTCATCCCCTGGCTGGTGCCCAGTGTCGTCGTGTCGTTCCTCTGGATGTGGATCTTCAACGCCAACTACGGCCTCGCCAACGGCGCGCTGGAGGTCCTCGGGTTGATCGACGCCCCGCAGGCCTGGCTCGCCCGGCCGGGCACCGCGATGACCGCCGTCATCGTCGCCAAGACCTGGGCCAGCTTCCCGTGGATCATGGTGATGCTCCTCGCCGGACTGCAGACCGTACCGCTCGAGCTGCACGAGGCGGCCGAGACCGACGGCGCCGGCGCGGTGCAGCGGTTCTTCGCCGTCACCCTGCCGCACCTGCGCGGCATCATCGGCATCGTCCTGCTGCTGGAACTGATCTGGAACTTCCAGCACTTCGACCTGATCTACGTGATGACCGGCGGCGGCCCCGCCGGCGCCACCGAAACCTTCGCCACCGCCGTCTACGAGACCGCCTTCCAGGGCTTCGACCTCGGCCGCGCCGGCGCGCTCGGCCTGCTCTGGATGGTGCTGCTGCTCGGCATGGTCGCGATCTACGTCCGCCGATCCGAGCGGGAGGGACAGCTGTGAGCAAGCGCTCCGCACGGGACACCCGCGGCTCCCGCGCCGCGGCCTGGATCGCCGTCGTCGTCCTCGGCGGGTTCGGGTTGCTGCCCGTCTACTGGATGCTCGCCACCGCGTTCACCCCCGCGCAGCAGACGTTCCGCTACCCGCCGTCGTTCTTCCCCACCGAGCTGACCCTGGACAACTTCGCCCGGCTCGCCGACGAGCCCGCGCTGGCCCGGTACCTGCTCAACAGCCTGGTGGTCTCGGTCATCACCGCCGTGCTGAGCGTCACCGTGTCCGCATACATGGGCTACGCCTTCTCCAAGTTCCGCTTCCGTGGCCGGCGCAGCCTGATGTACTTCGTGCTCTCCTCGCAGATGTTCCCCCAAGCTCTGCTGCTCGTCACCCTCTACGCCCTGTTCAGCGCCTATCACCTGCTCGACACCTACACCGCGCTGGTGCTGTCGTTCACCACCTTCACGCTGCCGCTCTGCGTCTGGATGCTCAAGGGCTTCTTCGACACCATCCCCGACACCCTCGTCGAGGCCGCCCGCGTCGACGGCGCGTCCCGGCTGCGCACCATCCACTCGGTCATCCTGCCGCTGTCGGCGCCCGGCCTCATCGCCGCCGGACTCTTCGCCTTCGTCCGCGGCTGGAACGACTTCATCTTCGCCCTCACCCTCGCCGGCCGCGAGAAGACGACGCTGCCGCCCGGACTGGTCAACGCCTTCCTCGGCGAGGCGACCGCGCAGTGGGCCGAACTCATGGCCGCGTCCCTGATCGCGTCCCTGCCCGTCGTCGTCGCGTTCATCGCACTCCAACGATTCCTGGTCGGCGGGATCACCGCCGGTGCCATCAAGGGATAACCCCCACCCGTCCCGGAGGTCCACCAATGAGTAGCAACCTTTCCCGCAGGGACATGCTCCGCCTCGTCGGACTCGGCGCCGGCGCCGTCGGCTTAGGCGGCCTGGCCGCCTGCGCGCCGAGCGCCGACGAGCCCGACAAGGACACCGCCAAGTCCGCCACCAACTTCTCGTTCGCGTCCTGGAGCCTGGCCGACAACGCCTCCAAGGCGAAGATCGAAGAGCTGATGAGCGGGTACGGCAGCAAGGCGGGCATCACCGTCAACGGCGTGCCGCTGGCCTACAACAACTACCTCAACCAGCTGACTCTCCAGGTGCGCGGCGGACAGTTCAGCGGCGCCGCGCAGATGGACATCGCCTGGCTCGCCGGCCTCGCCGCGCTCGGCAAGCTACGCGATCTCGGCGACGTCGCCAAGGACGCCGGCTACACCGAGGCCGCCCTCACCTCCGGCAAGGTCGACGGCAAGCAGGTCGGTCTGCCCTGGACGACCGCCGCAATCGGACTGATCGCCAACCGTGACCTGATGCAGAAGGCCGGCATCACCACCGCACCCGCCACCATCGTCGACTTCGAGGCCGCGCTGCGGGCCCTGAAGGGCACCGGGGTGATCCCGTACGCCGCCTCGACCAAGGTCGCGCAGCTCAAAGACATCCTCATCTGGATGCAGACCTTCGGCAGCCCGCTGCTCGACGGCGACAAGGTCACCGTCGGCGACGACGCCAGCGTCGAGGCGGTCACCTGGTACAAGAAGCTCTACGACGAGAAGCTGATCGCCCCGGACGTGGAGCGCGTCGACGCCCGAACCCTGTTCGCCCAGGGCAAGACCGCGATGTACGACGACGCCATCGTCGGCCGGGACTTCGTCGTCAAGGGCTCCCCCGACAAGTCCATCGCCGACAAGCTGGACCCGATCGCCCGGCCGGTGAAGAACGCCGGCGACAAGCCCCGGGCCGTGCAGTGGGGCCACGCCGTCGTGGTCGTCGAGGGGGAGGGCGCCAACACCGCCACCGACTTCGCCAAGTGGCTGACCTCCGACGAGCAGACCGTCCTCGGCTACTTCAAGGACCTCTCGCTGCCACCCACCACCACCGCCGCGCTCGCCTCCGAGCAGGTGAAGACCGACCAGTTCACCTCGCAGTTCAGCGAGCGCATCACCGCCACCGCCACCCCGAACCCGTTCTGGAAGTATCCCCAGTATGCGCAGATGGAGACGGCCATCTCCGAGCAGGTCCAGGCCGTGCTGGTGGGCAAGACCAAGCCCGCCGACGCCATGCGCGAAGCCGGCCGGGCGGTGCAGGCCCTCATCAAGTGACCGACACCGCGCGCGACACCGGGCTGGTGGCGGCGATCGCCGAAGCGACCGCCGCCACCACGCCGCGGATCTGGGGCTTCGGCGTCGGCGGCACCCTCATTGCCCTCCTCCGGGCCGGCGACGCGCTGCATCGGCCGGACCTGACCCAGCGGGTCGTCGACCTGGTGACCCCGTCGCTGACCGCCCCGCCGGATCCCACCGACCACCTCATCGCCGTGGAGGCGATGCTCGCCCTCGCCGCCCGCCGACCCGGGATCGACGTCGCCGACGTCTGCCGGCGGTGGTTGGCGGCGGTCCGGCACGCCCGGCCCCGGCACCCGGGCGGACCGCGGCTGCACCGGCCGGACCTGCCGCCGTGGCAGTCGACGATCTGGGTCGATTGCATGCACACCGACGGGCCCGGCCTTGCCGCGCTGGGCCACCCCGACGAGGCCGTCGCGTACGCCACCGCGTACGCCGCCGCGCTGCAACTGCCGAACGGGCTGTTCCAGCACGGCTACGACACCGCGGCGCGGCAGGGCAATGGCGTCGCCTGGGGCCGCGGGCAGGCGTGGGCGCTGCTCGGCCTCACCGACACCCTCACCCGGGTGTACGACGGCGGGCTCGCCGAGCGGCTGACCCGGCTGGTCGGCGCCCTCGCTGCCCACGAACGCGACGGGCAGTGGACGACCGTCGTCGACGACCCGGACGCGCCGGTCGAGGCGAGCGTCGCCGCGTACCTCGCCTGGACGGTGCCCCACGCGATCGACGCGGGCCTGGTCGATCCCGCCCACCGCGCGATGGCCGACCGGGCCTGGACCGCGACGCTGCGCCGGCTCACCCCCGGCGGCACCCTCGCCGTGTCCGAGGCGACCCCGGTCGGCGCCGCCCCCGACTACCACGACCGCGCCCTTGGCGCCTTTCCCTGGGGGCAGGCCCCGGTGCTGCACGCGGCACTGGACCGCATCGCCGCGGCGGCGCCCACCGGCGACGGACCCGACGAGGAGGAGAGCAGATGAAGGTCGTCGACGTCCGCAGCTACGCGGTGCGCGCCAAGCCCGCGGAGACCTACTGGGGTGCCCGGGCGTGGAGCGCCGACCACGGCAGCGCGCTGGTGGACTACCCGCCGATGGAACGCCGCCGCTACGTCTACAGCGACACCATCGACGCCGTGCTGGTCCGCGTCGAGACCGCCGACGGCGTCGTCGGCTGGGGCGAGGCGAAGGCCCCGGTCGGCGCCCGCGCCACCGCCGCCATTCTCGACGACCTGATCGCGCCGCTCGCGGTCGGCTCCCGGCTCGACGAGATCTCCCGCACCTGGGACCGCGTCTACACCGGCATGCGGGTCCGCGGCCACGACAGCGGCTTCTGGCTGGAGGCCCTCGCCGGTCTCGACATCGCCCTCTGGGACGCCTGGGCCCGCACCCTCGACCAACCGCTGCACGCCCTGCTCGGCGGCCGGTACCGGGACACCCTGCGGCTCTACGCCTCCGGCGTGCCCGCCGCGCCCGCCGGCTCCGGTGCCGAGGGCCAGCGGGCGGTGCGCCGGGAGGCCGAACGGCTGCGTGACCTCGGCTACGACGCGGTCAAGGTGGCCATCGGTGCTCGCCCCGAGGACGACATCGCCTCCGTGCAGACCGTCCGCGAGGTCTTCGGCGACCAGGCGTCCGTCTACGCCGACGCCGCCGGCCAGTACGAGGTGCCACAGGCACTGCGGGTCGGCCGGGCCCTCCAGGAGGCCGGCATCGGGTTCTTCGAGATGCCGCTGCCTCCCGAGGACCTCGACGGGTACGCCACCCTCGCCGCGCGGTTGGACATCCCGCTCGCGCTCGACTCGCTGGCCACCCGGCACCGGGCGCTGGAGTTTCTCCGCGCCGGCGCACTACGGGTGCTTCAGCCCGACGTGTGCCGGGCCGGCGGCATCACCGAGACCATGCGGATCGCGGCGCTCGCCGACGCGTTCGGCGCGCAGGCCACCCCGCACGTGAGCATCGGCTCGGCCGTGCACTGGTACGCCAGCGTGCAGTGCGCCACGGCGATGCCCAACTTCGCGGTGCTCGAACACTGGATCGGCACCAACCCGCTCACCGCCGTCGCGCCGGACGCGGTCGCGCCGCTGCGCGGGCGCTGCGAGGTGCCGCGCGGAGCAGGCCTCGGCATCACGGTCGACGAAGAAGTGGTGCGGACGCTGACCGGTGGCTGACGCGACCGTTCAAGCGTTCCGCCGTACGCCAATGGCGTGTCACCCGCGCGTCGCGCTGTGCCCGTGCCAGCGCGGCGGTAGGACGGTCTTGATCCACGACCACAGCCCAGCGCGCCGGCACCTTCCCTGAGCCACCTGGCCATGCTCGGAACCCTGCCTGCGGTGGCCAGGTGGTCGGACGCTCGGTCGCAGGGGCGCATCCGACGACCGCGGCAGCCGTGCGGGCGATCAGCACGTCGCTGGCATTCGCACACTGATCACGAGTGCTGCGTTCCTTGTTCGTCCGCAACCTGAATGATCGTCTTGCCGGGCGTGCGGCGGTGGCGGGCGAACGCGGAGGCCGTTTCGGAAAGCGGTCGCACGGCGCCGACGATGGGGTTGAGCCGTCCGGTCCGGAGGCGCTGGGCGAGGTCGGTCAGCCGGGGGCGATCAGGTTCGACGACGAAGAAGATGGCTCGCCCGTCCTTGGGCTGCACGGTAGGTGGCATGGCGATGGTGACGAGGGTGCCGCCCGGGCGTACCAGTTCGGTCGATCGCTCGAGGATGTCGCCGCCGATGACGTCGAACACCACGTCCACCTCGCCGACGTGCTGCAAATCGTCGGCGTCCAGGTCGAGGAAGGCCTGCGCGCCGAGGCCGAGCGCGACATCACGGTCGTCGGCTCGGCCGGTGCCGATCACGCGGGCGCCCACCTCCCGCGCGAGTTGAACGGCGATCGAGCCGACGCCGCCCGCCGCGCCGTGAATGAGGACGGTCTGGCCGGTCGTGAGGTGGGCGTGGTCGAACAGTCCCTGCCATGCGGTCAGTCCGGAAATGGGCAGCGCTGCGGCCACGGTGTGGTCGATGTCGGCCGCGAGGGGGGCGAGGTTGCGAGCCTCCACCCCGGTGTATTCGGCCAGGGATCCGTTGCGGGTCCAGTCGGTCAGTCCGAGCACCCGCTGGCCCACGGTGAGGCCGGTGGTTCCGTAGCCGAGCTCGACCACAACTCCGGACAGCTCGTGCCCGGGGATGCTGGGTGTCCGGTCGCGACCGGCGCGATCGGACCACGTTCCCGGCCAGTCGAGCTCTCCCGGGGTGAAGCCTGCGGCGTGCACGCGCACGATGACGTCGTTTTCCGCAGCGTGGGGGTAAGGCATGTCGGTCAGGGTGAGCCCGCTGACACCCGCGTCACGGTCTCGCACGATGATCGCTCGCATGCTCGAATCCTCTCCAAGAAAGTTCGTCGGTGTGGGGTGGTTGTGGGGTCTCAGCACGGGGTCCGCTCGTGGCGCGCGTGGTGCCGGCCCCGGCCGCGGAGGTCGCGGATCGCCCGTCGTCGGTGCGCTGGTGAGCCTGGGGGCGCCCGGCGTCAACCGCGGCGATCACGGACAGCACAGCGACGAACGCGATGTAGAGGTAGGCCGTGGCCTCCAGCCCCCACCAGCGGACCAGCAGCCCGGCTGCCAGAGACGGGACGCTCAGTGCCGTGTAGCTGATCACGTAGGCGGCCGAGAACACCTCCGACCGGGCCTTCGCGCTGGTCGCCGCACTGATGACGCGGAGGGTTCCGTTGAACGTCAACCCGACGCCCAGTCCGGCGGTGACCCAGCCGATGACGAAGACGATCACGGAGGTGAGCACCAGGGCCACTGCTCGTCCCGCGGATCGCCGTGCTCGCCGCCGCCACGACGAGGGCGGCGACCAGCACCGGACGGCGACCCAGGTGATCGCTGAGCGACCCGACCGTCAGCAAGGCGCCGAGCAAACCGGCGACGTACCATCAGCATCGTCACCGAGAAGCCCCAGCGCTCCCGGTACAGCGGGTAGATCGGGGACGGCGCGCTCGCGGTCGCCATCATCAGCACGTTGGCGCAGACGAGCAGGACGAACGAAGCACGACGTCCGAGACGACGCCCGTTGTCGAAGTGACCCACACCGTTCATCGCGTGGTCTCGTGAAATGTCCAATCAGCTCGGCCAGGGCGAACCGACGATGCGCTCGACCGTCGTCACGCGCTGGAAGCCGGGGATGAAGTGTTCGAGCACGTCGGAGTTCACGGTGCCGTTCGTGGTTTCGGGGCGGTTCTTCAGCCCGTCGACGTAGGCTCGCAGAAACTCGTTCTTGAAGTCCCCTCGTGGATGGACGGCGAGGATTTCGCCCAGCTGATCGTGCTCCAGTCCGTCCAGGCCGAAGCCGAGCACGTCGGTCAAGACACCGAGGTACGTGGTCGCGATTTCCGGGGCCATCCGGTCGGGGATGCCCGGCGTGGTGTGCAGCGCGATCGCCGTCCAAACGGTCTCGGCTGCGGTCGTCGAGAAACCCCGGTCCAGGAGGAACTTGCGCGCGTGGTCGGCGCCATCGACTTCGAAGCGCTGCTCGACGTCGGAAAAGGGAGTCAGGAGGCCGGTGTCGTGGAACATGGCCGCCAGATAGAGCAGCTCCGGGTCCGGTTTCACGCCAAGCTTGTGAGCGTGAATCAAGCTGAAGAAGAAGACCCGTCGGGAGTGGTGGTAGATGAGGGGGCTGGTCGTCTCCTGGATGCGCCTGGTCGCTTCGGCGACCGCCGCTGTCTCAGGGATCTCCAACCCCGCGATGACCTCTCGCATGATCTCTGACCTTCCGGGAAATGTGCGCGGACCGTGTTTCCGACCTCCATGCTGCCCACCGATCGTCGTACGGCGCCGCCTTCGTCCGGCCAGGAATCACTTATATCCGGACAGGGCGAAATCGCAGTCGTGTGCTCCACCACGCGCGGCACCACGTCCCGCAGCCGGGTCCAGCGCCTGGCCTGCGACTTCGCGTCGTCGGTCACGGCCCGTTCCACGCGACGCCTGGTGTCGGGTTCATCGCGTGAGTCAACCGGGCATCGGTTGCGGCACGAGGATTTCGTAGACCAGCCTTAGAACGGCTCCGGCGCTTCTTGAACAAACCCGCTGTGCACGTAATCAGCCGAAGATCACGGAGAGTTCGTTTACATGCAATAGTCGTAACGTGAGCAACCCCGCCCACGAGGATCCCCGTCATCTCCGGTAATGGCGTGCTACCAATAAACGGTGTCCATGCCTCCTGTTTCGCCGACCCAACGGCGGTCAGTGCCGCCGGAGTCCGGCCGCTCACCGCGGGGATCCGGCTCTGAAGGGACCGGAGTGGTGAACGCTGGCCCCCATCGCGTCGCGATCTTCGTCTACGACGGAGTGACGTTGCTGGACGTCGCCGGTCCCGCGGAGGTGTTCAAGGAGGCGAACCGGTTCGGTGCCGACTACCGGATCGTGCTGCTGTCGCCGACCGGTGCGGACGTCACGTCGAACCTCGGGGTTCGGATCGCGGTAGACGGCGCCGTCTCCTCGGAGCCGGCTTTCGACACGTTACTGGTGGCCGGGTCCGACCGCTATCCGCGCGCCCGTGTCCCCGCCGACCTGGCGGACGCCGCGCGGATACCGGCGGCTGTGGCCGGCCGGGTCGCGTCGATCTGCACCGGAGCGTTCGTCCTCGCCGCTGCCGGCGTCCTCGACGGCAAGCGCGCGACCACGCACTGGCAGGTCGCGCACGAGCTTGCCGCCCGGTATCCGACGTGCCGCGTCGAGCCCGACGCGATCTACGTTCGCGATGGCACCACGTACACGTCGGCAGGGGTGACGGCCGGTATCGATCTGGCGCTCGCTCTCGTCGAAGAGGACCACGGGCCCGACCTGGCGCGCGACGTCGCACGCGCCTTGGTGGTGTACATGCAGCGTGCGGGCGGCCAGTCCCAGTTCTCGGCACCGCTGCAAGGACCGCCGCCCCGGTCGCCGGCTCTCCGCAAAATCACCGACTTGGTGACGGCGAACCCCCGCGGGGACCACTCGCTCGGTGAACTCGCGAAACACCTCAACGTGAGCACCCGGCACCTCACCCGGCTTTTCCACGACGAGCTGTCCACGACACCGGCCCGCTACGTGGAAAACATCCGATTCGACATGGCCAGGGCACTGCTCGACCAAGGACACACCGCGACGCAGGCCGCGACCCTTGCCGGGTTCCCCAGCTACGAAAGCATGCGACGGGTTTTCGCCAGGAAGCTGTCGATCAGCCCCGCCGCCTACCAACGCCGGTTCAGCACGACCCGCCGCGCCAACGCGGGTTAGTACTCCAGTTGCAGTTGAGGGAGCTGGTGTCTTCGCTGGTAGTGGCAGGTCTGGGGGCGGTATTGGCGGCTCCGCCGAAGCCGTTTGCTGGTCCCGCCATCTGCGACTCGGATCCCATCCGCAACGTCATGACCAGCGCTTCCTGCGTGGTGACCTCTTCGGCGGACCCCAAGGCGTCACGGTTCGTGGGTGTCCTTCGCAGCGGAGGTGTCCTCATCTGCCGAGTCGAGTGCGTTGAAGCCGCGCTTCAGGGAACATCCACTCCAGCGGCTCGCTCGATTCTCTTGACCACCTCACGTTTGCCGCGGGTGTAGGCCCTTGAATTGTCGCCACACGAATGGAGCAACTCGGCCTTGACCGCGGCGTACTCGGCTGCAGCGAGCGGATCGCGGCGCAGCTGATCGCGGAAGGCTAGGATGCGCCGCCAGTAGTCACCGCTCACGATCGTCAAGTGCAGATGGTGGCTACGCAGATGCCTCCGATCGGCGGGACCCTTTCGGAAGACCTTGCGCGCGGGCTCGTGTTTCTCTGCGGCTGGATCCCAGACGTAGCCCACGGCTTGCAGGGCTTCCCGGATCTCGTCGGAGCGTCGGTAATCGGCCACGCCGACCATCAGGTCGATGACCGGTTTGGCAGGCAGCCCTGGAACGGCTGTGGAGCCGATGTGCTCGATGGCGTGTGGAACCCCCACCAGGGCCTCGGCGATGAGGTCTGCCTCCTGTTGGTACGCCCTCGGCCAAGCAGGGGGCAGGTTCAGCCGGTCGTAACATTTGATCTTGGCGGTTGGGTGGGACAGGATGTTCCGCTG
>NZ_JBHSBP010000013.1:0-1145 GCF_042650725.1 Micromonospora sp. GCM10011541
AGCTCGCCGCCGTCAACGGCCCTGCCATCAGCAGCTTGGTCGAGAGCGTCGCCGCGAGCAGCATCAGCAGCTTGGTCGAGAGCGTCGCCGCGAGCAGCAAGCTGTTCGAGAGCGTCGGCATGGCCGCCAAGCTCGCCGCCGTCAACGGCCCTGCCATCAGCAGCTTGGTCGAGAGCGTCGCCGCGAGCAGCAAGCTGTTCGAGAGCGCCGGGATGGCCGCCAAGCTCGTTGCCGTCAACGGCCCGGCAATCTACAAATCACCGCCGCTGCTCTGGACGCCTCTTAAGAACGGCTTGGTCGACGTCGGTCCTGGCCTCGGCGAGGTTTGGGCCGAGTATGCACGGGACCTCGGGCTGTGGCTCGTTCGCCCTAGTGTGAAGACAGCTGGCATAGCGACCGCTATCTACCTCTTCACGGCCTGGTATCTGAGCTTCAAGGCAGCACACCCTCAAGCCGCAGAAGAGTTCAAGGACCTCATCCTCGGAGTCTTTTTCCTGCTTCTGGGAGTGTGGGCCAGCGCTGGCCGGAGGGCGAAATAAGGCGGGCCGGCAGGCGGCAAGGTCAGCCGACTCCCTGAGTTGACCACTTCGTGCCGAAAGAATGATCAGCTGTCGATGAGCTGGGCGATTAGCCGGGTTGACCTGCCGGAACAGTCCGCCATCGTCCGTGGGCGTCCGGCGTCGGCCGCCCCGGTCGTCACCCAGTTAGCGATGAGCTTCATTGCGTGTGTTCGCTCGCACGCGCCTCAGCGATACCACCACCCCTGCGTGGAAGGCAAGATTCAACAGCGCGGGACCAAAGAAGCGCAGGTCGCGGAAAGCGCCGAGGATCTCGTTTTCCTTATCAAACTGCATCGCATTGAGGAGCCAGACCCATGGCATCCCCAACATCTGGATGCCGACTCCAGACAGGCCCGTAGCAGTGAATGCCAATGAAGAATGGTCGCTGATCGGGAAAGAGGTGTAGAAAACCACCAACAACGCCAGAATCACACAAGCATGCGCGAGGACCCAACGCCGTCGCGGTGGAAGCAACATGATCAGAGCGTAGTGACAGAAGGAAACCTGCGGAACCCCATCACTGATGCTCCTATGGAGGTCAAGTGGTCAGGGCGATGAAGTCGGCGAGCAGGGCGGTGTAGACGT
>NZ_JBHSBP010000014.1:0-10824 GCF_042650725.1 Micromonospora sp. GCM10011541
CGGGCCAGCTTCACCACCGCCCTGAACACCGCCCGTGACCAGATCGTGCACGCCGCCGGCGTCGTCGCCGAGACCGTCATCGACCTGGTCGGCGTCATCGGCGCTCAGGTCCTGGCCAACCTGCTACCCGAGCGCCGCCTACGCACCAAGACCCGCATGATCAAACGCTCGAACTCCAAATACCAAGCCCGCGGCCCAAACATCGACCGACGCAGCTACAAAGCCACCACCAGCATCGACGTCATCAGCCCCGACCCTTGACACGCCAACCGCCGCCCTAACTGAACGGCGTTGGGACTAGTCTTCGCCGCTGCGCCGGGGGCCGGCTGCCGCAGGCTGGATGGGATAAGTGCTCATGTCTTCTCCTTCCCTCGCATTTGCCACAGGGTGGGCGTGAATGCCCACATCTGCAATCGTTATGCCTGGTCGGCCGCGCGGTCCGCTCGTCCCCGTCGGGTAGGCGCCCCGGGGCGGCGAATGGCCGGGGGCTCGTCGGGTACGCGGGGCGGTGACAGGCGAGAGGAGGACGACTCGTGCAACTCACTGAACAGCAGGTGCGTTCGCTGTACGGCCAGGACGTCCAGGACCAGTCGGGTGCCAAGATCGGCAAGGTCCGCCAGGTGTGGGCCACTGCGGGCTACCCGGCCTGGGTGAGCGTGCAAACCGGCGGCGGCCCTGAGCCCATGGCCCCGCTGGGCAACGCGCAGATGCAGGAGGGGAAGCTGATGGTCGCCTACGACAAGGCAACCGTCCAAAGCGCCCCGAGCGTCGAGCCTGGCAACGACCAGCCGCTGACCGCCGAGCAGACCGCGCAGCTGTACGCGCACTACCGCATGCAGCCGCAGCAGACGCCGCAGGCCCGCGAGGAACTGATCCGCTCCGAGGAACGGCTGCGGGTGGGCACGGAAAGCCAGCCTGCGGGCAAGGCGGTACTGCGCAAGAAGATGGTCACCGAGAACGTGCACACAACCGTGCCGGTCGAGCACGACGAGGTGTACGTCGAGCGCGAGCCGATCACCGCCGCGGACGCGGGCAACGTTCGCGCCGACATCGGTGAGGCGCAGCAGGAGATGCAGCTGCGCGCCGAGCATCCGGTGGTGGCCAAGGACCGGGTGCCGGTCGAGCGGGTCCACCTGACCAAGAACGAGGTGGTCGAGGACCAGCCGATCGACGAGCAGGTCCGCCACGAGGAGGTCGAGACGAACATCCCGGAGCCCAGCCGCCGCCGGCGGTAAGCGCCGAGGCACTCCTCGAGCAGGCGCCCATGGGCGTGCGGGTCACACGACCCGTCCGCCCGTCAGGCTAGGGTTCTAGCCGACGAACTCGGGGTTCACCATCGCGCCTCGTTCACCTTTGGTTGCAGCGGGCAAGTCACCGCCCAGCGCACATATGGCACACGGCCAGCCGCTACCTCTTCGCCCATGGCCTGTCGGGATTCCGCGAGTCGGCGCGGCGTGCCGGCGGACCGACCGGGTATGCGGGGGATCGCAGTTCATGCGACAGGAGGGACATCATGCAGAAAACCCTCGCGGTCGACCAGGTCAACATCGGCAGTGCCCTGGTCGATCTATGGCGGGCCGTGCTGCTCTTCGTTCCGAAGGCGGTCGCGTTCATCGTCATCCTCGTGATCGGTTGGCTCGTCGCCCGCGCCGTCCTGAAGATCGTGGACAAGGTACTGGAACGGGTGGGCTTCGACCGCGCGGTCGAACGAGGCGGCGTGAAACGCGCGCTCGAACGCACCAAGTACGACGCCAGCGACATCCTGGCCAGACTGGCCTACTACGCGGTCCTGCTGTTCACCCTGCAGCTCGCCTTCGGGGTCTGGGGACCAAACCCGATCAGTGACCTGATTCGGGGCGTCATCTCGTGGCTGCCGCGAGCCTTCGTGGCGATCGTCATCGTGGTCGTCGCCGCCGCCATCGCCAACGCGGTGCGGGACCTGGTCACCGGCGCGCTCGGCGGGCTCTCGTACGGGCGGGTGCTGGCCAACCTGGCGGCGGTCTTCATCCTGGCGCTCGGCATCATCGCCGCGCTGAACCAGGTGGGCATCGCCACCACGGTCACCACGCCGGTACTGATCGCGTTCCTCGCCACCGTAGCCGGCATCCTGATCATCGGCGTCGGCGGTGGCCTCGTGAAGCCGATGCAGACCCGCTGGGACCGGTGGCTCGACCGCATGGCGGAGGAGTCCCGGGCCATCCGCGAGCAGCGGCAGGCGCAAGGCGCCGGCCGCGCCGACTACGAGCGGCAGATGGCCGACCGGGGCGCACAGCCCACCCAGGTGATACCGCAGTCGTCCGTGTCCGGCACCCAGGGCCGGCAGCGCGGCACGTAGCGGTCCGGCAACGTGAGCGACGAGACCCAGCAGTTTCGCCGCCCAAACCCGTGAGAAAGGGTGTGCCCGCATGCGGGCACACCCTCGCCGGAACCTCATCTCGGCGCTTCCCGACGGCGCTTCCCACGGCAGAGGTAAGTAACTTGCCATTCCCGCTGGCCGACTCGTCTGGCCGTCGCGCGCGGCGCTCAGCGCGATCCGCCATCCGCGCGCCGCACGGACAACCGGCCCCGCCACCCGTTGTCTGCCGCAACGTGGAACAAGGTGACCAAGGCACCAGCGGCGCGATCCGGACCCGTTCAGGCGCTACCAACCCCCGGCGGTCACGGCCATCCGCGCGCGACCCTCGCACACCTCTACAAGGGATAACCCTCGTCGGAGTCGGCGACGAGCGGGCGCGGCTAGATGACTGCTGGGCGACGGGGCGACGGACATCCGCTGCTGTCGGCGGCGGCCCCCTGATGGTCCGTCGTCCCGTCACCACACGCCGAAGGGCGGGGCGGCAAGGACGCTAGACCTGCCGACGCGGGAACCCCTTCGGGCGACATGGTGGGAGCGGCGGGCCCGGCACCACTTCCGCGCCCGCCGCTCCAACGCCCGTGACAGTACCGACCGGTGCCGTGCGCGGGCAGGCCGTTGGGCGTTTGTCACCCGGCCGTGACGTGCTGCGACGGGTGGCCGGCGGCGGCCGCTACGGGCCCGGAGGTACCTCCCGGGCCGTTCACCGATTTGTGACTTATCGCCTCACCCATCTGGCATGCCCTGGTTGTCCTACTCGGCGACGATGAGTGCATGTCTGCATGGAACAACTGGTGGGGCCGGCTCGCCGCGGTCCTTGGTGCGGTCGTGCTCTCGTTGTTCGTGCCGGTCGCGGCCTGGGCGTCCACGGGGACCGGCGAGCGGGTGGTGGAGGCCGCCGGGCGCAGGCCGCGGGGCGGTGCGGGCCTGCTCTGCTGCCTGGTGGTTATCGCCGTGGTCGTGCTGCTGGTGCTGTGGCTGGTACGCCGCCGACGGGGCAGGCCGCGCTGACCCGGTCGGGCGGCAAGGCCAGGGCGAACATGACTGCCGTCGTCCGTCGTAGCCGTCGTACCACCGCAACCTCTCCCCAGCATGGTCGCCGGCCCCACGGTCGGCGGCCCCGGCGGCCCGCGTTAGCGGGACGGCGCGCCGGGGCGGGCGACCGCTGGCACTCTACTGATGCGACCGCTGTCACGCGGTGTAGCCGAGTTCGCTGAGCAGCGGCTCGGCCTGGCCGAGGACGTCGGCGAGATCCTGCTCGCAGGCCGTTTGCCGGCCGCCCTGGGGACGACGCCCACCCCGACCAGGCCGTAGCGCCCTCGCGTGCGCGCCCTGACTCGCTGCCCGGCAGGTGGGCCCGCACCAAGAGGCGACCCACGACAAAGGCAACACCACCGAGCAATACCATCGACGTTCGCCTATCAGTAAGGTGATCATCAAGCGCGACGCCCGCTGGACCGAACCGGACGCCCCGGAACACGCCGGACCGGACCGGACGTAGGGGATGCTCGTCGGACGAGCAGCCACCGAGCAGCCACACGTCCACAAGGGACGGACAAGCAACGAGCCTGACCCGCGTTTCCACAGGTCAGGCTCGTTTGATCTTGTGCGCCCGAAGGGACTCGAACCCCTAACCTTCTGATCCGGTGCGCCGTGAGGCGCTGTTGTTCGAGTGGAGGTGAAAGACCGCCACCGTCTGCCTGTCGCAGCAGGTGGGCGTAGCTGAGGGCAGCCTGTTCCGGGTGGTGCCGGGACGGGTGGGAAGCGGCCCTGACAAAGCCGGGACGTGCCAGCACTGCCAGATGGTGCGGGTCCGGCGAGCGAGACGAAGAGGAGTACGCGAGGAACCGGCGTCAGTACGTCCCTTAATGGGTTACCGGCTCGAACCTGGTGGATAGGGGCCGGATGGCGGTGCTTCCCCGGTCGCATGCGTGGTCGGGGAGCTTCCGGGCCGGACAGGATCGCCGGTCCGGGAGGCCGTGGGGAAGGTCTGCGGCGTACCCATGGCAAGGCCGCAGGGGCAAAGTCGGGCTCCTCCTTCGACGAACGAGCAGCAGTGAACACGGGAACCACCCGACCACAGCTCCCGGTGTCGCCCGCATCCAACGGACGGTCCGGGATAGGCGCACCGACCGCCGAACGGGCCGGGTGGGGCGGAGCCGTCGTAGTACTCCGAGCCGGGGAGAGCCCGGCACATGGGGAAGGGCGGCAGCGGTTACGCGAAGGGATGGATGCTGTAATGCCGCAAGACGCGCCGCCGAACGGCGACGCCCGCCCGGACGAGAGTCCGGTTCGGCGGGTAGCGGAGATGCAGGCCAAGCTTCATCGTTGGGCGGCGGCCGATCCTGGCCGCCGGTTCGATGACCTGTTCGCGCGCCACGAGGCGCCACTGTGACCGAGTCAGGGTGAAAGGCCCTGGCCGCTGGGCTGTCGCAGCAGCCTGGTTGAAGCTGAGGACAGCCTGATCCGGGAGACGCCGGGGAGGGTGGGAAGCAGTCCTGACAACGACGGGACGTCCTGGTACTGCCAGACGGGACGGGTCCGGCAAGCGAGACGAGAAGGTGTACGAGAGGAACCAGCGGTTGAAGCTCCGTAAGCGTCGAGCCGACTCTAATCTGGTGGATCTGGGTCGGTATGCCGTGCGCGCCCGTCATGAACACGAGGCGGGCGGCTCCGTAGCCGGAGTGAATAGGCCGGTGGGGAGGCCATGGGGAATGTCTGCGGCGTACCCGTGGCGAGGCGGTCGGGGTATAGCTGGGCATCTCCCTCGTCGATCGGTTCGTGGTGAACGTGGGAACCACCCGCGGTCGCCCTCCCTGCGGCCCGGCCAGGGCGCAGGTGGGCAGGCCCGTCGTCGGCTGACGACCGCGTCGTGGGGCGGAGGCCTCGTAGTAGTCCGAGGGCGGGAAAGCCGTCCACATGGCGAAGGGGGCCAGCAAGCTGGCAGTGCGGATGCTGGAATGTCTGGAGGCTGCTGGTGAATTCCGGCGCGCCGCAGCTGGAGTGGCCCTTGCTGGGGTCGGCTGAGCTGCGGGTACAGAAGATCCAGGCCAAGCTGCACCGGTGGGCGACCGACGATCCGGATCGCCGGTTCCACGATGTGTTCAACCTCGTCCATGACCCCGCGTTCCTGCTGGTCGCATGGCAGCGGGTGCGGGGCAACCGGGGTGCCCGGTCGGCCGGCGTGGACGGCCATACCGCGTTCTTCATCGAAGCGCGCCGAGGCGTAGAGCCATTCCTCGCCGAGATCCGCGACCAACTGAAGACGCAGCAGTTCCGTCCCTTGCCGGTCCGGGAGCGGATGATTCCGAAGCCGGGCGGCAAGCGACGCCGACTGGGCATCGCCACCGTGCGAGACCGGGTCGTGCAGGCGGCGTTGAAGCTGGTCCTTGAACCGATCTTCGAGGCTGACTTCCTGCCCTGCTCATACGGCTTCAGGCCGAGGCGCAGGGCGCACGACGCGGTCGCTGAGGTCCGCACGTTCGCCGGTCCACCCCACCGCTACGAGTGGGTGTTGGAGGGCGACATCACGGCCTGCTTCGACGAGATCGACCACACCGCCCTGATGGGGCTGGTGCGGCGGCGGATCACGGACAAGCGGGTCTTGGCGCTGGTCAAGGCGTTCCTGAAGGCCGGGATCTTCAGCAAGGAGACCGGCCTGCGGGAGTCGCGCGAGGGCGCACCCCAGGGTGGCATCCTGTCACCTTTGCTGTCCAACATCGCGCTGAGCGTGCTCGACGAGCACTTCGACCGCATCACCCGACACCGACGAAGCCTTCCGCGTAGTCAGCAACGCGCGCTGCCGGTGTTCCGGCTGTCGCGTTACGCCGACGACTGGGTGCTTCTGGTGAAGGGTGAACGGGTCGACGTCGAGGCGTTGCGCGACGAGGCGGCGGCGGTGCTGGCCACGGTCGGACTGCGCCTGTCGCAGGCCAAAACCGTGATCACCCACATCGACGAGGGCCTGGACTTCCTCGGCTGGCGCATCCAGCGTCACCGCAAGCCAGGCACGGCCAAGAGCTATGTCTACACCTACCCGAGCAAGAAAGCCGTCAAGGCGGTCACGGGCAAGGTGCGAACGCTGAGCCGGTTGAACCGGAACCAGCCGCTCGAAGTATTGCTGCACAACCTGAACCCGGTGCTACGAGGCTGGTGCACCTACTTCCAGCCCGGGGTGTCCAGCGCGACGTTCGCCTACCTGCGCGGCTTCACCTGGCGCAGGGTGATGGGCTGGCTGCGCCGCAAACACCCCGGGATGACGTGGAAGCAGCTGCGCCGCCGCTACTGCCAGGGCGGCTGGTGGCCGTCCGACGGTGACGTAGTGCTGTTCAACCCGACGCGGACGCGCACGACCCGCTACCGCTACCGGGGTGCCGCGATCCCCACGCCGTGGGCGAGCGCGAACTGATCACCGGACACCCCTCGGGGCTTGTGGAGAGCGGATGCTCGGCCAACGGGCACGTCCGGTTCGGGAGGCGGGCCGCAGAAACGGACCAGTCGAAAGACCGGCACCGCGCTGCGGTCCGACCTCACAACCTCGTGCACGACCCGGCGACGCTGGTCATGGCGTTCGACCGGGTCGCTGGTAACCGGGGCGCCCGCACTCCCGGCGTCGACGGCCTGACCGTCGACCATGTCGAGGAGTCGATCGGCGTCCGCGGGCTCCTGACCGACCTGCGTGCCCGGCTCAAAGCGGGCACGTTCCGGCCACTGCCGGTGCGGGAGCGCAAGATCCCGAAGCCCGGCGGGTCGGGCAAGGTCCGCCGACTCGGTATTCCGACCGTGGCGGACCGGGTCGTGCAGGCGGCGCTGAAGCTGGTGCTGGAGCCGATCTTCGAGGCCGACTTCGAGCCGGTCTCCTACGGTTTCCGACCCCAGCGGCGGGCCCAGGACGCGATCGCCGACATCCACCTCTACGGCACCAACGGGTACCGGTGGGTGCTCGGCGGACATCGAAGCGTGCTTCGACTCCATCGACCACACTGCGTTGATGGACCGCGTCCGAGCACGGGTGAAGGACAAACGCGTGCTGGCACTGGTGAAGGCGTTCCTCAAAGCCGGAGTGCTCACGGCTGGGCCAACTACTTCCGGCACGCCGTCGCCAAGCACACCGTCCACACCCTGGACCGGTTCGCCTGGCAACGGCTGATCAGGATGCTGATGCACCGACACCGCTGGAACTGGAAGGCCGTCCGCAGACGATTCACCACGCCAACCGGCAGGTGGCTGCCCATCACCGCGGACGGGACCGAGCATCGACCGATAGCGGCCATCCCCGTGACCCGCTACCGACGACGCACGATCCCCGGCCCCTGGCCTGCACCCGACAACGCCTGACGACAGCAACCGTGGAGAGCCCGTTGCGCGGAGACGCGCACGGCGGGTTCGGCGAGCGGCCTGGAGAAACGGACCAACGGCAACGCTGACACCGCGCTCCAGGCCGACTCAACTAGTCCGATGCTCCGTATCCGCTGGTAGCAGGGTGACCGGGCACCGACCCGACGCTGAACCAGCGCACCGATTGTCGGTGTGTCAGATGATCTCTGCTGTGCTCGGAATGTGCTCGGTGAGTCGTGGGTACCGATGGGCGGCCGCGGTCACGGCCGGGCAGCGGTTGGCACGGGTCGGACCGGCGGGCATCGGTGTGCTCCATGTGTGCTCCGCTGGTCGGAGCAGCGGGCGGCTGGCGCCCGTGAGCACACGCGGGTACTCCTGGGTGCTCCTGGGCACCCGCTGGCAGGTAGGCTGGGCCATCGCGCCCTCGTAGCTCAGGGGATAGAGCATCGGTTTCCTAAACCGTGTGTCGCAGGTTCGAATCCTGCCGGGGGCACCTTGAAGATCAGCGAAAACGCCGCCTGAGCTGGCAATACCTACGGCGCTCGATTGGTCAACGTGCGCAGCCGTAGGTCACTGGACGCGGCCGTTTGTCATAGGTCGCGGAATATGCGCGGAATGATCTTGAGGGCGCCTGCCCAGGTCAGCCGGGGTGTCCGGGGCAAGATCCGGAATGGCGGCCATCATACGGGCCAGGCCACGCCGGTCAACGCCTCGTCGATCCGGCCGTTGACGGTGGCCGACGACCGACTTACTCCAGGCGCGCTTGCTCGGGAGATCGAGGCTTTCACGCCGTCGCCCGACCTTGGGTGGACGACCGCAAGTGTGCTCGACCTACTGCCCGACGGCTCGACGATCGGGTGGGAACACGCGGACCCACCCGAAGGTGAGTTCAACCGCGCCCACGTCCTCAGCTACTTCCAGCAGAACAACTACCGGCTGCCGGTCCACCCGGCCACACTGTGTATCCGCAAGGAGTTGGCGCTGGCGCTCGCCGGCTGGATGGCCCTTCCTGGTGGCGAGGACACGGGTCTCCTGCTTGCCGTGTCCGTGATCGCCGATGGCTACTTCATCGGCAAACCCGGCCTGCTCTACCGCAAGCACCCTCACCAGATTACGGGCCAGGCCGACTGGACAGAGCCGGGCGAGTGGGCGCCTCGTATGCGTCTGATCGAGGCTCGCGCTCTGGCGCTTCGGGGGCTCTGGGAACAGCGATGAACCCGTCATACCCGAAGCGGTCGAGCAGGACCGGTACAACTAGCTAGACCGGGCGCGTCCCACCAGACGCTTGGCATGATCATCAAGACGCGTCGCGGAGGCCCTCACGGTCCGCGACAGGGGCGCGCATCGCGGCAAGAGAGGGCGTATGGAGCGGTGGTTCGCCGAGCTGACCAGCCGCAAGCTGCGCAGGTCCAGCCAGCGCAGCCTCGCCGATCTCGAAGCTGACGTGCGGCAGTATCTGTAATGCCCCAGCGTGCGGAATTGTCAGCCGACCTCAGCCAAGCAGACCCGGATCAGGCGGGTCGGCCGTACGCTACCGAGAGTGAAGTGGTCACGACTTCCCATTGCGCTGGGGGCTGCCCTGGCGCTGACCGCGTGCCATACCGCGTCAACACCGCCCGCCCACTCCGCCACGGTTACGGCGTCTCGGTCGCCGGCTGGAGCTGCCGAGATCACGTTGGCCTTCGCGGGCGACGTGCAATTCGCCGACCGTACGGCTCGCCTCCTGAGTAACCCGGCGACCGCGTTCGGGTCGATCTCGTCGACGCTGTCCGCCGCAGATGTCGCGATGGTCAACCTGGAGACCGCGGTCACGACGCGCGGCACCGCGGAGCCGAAACGATTTCACTTCCGGGCGCCAGTGAGCGCGTACGACGCGCTGAAGGCGGCCGGGATCGACGTGGCGACGATCGCGAACAATCACACACTGGACTACGGGCGGGTCGGGCTGGCCGACACCGTGGATGCGGCCAAGGCCGCCCGGTTTCCGACTGTTGGAGCGGGCGACAACGCGGCAGGGGCGTTCGCTCCGTGGATCACCGAGATACGCGGTACGAAGATCGCGTTCCTCGGCTTCAGCCAGGTCTTCGAACTGTGGACGTCGTGGAAGGCAACCGACAACCAGGCCGGCATCGCGATGGCACGGGACCTACCACGCGCGGTCGCGGCAGTGCAGGCCGCTCGGAAGCAGGCCGACGTTGTCGTCGTCTACATGCACTGGGGCCAGGAGGGCGACTCGTGCCCGACCGACGAGGCGCGCGCACTCGCCGGTGACTTGGCCACGGCGGGAGCCAATATCATTGTCGGTGCCCATGCCCACCTGTTACTCGGCGACGGTCGGATCGGCAACACCTTCGTCCAATATGGACTGGGCAACTTCCTGTGGCGCAGCGACGACGCGTACAGCAACGATACCGGCGTTCTAAAGGTGACCCTACACGGCTCGGCGGTCGAAAGGGCAGAACTGGTGCCGGCGCTGATCTCCCGACAAACCGGACAACCAGAGCTGGCCCGTGGGAAAGACGCGACCCGGATCTCCCAGAAGTACAACAACCTACGCGCCTGCGCCGCACTCGCCGCGACGGGATCTGCCTCGGCCCGACCCGGCGGATGACCCCGGTACTACCGCATCATGCTGGCGGTACTCCACGAGATGCCGGGTTCTGGCGATGATCTTGTGGTCGGCTTGATGCGGTCATGCGCCAGGAGAATCCGTTTGCGGAGCAGATTGAAGCTGGCTTGGCCGTACATCTGCCTCGTCCAAGACGTTCGAGCGGCAACTGGCTGAACAGGGCATCGAGCTGCTCCGCCCGTCACGCAAGCGCGAGAAGGCCCGCTACGGCGAAGCGATGCTCAAGAAGGTCCGACAGTTGATCGAGTCGGTGAACGACACCCTCAAGGGCCAACTCGACCTCGAACAACACGGCGGTCGGACCTTCGGCGGAGTCGCCGTCCGCATCGCTCAACGCCTCCTCGCGATGGCTGCCGCGATCTGGCACAACAACAGAACCGGAGCACCCGTCACCCGATCCCTGATCGCCTACGACCACTGACCGGGATTCGGAACTACTCGTCTAGGTGACTGGTGTTAAACGATGGCCGTCACCGGCGTGGCGGCCATCGTTTTCTGTCGATTG
>NZ_JBHSBP010000015.1:0-1372 GCF_042650725.1 Micromonospora sp. GCM10011541
GAAGCCCTCCGAGATATTCACCGAACTCGTCGAGGCAAATGCTTCCACTGGCTGAACCCGCCCCCTGCTGGCCTGCCCAAACGCACAAACTTAACGGCATTGACCCTTGACACGCCGACCGCCGCCCTAACTGAACGGCGTTGGTACTAGGTTTGCGCGCGGATTGGGTGGCCATGTCCCGGGCGAGCTGGGTGTCCGGGAAGGCCGGTCAGAGCCCCTGCCCGACCTCGACCAGGTAGCCATCGGGGTCGCGCAGGTAGCACCGGATCTCCGTGCCGTGGTCCTTCGGTTCGGTGAGGAAGTCGGCACCACGCGACTTCCACTCCCGGTAGAGCTTCCGGACATCGGTGACCCGAACATTCATCGCGCAGCTCAAAGTATTGGAATCGGTTGGCGCCTTGGCATGCACCGTAGGCTTGTCGTCCGTCGGGCCGCCCTCATCGTTGATGATGATGTAACTGTTGAAGAACCGCATGATCAGCGGGTTCCTCTCGTGTACGCAGGTGGCCCCGAAGACCCGCTCGTAATACTCCCGGGACCGATCCACGTCGCGGACGATCAGCAGGGTCGCGAGGAACATTCCATCCGCGGGCTTGAAATAGTCGGGTGCGGCGTTGGCCAAGGCCATATCAACCCCTTGTTCGGCTGCCCCGCCGGGTGCGGGCCGCTGGCGGCATTCCCGGGCGAGTTGAGTCGAAACCCGCAACTCACGAGGGTTGGTCGGGTTCTCGCCCGTCTTCGCTCCGGAGAAAGGTCAGCGGGTGGGCGATCAGTGTGGTGAACAAGGAGAGAACGGACGGCAGCAGCGCCCTCTTTGCAAACGCCCAGGTAGTAGAGGTGTCATCCACGGCCGAAACCGGTGCGACGGCCAGACCCTGTACGTGGATGGCTCGGCGCTGCGGCGGGGGCACCCAGACCTTGCGGCGTTTGAAGTGGCAATCTCCGCCGAATCTTGGATCAGCCTCCGTCGCACTGACGGACGGCGACGAATTGGGGCCGCCGACTGGTAGTGAGCAGGTCAAGGTGACACGCGCCGACAGCAACCGAAGCGGCCACCATCGCCCGAGCCCTGCCTCAGCCCGCCGCCCAAGCCGAGGTGACGGACCTCCCACAGCCACGCCGGCTGTGTCTCTTAGTGAGCGTCCGGGAACTTCGGCCACCAGTTGCCGGTGCGGGCGAGTCGGCGTGACATTGTCATGATCATGGCGATGTGGATCATGGCCTCGTGGTGGCCGGGCTTGGTCTCATAGTCGCGTACGCAGCGGCGATGCTTGCTGATCCAGGCGAACGTTCTCTCTACCACCCACCGGCGGGGCAGGACGACGAAGCCCGGCTCGGTGCGTTTGACGATCTGGACAGTCAGGTGCAGGAC